>CAXYZD010000087.1:0-10562 GCA_964293455.1 uncultured Acinetobacter sp. | reverse complement strand
TTACCTTATCAATGAAAGTTTACCCCAATGGGGCAAAATTTATTGCCCGTGTTAATGAGCAACACCAATTAGATTTGGTTAAAAATTTAGATGAAAAACCCGATTTAACCATTACTTTTAAACATTTACATCATGCATTTTTGGTTTTTTCATTCCAAGAAAGCACCTGTCAAGCATTTGCCAATGATCGTATGATTGCCGATGGTGACTTGTCATATGCCATTCGCTTGGTACGTTGCCTCAATAAAATGGAAACATTGATTTTGCCAAAATTGGTTGCAGAATTGGCAGTCAAACAATATCCACATGAATTATCGTTAAAAGAAAAACTATCAGGTGCTGCAAACATTTATCTTAAAGTTGCACAGTCATATATTAAAGGGAGCGCATGACGCATGGCTAAACCATATTACGAATTTTTCTGTCCAGTTAAAGTGATTGCAGGTCATGCTGCGCTTGAGCATATTCCTTATGAACTTGCATCCTTAGGTGTAAAACGTCCAATGATCATTACAGACAAAGGGGTGCGTACCAATAACTTACTTGCGCCACTTGAAGCTGCTTTTGAATCAACTGATATTGAAATTGGTTTTGTTTTTGATGATGTTCCGCCCGATTCAAGTTTAGAAACGGTTCGCGCTGTAGCACAAGCTTATCGTACAAATAACTGCGATGCGATTATTGCTGTGGGTGGTGGTTCTGTCATTGACACAGCCAAAGCCACTAATATTTTGGTGACTGAAGGTGGCGATGATTTAACTAAATATTCAGGTGCGCATAATTTACCCCGTCCACTCAAACCATTTTTCGTCATTCCAACGACATCAGGTACAGGTTCGGAAGTCACTATGGTGGCGGTGGTTTCAGACAATCAGAAACACGTGAAATTGGCATTTGCATCAAATTACCTCATGCCAAATGCAGCCATTCTTGATCCACGTATGACGCAAACGTTACCTCCGCATTTAACAGCAATGACTGCTATGGATGCCATGACGCATGCTGTTGAAGCCTATACCTGTATGGCTGCTAATCCGATTTCAGATGCTTATGCCACGGCTGCCATCAAAAAAGTCAGCAATAGCCTATTTACTGTTTTAGACAACCCAACCGATGCTCAAGGTCGTTTAGAACTTGCTCAAGCATCAACAATGGCAGGAATCGCTTTTTCTAATGCAATGGTCGGTATTGTGCATTCACTCGGTCATGCCTTAGGTTCGGTTGCGCATTTGCCCCATGGCTTATGTATGAACCTATTTTTACCTTATGTACTTGAATACAACAAAGATGTAAATGGCGATAAAATTGCAGAATTATTATTGCCACTTGCAGGCCCCGATATTTACGCACAAACACCTGCCAACCAACGTGCCGATAAAGTGATTGCAACACTCAATACAATGCGTGATCGTTTATATGCACTCACCAAATTACCTCGTACACTCAGTGAAACAGGTAAAATTTCGAAAGAACAACTCGACGAAGTTGCAGAAAAAGCACTTAATGATGGTTCTATTATTTACAACCCGAAAGAAGCAACCTTCAAAGATTTAAAATCAATCTTGGAAAAAGCTTGGTAATTGTTTAGAAATACGCCAATATAGTTGTAAAGGAGCCTGATATTTGAATAAGTATCGGGCTTTTATCATGCAAAATCATAAGTCACGCATTTTTCAAAAAAGTGGCATCATTTCTGCTAAAAAACTAACAAAGTTACTGACAAGGGTGGCTTTTTGAAGTAGATTGGCGCACTTTTGTTTTATTCATATAGGGGGGATCGTTCGTCTCAAACGATCCTTAAAAATGACTGATCCTTGATCGACGATTAAGAGGACAACGCCGTTGACAATTAACACTGGGACTCAATCGACAGCTAAGCTGCAAAAAACACTTGGCTTTTGGCACATCATCATTATTGGTTTGGCATACATCCAACCGATGACGCTATTTGACACTTTTGGTCTGGTATCAGAAGAGAGTCATTTCCATGTTCCAACGTCTTATGTCATTGCATTAATTGCTATTTTATTTACATCCATCAGCTATGGTCACATGATTCGCCGATATCCATCTTCGGGTTCATCGTACACTTATGCGCAAAAATCAATCCATCCAAATGTCGGTTTTATGGTAGGTTGGTCTTCTTGGCTCGATTATTTATTGTCACCGATGGTCAATATCATTTTGGCTGTGATCTATCTTGAAGCGCTATTTCCTGATGTCAATCATTGGGTTTGGGTTATTGCACTCACGGCAATTATGACTGCGGTAAACTTACGTGGCGCACGTTTTGTTGCCAACTTTAACAGTTTGATCGTCTTTGTTCAGTTGGTAGTAATTGCCTACTTTACATGGATGGTTTATCAACTGCTTGCAAGTGGTGTCAATGCGGACGGTTCATTGGTTGATGCCAAGTATCAATTGTGGAGTCTTGAACCTTTTTGGAATGAGATGACCAATGTCGGTGCACTGATTACGGGTGCAACACTGCTTTGTTTTTCATTTACAGGTTTTGACTCACTGAGTTCGCTTGCTGAAGAAACCAAAGATACTGAAAAAACCCTGCCTCGTGCTATTTTTATGACGGCATTATTTGCAGGTGTCATCTTCATTATCAGTACGTACTTCATGCAGATTTACTTTCCGAATGACCCGAAAACTTACTTTGAAGATATTGCTGCTACGCAACCTGATATTCTTCAAGCTGTAGGTGGTATCGCATTCAAAACTGTCGTGTTGTATTTTGCAATTGTAACTGTGATGGCTTCAGGTATTTCTGCACATGCAGGTGTATCTCGTTTGATGTATGTGATGGGTCGTGATGGCGTGATCAATAAAAAGATTTTCGGTCATATCAGTCCTAAAAGTTTTACCCCGTCATACAATATTCTCATTGTGGGTGTCGTCGCTTTAACTGCGGGCTTCATGGATTTGGATATTGTAATTTCAATGATTAGTTTTGGTGCTTTAACGGCGTTTACATTCGTAAACTTGTCAGTTATTTCTCGTTACGCATTGCGTGATGGGCGTACCAAAAATTTCAAAGATATTCTCAACTTCATTATTATTCCTTTAATTGGCTTTTTCAGTATCTTTGCAATGTGGCTAGAAATTGAAGAAACAGCCTTGAAATGGGGTTTATGGTGGGCAATGTTCGGTATTATGTATTTGGGTTATAAAACCAAAGGTTTCCGTTACCCTGCTCCACAGCATAATGAACATGAATAAAATCATATAAATCTTTCAAAATAAAAAAGCAGGCTTTAAAGCCTGCTTTTTTACATCAATTTTTTGATGATTTTAAGCTACATTTTGCTGCAACCTACGCTCATGTAAAGCCTGTAAATATGAGTCTAAAACTAAAATTTCTTCTGCACTAAAATCTAGATACAACTTGCTGCGACGTTTTAAAATATCTTCACTTGTGATCGCCCATTCTTGATCAACCAAATAATCGACTTCTTGTGCAAATAAACCATGCCCAAAATCTTGCCCCAATTCATGTATTGAATTGCTATGTTTTAAAAATTGCATCGCACGAGTGCCATAAGCATGTGCCCAACGTGCTGCTATTTCATCAGCAATGCCTTTGATCTGTTGTTGAATCTGCGCCTGTAACTCATCGACAGAATTAAGTTGCTCTGCACCCGGTAATAAAGCTAATGCTGTCCATTCTTTTTTCATGTTGTTAAAAAATGGTTTCAGCTGATCCATCGCAGCTTCTGCCAATTTTCGATAAGTCGTCAATTTACCACCAAAGACCGACAATAACGGAGCATGCGTACTGTCAAAACTCAATGCTAAAGTATAATCACGCGTGACCGCCGATGGATTGTTAGACTCATCATCACACAAGGGACGCACACCTGAAAAGGTACTGACAATATCATTTTCAGCCAGTTGATGTTTGAAATGATCATTACAAACATCAAGCAAATATGCCCGCTCTTCAGCACTCATCTCAACATGATTTGGATCACCCGTATATTCACGATCCGTTGTGCCAATAAGCGTAAACCATTGTAAGTATGGAATAGTAAATACAATACGCTGATCATTATTTTGCAAAATAAAGGCTTTATCGCCCTCATATAGTTTCGGTACGATAATATGACTACCTTGAATCAAACGAATCCCATACGGCGATGTTAAATTTAAATTTTCTCGAATAAATTTTGCTACCCACGGCCCTGCCGCATTAACTAAAACTTTGGCTTTGACTTGAAATTGCCCTTGTTCATTTTCAAGTGTTACATGCCATAAACCATCCACTTGCACAGCAGAAATACATCTGGTTTGCGTCATGATTTTCGCACCATGCTCTCTGGCTTGAATCGCGTTGAGTACAACGAGTCGGGCATCATCGACTGCACAATCTGAATATTCAAAACCACGTTGAATATCGCTATGTAGTGGACTATCCACACCATCAAAAGTCACTAAATTTGAGCCTGCTAGTTTTTCTCTTTTACCCAAATGATCATAGAAAAATAACCCTGTACGAATAAGCCATGCAGGACGTAAATGTGGACGATGTGGCATGATAAAACGTAGAGGACGAATGATGTGAGGTGCTTTATTTAACAGTACTTCACGCTCTGCCAACGCTTCACGCACCAAACGAAACTCTTTATGCTCCAAATAACGTAAACCACCATGAATAAGCTTGCTACTTGCCGATGAGGTATGTGCGGCAAGATCATCTTTTTCGCAAACGAAAACCGATAAGCCTCGTCCCGCAGCATCATTAGCAATGCCTATACCATTAATTCCACCACCAATCACCATAAGGTCATAACATTTTGAATATTCGTGAAGTGCTTGCATATCTTACTCTCCATCCTTTTATTTTAATTTTCCTTGTTCTTTGCCTTTATTTTTGTTTGATATAGATAAAAAATTTTGATCTCATCTAATCATTAAACGACTTAAAACACGATCAACAACCAAATTAAAAGACTCATTTTTTCTATTTAAAGCTTTATTACTCAATACTTCACTTTAAATAGCAACCTTAAAACAATAAATTTAAGACAACAACTTCAAATGTTCACCTAAAATTTAAATCACATTTTTTCATCTTTAAGACATTGATCTTTATCAATGCCTGATTAAAAAACTATAGACCATTCTTCATCATTCGCCTATAAAAAGATAAATTTTAATATCAAATATTTCTTCTTTTTTGAATATACTTAGCGCTTTTCTAAATAAGAGCGATTGAAAACATTATTATTTTCGACCAATGATGTATTTATACTCAAACAAATGTCTGTATTTTAATCTCATTGAAAAATAGGCGTATTTTCACATTACATAATAAATATTCAGAATTTTTTATTTTTATTACAAATACTTATTTTTTATAAAAAATAAATCCATCTTTTAACTCTATGTGAAATGCGCTTAAAAACATTTTTTGCACTTTTTTGATGCATAAAACAGTCATCTTTTAAGACTAAAGTCTAATAAAAGCATGCAAAACCCAAGCGTATAACAACTTTGTAACTTTTTGTTCCTTTTCACTTCATCTCTTCCACAACACATGATCTCACATTTTTTCAATAGCATTTATTGAAATGTATGCATGCGTTTTACCTAAATTATTTGGAGAACTGTGATGTCTAATGCATCCCCTGAACATATATCCTCCGAAGTTATAGCTCCCCCCCTTGATAATAAAACACGATTTAAATCTATTTTAGGTGGTTCTGCGGGTAACCTCGTTGAATGGTACGATTGGTATGTATATGCCGCATTTACTTTGTATTTTGCGCCACGGTTTTTCCCTGACGGCGACAGCACAGTCAAATTATTGCAAGCGGCTGCGGTTTTTGCTTTAGGTTTCTTAATGCGTCCAATTGGCGCATGGGTAATGGGCATTTATGCTGACCGTAAAGGTCGTAAAGCAGGTTTAACTGTTTCCGTATCACTCATGTGTGTCGGTTCATTAATGATTGCCTGCGCACCAACTTACGATTCTGTTGGTATGCTTGCTCCTGCCATATTATTGTTTGCCCGACTCATTCAAGGCTTAAGTGTTGGCGGTGAATACGGTTCAAGTGCAACGTATTTAACAGAAATGGCAGGGAAAAATCATCGTGGTTTCTTCTCAAGTTTCCAATATGTGACGCTTATTGCAGGTCAACTACTTGCGCTTTGCGTACTGATCATTTTACAACGTAACCTTTCAGAGCAAGCGTTAGGTGAATGGGGATGGCGTGTTCCATTCTTTATTGGTGCTTTATTGGCTATTGTAGTGTTCTGGATTCGTCGTGGTTTGGTTGAAACTGAATCTTCGAAAAAAGCCCAAGAACAAGCCAAAAATGGTGGTGAAAAATCAGGGGCTTTGGCGTTATTTACCAAATATCCAAAACAAGCATTTACCGTGATTATGCTGACCGCTGGTGGTACTTTAGCATTCAATACATTCACCACGTATTTACAAAAATATTTGGTCAATACTTCAGGTTTTGAAAAAACCACGGCGACTGAAATTACTACAGCCGCAATTTTTGTCTTTATGCTCATTCAGCCTGCTGTTGGTGCATTGTCAGATAAAATTGGTCGTAAACCAATTATGATCATCTTTGGTGTGCTTGGTGTGTTATTTACCATTCCTATTTTCAATGGCTTAGGTTCGACAACTAATCCAACCACTGCATTTATGTTATGTATGAGTGGGATGTTGATTGTTACTGGTTATACCGCGATCAATGCAGTGGTTAAAGCTGAGCTGTTCCCACCACATATTCGTGCTTTAGGCGTTGCTTTACCTTATGCATTGGCAAATACCGTATTTGGTGGTACAGCAGAATTGGTTGCTCTAAGCTTTAAAAATGCAGGACATGAAAATTATTTCTTCTACTACATCACCTTTATGATTGGTCTATCTTTAATCACCTATGTATTTATGAAAGATACTAAAAAACATAGTCTGATTACCGATAATTAATACATCATCTGCCAAATACATACCTTTTAGACAGCGCTTTTTTAAAGCGTTGTTTTTGTACCATGTAAAATATCAAAAATATAAACATATGATTTAAATAATATTTAGAAATTAATTCTATACAAAAAAAGAACATATCAATGCTCATATCTTCATATTTTATCTTTATAGCAGGTCTGTTCAAGTCTGTTTTATGCGATACTGCAAGCAGTACATTCGCTTAAGAGAACATCACAGATGAAAATAATTAAAGCAACAGCATTTGCAATGACCATTTTAACACTAACAGCCTGTCAGACTGCACCGCGTTCATTTAACGGAACAACGGGTTATCAAATTGAAAGCCAAAATGCAAATCAAGCCACGCTTGTCTATACATTGTCTGGTCGTGCAGACCGTGACCTAGATGTCGATAAATTACAACGGGCTTGTAAAAAAGTACTCGGTGAAAATAAAACTTATAAACTTGCTGTTTTAAGCAGCACAGAAATTATCAATCCACAAGTCAATTCAGATGATAAAACAGGTGTTCAATTGGGTCATAGTCGAACTTCTTTCGGACTTTCCAACACACCAAGTTTAAATAATGGTGAAGACTATGCGACACGCCAAGCTTTAGAAGCACGTCCAAGCACATTGCATGTAGTACGTTATACGTGTTCTTAAAATTTAAGAATTGATGATAAAAAATAAGACGCTTTAAAGCGTCTTATAAAAACTCACGTTACGAAATTCTTTTGATTCATCTAAATCAGGCCAAGTCGTTGCACTACGCTCATCCAACTTTTGATATTTCGGATGACTAAAATTTTTCACACGACTATCGGCAACCCAAACTTCGGGTGCAAATTTTAAAAACTCATCTAAGAAAAAACGATTGCATTGATCATATAAAACATCGGCAGCCAATAACACATCAACTTGCTCTGCTGTTCGCTCTAAATGGTACAAATCATCCAAATATTCAAGCTCAACATCATTCAGCAACGCATTTTCACGACATGCATCTAAACTGACTTTGTCAATATCACAACAAATAACGCGTTTTGCCCCTGCCATTTTCGCTGCAATCGCCACAACGCCCGATCCTGCACCAAAATCTAATACGACTTTATCTTTGACATGATGAGGTTCTGCAAGTAACCACTGTGCCATCGCTAAGCCTGAAGCCCAGCAAAAAATCCAATATGGTGTTTCACTCCAAATACGGCGAATCACTTCATCATCTAAACGATCAGTCGGAAATACTGGCGGAATCAACCACAATGAAATTGGTGTTTCAGGCAATTGCTGTGCGAGTAAATCACATTGAGGAATGACTTCATGCAAGGCATCAAGTAACTTTTTCGGGGCTTTAGACAGTTGGAATGTACAGCTCATATTTTTAATTCATTATAAATTATTTAATCTCCCCTAACCCCTCTTTAAAAAGAAGGGAACCCACTGCAAATTAAAAATTTACAACTTCTCCCTTTTCAAAAGGGAGAAGTATTGCTTCGCAAGGGGAGGGATTCTGTTAACCCAAAGCTTTCTCAGCAGCTTCTACAGTTTGACGAATCAATGTAGTAATGGTCATTGGCCCTACACCACCCGGAACAGGCGTATAAGCAGAAGCAACGTCTTCAATACCGATAAGTTGAATATCACCCACACCACCACCATCACGTGGATGGAAACCCGCATCAACAACAACAGCGCCTTGCTTAATCCAATCTTTCTGAATGAGTTCAGCTTTACCGACTGCACCGACAATAATGTCTGCTTGTTTGACAAAATCAGCTAAATTTTGCGTACGTGAATGACAAATGGTGACCGTTGCATTAGCTTCCAATAGCATTGCAGCCATTGGCTTACCTAAAATTGCAGAACGACCAACAACAACTGCATGTTTACCTGCAATTTCAATGTTGCTTTCTTTCAAAATAGTCATGATGCCCGCAGGTGTTGCAGAACCATATGCCGCCTCACCCATCGCCATACGACCAAAACCAAGGCACGTTACGCCATCAACATCTTTTGCAAGTGAAATGGCATCAAAACATGCACGCTCATCAATTTGAGCAGGTACAGGATGCTGTAACAAAATACCGTGTACATCAGGATTGGCATTTAATTTTTCAATTTCAGCCAACAATTGTTCAGTTGTGGTTTCAGTACCTAACTCAACTTTTATAGAATCCATACCGACACGGCGGCATGCATTCCCTTTCATACGTACATAAGTGGCAGATGCACCATCATCACCGACTAAAATAGTCGCTAAAATTGGGGTACGACCTGTTTTCGCTTTTATCGCTTCAACACGTGTTAACAAGTCTGCTTCAATTTGTTTCGCTAATGCGCGACCATCTAAAACTAATGCCACAGCACATCTCCAAAGTAGATATGAATCAATTTCGCAAATAATACATGATTATTTGAACAATTTTATTCTATATGTTGGTTTTATGTGCATATGCATGAATTGTAGTATTGTTTTTTTTTTAAAGATTGCTAATATACGCATCACCAAGAGATGGTGGGATGGCAGAATGGTGATGCAGCGGACTGCAACTCCGTAAATGCCGGTTCGATTCCGGCTCCTACCTCCATATCTTGTAAAGCCCGAGTGGTGAAATCGGTAGACACAGGGGATTTAAAATCCCCCGCCCACAAAGCGTGCCAGTTCGAGTCTGGCCTCGGGCACCATTTTAATACTTCTTAAAATGGTGCAATAAAAACACTAGCTATATGCTAGTTTTTTTATGCCTAAAATTTGTAAAATGATAAAAATAGAACCATCAATACGCTTTTCATCTCAAGCACCATATTACTTAATGCATGCCAAAGCAGCATTCAAAGCTAAATAAACCTCACAAAAAATTTTCCCAATATAAATGAAAATACAGATTTAAATCCCTAATCAGGAGTGGAATATTCATTTAACAATCAATATGCAGAAGCCTTAAAAGACGCCTCCAATCATTGCCATGCAATTGACTAGATCCACGCTTACCCTCTACATGATTTCAAATTTGCTTTACAATGCCAACACTCAAGGAAAAGACACTGAACATTCAGCGTCTGCCGTTTTATTCTGTAAAGAGCCTTATGATTAAGACCCAGCAAGCGACACAATACCTGCAACAACTGGAACAACAGTACCCACAGGCATTTAAAAGAAACTTTTTATTGTATGGTCAACTCAAAGCCAAAGGATTACTCGATGAATTAAAAGAGTTTATTCCTTGGATTCTTGCCATGATGATTTTTGTTAGTACTGCTTTTGCACTGGGTCATTTAATTGAATCTTCATTTCTTCGTTTTGACAACACACAAGCTTTTAGTATTTCAATTTTGTGCATTATGCTGTTTCTCATGTTTACGGTTCCTCTAATCATTAAACAGATGAAACATAGCTCTACACACTTATATCAACAACTCAGCAACACCCCAATGAAACTTGCTGTACTGATTGTACTGCAAACGCTTAATATTGCTTATTTAGACAGTAGCCTCCTACAAGGTCTATTATTTTTCTTTGCCCTCAGTTTTGGCTTTATTAAGTTTTACAAAGAAAATATGTTTCGTGAGTCTGCATCAAATATTGACTATTACAACTTACAAC
>CAXYZD010000086.1:0-10575 GCA_964293455.1 uncultured Acinetobacter sp. | reverse complement strand
TATCGGCTTGTGCCGTTTTAAAACTTGCCAAAGCAGATTCAAGTTCTGCTTTTGAAGTCGCATCTTGAGCATACATGGTATTTTGACGGTTATATTCTGCTTCAACCTTGGTCAAGTTTGCTTGCTTGGTGGCAAGCTGCGCTTGTTGGTTTTTAATACTTGCTTCAGCTGTTTTGAGATCATTGGTCTGACGTACAGAATCAATTTGTGCAATCAGTTGACCCTGTTTGACTTGATCGCCCAATTTTACATACATACGTTTGACTTGACCTGATACCTGAGCACCCACACTGACCATTTTAGTCGCTTCAAGATCACCCGTTGCAAGGACTGAATCTTCAATATCGCCCCGTGTGACTTCAGCACTGATGTACTGCGGTTGGGTATCTTTCGGTTTAAAATATGCCCATGCCAGTCCAGCGAGCAGGGCAATCCCCAGTATAATGACAATAATTTTTGATGGTTTTATTTTTGGCATAGTTGCAGGTCTAGGCAAACTGAAAGATAGACAAATTATAGAGATGAAATAAGGATAAAGCGTGGATTTTTTGAAACTCAAATGAGAATTATTTACTCTTGTTGAGTGCTGAGTATATTGAAAATCAATGAAATAGCATTGAGTGCAGGGTAAGGAAGTGACATTCCACCTTTTTTAGGCAATGTTGCCTCACGTGGATTGATCCGAATAATGTTGGGAGCAAATTGTTCACTGAACATACGAACACTCGGAATCGCAGTGCCTGCACCCATTTCAATCACTAAAGGTGCGCGGTGTTGATTTAACCAATGTTGTAAGCGTTTTTCTTGCTGATCAAACTGTGTTGAAATCCATGTTGAATCATTGAACATGAGAATATTGGGGCGCATTAAACCACCACATTCAAGACAATCTGGAAGATCACCGACCCATTGACAATTCTCCGAATTGACTTGAGGCTCAAGCATATCGGCAGCTTCAATGTCATCGGTACATGCATCTAGGCATTGAATATGGTGAATAGAACCATGACATTCATAAATTTTCTCAGGGTCAAAACCTGCTTTTTGAAATTGACCATCTACATTAGAGGTAAACACAAAATAGGGTAAATCAAGTTGTTCTGCGAGTTGCTTTAGACGTTGAAAACCTTGATGAGGTTGGGTTTCGCGGTATAAAGCCAAGCGATGTCCATAAAAGCCCCAAGCTAGTTGAGGCTGAGAGCGAAATGCAGAGGGATTGGCAATTTGAGTAAAATCAAAATTTTGTCGTCCAAGCTCAGGATAGGCTTTCCACATGCCTTGATTGCCACGAAAATCGGGCAAACCTGAATCGACTCCCATGCCTGCACCAGCACTAAAAATTAAGCTATCAGCGTGTGCGAATAATTGTTTAAGTTGTTGGATTTGATCAGGTGATAATGTAATAGACATGGAGTTAAGCCTAAATATTTGATTTGAATATGCTGTAAATTTATTCAAAATACAATGGCTTATTGATGGAGTTGAGTGATCAAAATGCCAACTTAGCGGAATAAATTTTTGCCACAGAGTTCAGTAATACTTTGCAAAATTAAATGCTCAGAGTTTTCTTTACTCATGCCTTTAATGGCAGCATCAATACGTAATAGGAGTTGCGGCCACTGTAAAAAAGCCTGTGGATTGAGTCGTCTTAATGCTTGCTGATAATTGGAAATTTTGGTTTTCCAAATACCGAGTTGTAAGGCATTTTGCGGTTGCTCAAAAAGTTGCATGAGTAGCCGCATTTCTTTGCTAATCGTCCATAAAACCAAACTCGCGGGTTCGCCTGCGGAGATTAAAAATTGAAAAATACGTGCGGATTGCGCTAAATTTCCTGCAATGAGGGCATCACTTAAATCAAAGGTGGTATAGCGAGATTGATCTTGTAAGCATTCATACAACTGTTCGATTTGAATCTGTTTTTGTTCAGGAAAGGTATCTGCTACACGCATCAAACTATTGCGAGCAGCCAATAAATTGTGTTCGTGATGTTGTTCAAGCCAAGTCCAAGCCTCTTGATTGAGTTCAATACCGAGTTTTTCAGCTTCAATGCTTAAGATGCGTTGACGGTCTTGAGGGTAGTTTGCAGTGAGCTGAACCACGACACCATTGGCTTCGACCATTTGAAAGAATGCAGATTTTAGACTACTTGCATCCTGCTTTGGCATAATGATGAGCAGTAAATTATGCTCATTATGCTGAATGTATTGTTTTAGAAGTTTGAGTGCATTGGCATCAGGTTTGATATTGCCATGTACTTCAATTGCAAGGTTTTGTGAAAATAATGACAAACTGTTGAGTGCATTAAAGACATTTTTCCATTCGCTTGCACTGCTTATATCAAAGCGTTGACGCTCAACCTCTTGATTGTTCCAACTTTTACGAAAAGCATCAATTAGATTTTGTTCGAGCAAAGGTTCTTGACCGTACATGATCCAAGCGCCACGGGCTTCATGTGTACGCTTGAGTGCTTGAATATAATCGAATTTCATAAGAGCGAGTACAGCCAGTTATTGAGTAGGTTGCTGTATTGGAAGCGTTGCATTCACTTTGGCTTTCGGTAAACGATTTGCAGAAATCTGACGAGAAATTTGTTGAGCAATATCATCAATCATAATTTGACTTAAATAATGATATTGTTGATCGTCAGTATTGACCGTGTTGATGTTGTATTGATAACTACGAGATGAGGTTAGGGTACGAGGTTCTGTAATGGGATTACCTTGACGATCTTCAATTTGGAAGGTGACACTCAAACGTAATAATGTTTCAACCAATGTACCATTGAGCTCATGACGATAAGGTGTGTAATTGAGTACACGTAAAACATAAGCATCATTGGCATTGCTCAGTTGGACGCCACTTGCTGCCAAATAAACACTGAGTTTCTTCTCAAGATCATCAGTATTTTTAGGCAAAGCCAATTCAAGTTTAGTATAGACCAAAGGTGTAGTTTGAGGGTTGGTGCCTTTTAAATGAAAGCCACAGCCGACTAAGCCTGCACTTAAGCCTAAAGTTAAAACAATGGCTGTTAAACGTTGCGCTAAGTGCATGTTTTGTCCTCGGTTCATCTTGTTAAAAATAGAGGGGAATATCTTCCCAATTTGCATCTTGATTGTAAAGTCAAAGCCCGTTGACTGGCAACGGGCTTTGTTTGGGTTTTGTTTTAAATCCCTCCCGACCTCTCTTTTTTTGGAGAGGAAGTCCCCCCTTTGTAAACGGGGGACTCAGGAGGATTCATTTATTTAAAACTCTCCCTTGCAAGCGATGTTCTCACCTTCAAAAAGGGAGGCTTAAAAGCATTAAACCACCAAATTAACCAACTTATTTGGAACAACAATTTCTTTCTTGGTTGGACCAGTCAAGAACTGTTGAACTTCAGGCAATGCTTTCGCAAGTGCCAAAATATCATCTTTAGAAATATCAACCGCAACTTCTAATTTGCCACGAAGTTTACCATTCACCTGAACCACAATTGTTTGCGTATTACGGGTTAAAGCTGACTCATCCACAGTTGGGAATAAAACTGACGTTAACTCAATATCAAACTTCGTCAATAACACTTGGCTTAAATGCGGTGCAAATGGTGCAAGTAAAGTTAAAAGCGTAATGATTGATTCACGGCCAACCGCAATATCATTATCATCTTTCGCTTCAAATTTATTGTTTGCGTTTAACAATTCCATCATCGCTGCAATTGCAGTGTTAAATGCATGACGACGTTCGATGTCATCACCCACTTTTTGGATGGTTTCATGCGTTTTACGACGTAAGTCTTGCGCTTCTGTAGATAATTTTGCGGTATCAATTGTAGATGCATTGTTGCCTTTTTCAAGGAAGCCTGCCGTTAAACGCCATACACGTTTTAAGAAACGATTTGAGCCTTCAACACCCGCATCAGACCACTCTAAAGATTGATCAGGTGGGGCAGCAAACATCATAAATACACGTGCAGTATCTGCGCCATATTGGTCAATGATAGATTGTGGGTCGATACCATTATTTTTCGATTTCGACATTTTTTCTTGACCGCCAACCACAACGTCTTGACCATCACCCTGATATTTCGCAGAAGTGATACGACCTTTTTCATCACGTTCAAGGTCAATATCCGCAGGGTTAAACCACGTTTTCTTGCCTGAGTCTGCTTCACGATAATACGTATCAGCGAGTACCATACCTTGGGTTAACAAGTTAGTGAATGGTTCATTGCCTTGTACTACACCTTCATCACGCATGAGTTTATGGAAGAAACGTGCATAAAGTAAATGCAGAATGGCATGTTCAACACCACCGATGTATTGATTTACAGGCAACCAAGTTTGACCTGCAGCAGGATCAACAATACCGCCTGTAAATTCAGGTGATGCATAACGTGCGTAGTACCAAGAAGATTCCACGAAAGTATCTAAAGTATCAGTTTCACGACGTGCGTCACCACCACAGGTTGGACACGTGGTTTCGTAGAATTCAGGCATTTTATTCAGTGGATTGCCTGAACCATCAGGAACAACATCTGTTGGTAAAACCACAGGAAGTTGATCTTCAGGTACAGGTACTTGACCACACTTGGTACAGTTGATCATTGGAATTGGACAACCCCAATAACGTTGACGAGAAACGCCCCAATCACGTAAACGGAATTGAACTTTAGAACTCGCAAGTTCAGTTGGTTCTAATTTTGCAAGGAAAGCATCAAAAGCTGCTTGTAAGTTTAAACCATCAAATTCGCTTGAATTGACCAATGAGCCTTCTTTCGAGCCATACCATTCTTGCCAAGTGCTTGCATCAAAGTCTGCATCATCTGTACCTTTGGCATCAATCACTTGTTTGATATTTAAACCAAATTTATTGGCAAATTCAAAATCACGTTCATCATGTGCAGGAACAGCCATTACTGCACCTGAACCGTATGACATCAACACGTAGTTCGCGATCCAAACAGGAATTTCTTCGCCTGTCACAGGATGTTTAACAGATAAACCAGTTGCCATACCTTTCTTTTCGGCAGTCGCAAGGTCAGCTTCAGCCACTGAACCCATACGGCATTCTTCAATGAATGCAGCAAGTGTCGGATTGCTTTCAGCCGCTTTTAATGCCATTGGGTGTTCTGCTGCAACAGCAACATAAGTTACACCCATTAGTGTATCGGCACGTGTGGTAAATACCGTTAAGCCATCTGCATAGATTTCAGGATTTGCAGAAGGGAAGGTAATATCCATCCCTTGTGAGCGACCAATCCAGTTACGCTGCATGGTCAAAACTTGTTGAGGCCAACCGTCTTTAAGCGTGTCTAAATCGTCTAATAATTCTTGTGCATAGTCTGTAATACGGAAGTAGTACATTGGAATATCACGTTTTTCAACCAATGCACCTGAACGCCAACCACGACCATTTTCAACTTGCTCATTGGCAAGTACAGTTTGATCGACTGGATCCCAGTTTACAGTTGAAAGTTTACGGTAGATCAGGCCTTTTTTATAAAGCTGAACAAATAACCATTGTTCCCAACGATAATATTCAGGCGTACAAGTGGCAAATTCACGATCCCAATCGACAGCAAGACCTAATTTTTTCAGTTGGTCACGCATATAAGCGATGTTTTCAAAAGTCCATTTTGCAGGTGCAACTTGATGTGCAATCGCAGCATTTTCAGCAGGTAGACCAAAAGCATCCCAACCCATTGGTTGCAGCACAGTTTCACCTTTAAGGCGGTGGAAACGGCTGATCACATCACCAATGGTATAATTACGCACATGACCCATATGCAGTTTGCCGCTTGGGTAAGGGAACATCGAGAGAATATAACGACGTGGGCCTTCTACAATGTCGGCAACTTTGAATGATTTGCGAGTTTTCCAGTCCTGTTGGACAGTTGGTTCAATCGCACTTGCTTGATATTCAGGGTCAATGTGAGTAGTCATATACGTAATATAAGAGAACGGTTAGAAAATTTGAAATACAGCATAGCGCAAAACGCACTAAAAAGTGAGTTTTGCGCTGAAATTTATACAGCTAAAATGATGTGAAATATTTGAAAATCTTATTGTGGTGCATCTTGGCGATTTTCGACAGGTGCACTTTGAGATTGAACAACAGGAATGTGCTGAGCTTGTTCAGCATTATTCTGTGGTGCATTATTTTGAGGTTGTGGCGCTGTATTGTTCTGTACGGGTGCGATAGAAGTGCTACGTGAACCACCATAAGTATCCACTTTACCGTGTTTTTTCGCTTTTGCAGGTGGTGGTGTCGTGGTGTAGTGAGTTGAGCCATTCGCATCGACCCATTTGTAATATTGTTTGGCAAAGCTTTGTGTTGCGGTAAATGCTGTGATTGAAACCAAAGCAACAGAGAGCAAAGACGTTTTGAACCATTGAAGCTTTTGCATGCGAATGACCTTATGTGTACAGAAAAATTGTTGTGATTATTTTAGCGAAATAAATAAATTGATACATCAACAACATAGCTTGTGATGCGGTTTTTATCTCTGTTTGTATTTTATACGATTTTTAATAAATGAAAAGCGAACTCATCTTTTATTGTTTAAAAGCATAATAAAATTAATAACAAAAAAAGTAATTAATAAAAATAAGTTATGTATTGTTTAAAATATTAGACTGTAAATAATCCAAAAAAGCGCCGTTGAAACCTTGACTTTGGTCGCTGAAACTACAAAAATGCCTAGACAGTTTTATGTGTATTTATTCGACCACCCTTTGAATAAATACATCGCTTGCAGTACCAATTTTTCTAAACCGAAAAATTGAATATTACTTAAATATGCTTATCCCAGCGTATTTTAGGTTGACCAAACTCTCTAAACGACAGTGCAGTCACATTTTTTTATATTGCAGCAAAAACTTATGAAATATGTGTGCTATAACAATGCATACAAGTCAATCAATGAAGCACGCCGTATGTCTCCCATACTGGTCGTGGAATAAGATTAGGGTGAATACGTTGGAACTTTTATCTGGTGGTGACATGCTTGTTCGTGCTTTAGCGGACGAAGGCGTAGAACATATTTTTGGGTATCCAGGCGGCGCAGTTTTACATATTTATGATGCGCTTTTTAGACAAGAAAAAATTAATCATTACCTCGTGCGCCATGAGCAAGCTGCTGGTCATATGGCAGATGCATACTCGCGTGTAACGGGAAAAACTGGTGTTGTTCTTGTGACTTCAGGTCCGGGTGCAACCAACACAGTAACGCCAATTGCAACAGCCTACATGGACTCCATTCCAATGGTGATCTTGTCAGGTCAAGTGCCGTCACATTTAATTGGGGAAGATGCATTTCAAGAAACCGATATGGTTGGCGTATCTCGTCCAATCGTAAAGCATAGTTTCCAAGTGCGTCATGCAAGTGAAATTCCAGGCATTATTAAAAAAGCATTTTATATTGCGTCTTCAGGTCGTCCGGGTCCTGTGGTTGTTGATATTCCAAAAGATGTGACAAATCCTGTTGATAAATTTGCTTACGAATATCCTGAAAAAGTAAAAATGCGTTCTTACCAGCCGCCACATCGTGGGCATTCTGGTCAGATTCGTAAAGCAATTGATGAATTATTAAATGCTAAGCGTCCTGTAATTTATACAGGCGGTGGTGTAGTTCAAGGTAATGCATCTGCATTATTGACAGAGCTTGCACACTTATTAAATTATCCTGTAACCAATACATTGATGGGCTTGGGTGCTTTTCCAGGTAATGATCCTCAATTTATTGGTATGTTGGGGATGCACGGCACTTATGAAGCCAATATGACCATGCATAATGCAGATGTTATTTTGGCAATTGGCGCACGTTTCGATGACCGTGTAACCAATAACCCTGCAAAATTCTGTACCAATGCAAAAGTGATTCACATTGATATTGATCCTGCGGCCATTTCAAAAACGATTATGGCGCACATTCCAATTGTAGGTGCGGTTGAGCCAGTGTTGCAGGAAATGTTGAGCCAGTTGAAACAACTCAATGCTTCTAAGCCAAATCCTGAAGCTATTTCAGCTTGGTGGTCTCAAATTGATGAATGGCGCAAAGTTCATGGCTTACGTTATGAAGCAGGTAAAAATGGGGTAATGAAGCCACAACAAGTGGTTGAAGCACTTGATAGAATCACCAATAGCCAAGCGATTATTACCTCGGATGTGGGTCAGCATCAAATGTTTGGTGCAAACTACTACCGTTATACACGTCCACGCCAATGGTTGAACTCAGGTGGTTTAGGAACAATGGGTGTAGGTTTGCCCTATGCAATGGCGGCGAAACTCGCTTTCCCAGAACAAGATGTCATTTGTATTACGGGTGAAGCATCGATTCAGATGTGTATCCAAGAATTATCAACCTGTAAACAGTATGACTTGAATGTCAAAATTCTTTGCTTAAATAATCAAGCCTTAGGCATGGTTAAACAATGGCAAGATATGAATTATGAAGGACGTCATTCAAGTTCTTATATTGATTCATTGCCTGATTTTGCAAAATTGATGGAAGCCTACGGTCATGTGGGTATTCAAATTGATCATGCTGATGAGCTTGAATCTAAACTTGCAGAAGCAATGGCAATTAATGATAAGTGCGTATTTATCAACGTTATGGTAGATCGTGCAGAACACGTTTATCCAATGTTGATTGCAGGTCAATCGATGAAAGATATGTGGTTAGGCAAAGGGGAGCGCACTGAATGAGACATATAATTTCTGTACTCGTTGAAAATGAAGCTGGTGCGTTATCTCGTTTGGTCGGTTTATTTTCTCAACGTGGTTATAACATTGAGACGCTAAACGTTGCGCCAACTGAAGATGCAACCATGTCACGTTTAACGCTGACAACTTATGGTGATGATCATAAAATTGAACAAATCACTAAGCAACTCAATAAATTAGTTGAAGTTGTAAAAGTTGTTGATTTGTCAGAAGGCGCGCACATTGAGCGTGAGTTAATGCTGATTAAAGTCAAAGCATTGGGTTCGGCTCGTGCTGAAATTAAGCGCACAGCAGACATCTTTCGTGGTCAGGTGGTTGATGTAACACCAACGACCTACACGATTCAGATTGCAGGGACGACAGAAAAAATTGACGGCTTTATTGATGCACTTGCTGAAAATACCATCTTAGAAGTGGTGCGTTCAGGTGTATCGGGTATTGCCCGTGGTGAAAAAGTTTTATCAGTTTAACTTTTTTAGATATTAAAAATTTAAGGTTTTAGCCAATTGGTTAATTGATTTTTTATAACCTCGTGTATAACCTCTCTTTACAAACAGGAGAGGAACTTAACCTGTAAGTGATCAACAAAAAGATCCTCAGGATAAGATGAGGAAACAAAGCATTTAAGCGGAGACAGCAATGCAAATTTTTTATGATAAAGACACTGACCTTTCAATCATCCAAGGCAAAAAAGTAGCAATTATTGGTTACGGTTCACAAGGTCACGCACATGCGCTTAACCTTAAAGATTCTGGCGTAGATGTTACTGTAGGTTTGCGTGCGAACTCTACTTCTTGGAAAAAAGCTGAAAATTCAGGTCTTAAAGTTGCTGAAGTTGCTGCTGCTGTAGCGCAAGCTGACGTTGTAATGATTTTGACTCCAGATGAGTTTCAATCACAACTTTACCGTGACGAGATTGAGCCAAACATTAAACAAGGTGCAACTTTAGCATTTGCTCACGGTTTCTCAATTCTTTATAACCAAGTTGTGCCACGTGCTGACTTAGATGTAATCATGGTTGCGCCTAAAGCACCAGGTCACACAGTACGTTCAGAATACCAACGTGGTTCAGGTGTTCCTGACTTAATCGCCATTCACCAAGATGCTTCTGGTAATGCACGTAACGTAGCACTTTCTTATGCTTCAGGCGTAGGTGGTGGTCGTACAGGTATCATCGAAACTTCATTCCGTGAAGAAACTGAAACTGACCTTTTTGGTGAGCAAGCAGTTCTTTGTGGTGGTGCGGTTGAATTGGTTAAAATGGGCTTCGAAACTTTGGTTGAAGCGGGTTATGCACCAGAAATGGCGTATTTCGAATGTCTACACGAACTTAAATTGATCGTTGACTTGATGTTCGAAGGCGGTATTGCGGACATGAACTACTCAGTGTCGAACAATGCTGAATATGGCGAATATGTAACAGGTACTGAAGTAATTAACGAACAATCTCGTGAAGCAATGCGTAATGCGCTTAAACGTATTCAATCTGGTGAATATGCGAAAATGTTTATTAATGAAGGTGCAATGAATTATCCTTCTATGACTGCTCGTCGTCGTCAAAATGCTGCGCATGGCATTGAAGTAACAGGTAATAAGTTACGTTCTATGATGCCTTGGATTCAAGCAAACAAAATCGTAGATAAAGAAAAAAACTAAGGTTTATTTTTTGAGTCAAAAACCCTTGTTATAAAACAGGGGTTTTTTATTGTAAGTGTGTTAGCAAAGCTACGCTTTGCTCTTGCACAAGGGAAAAGCAATGCTTTTCTATTCCTTGCTCATACCTTGGATTCAAGCAAATAAAATTGTAGATAAAGAAAAGGGTGGTGTTTCAAAAAGTATGCTGAAAAAAAGCAGGTTGAATTTTGATAAAAT
>CAXYZD010000085.1:0-10800 GCA_964293455.1 uncultured Acinetobacter sp. | reverse complement strand
ATGACTTCGTAATCTTGATCGATGAGCTTTTTCATACGCGCTTCGATTGCAGCCATGTCATCTAATGTAAATGGACGTGGCATCCAAATATCATAGTAGAAACCTTCTTCAATGACAGGACCAATGACCATTTTAGCTTCTGGGAAGAGTTGTTTTACCGCATGACCCAATAGGTGAGCCGATGAGTGACGAATGATTTCCACACCTTCTTGATTTTTAGGTGTAATAATTTCAAGCGTAGCATCTTCGGTAATCAAATCACTGGCATCAACCAAACGACCATTAACCTTCCCTGCAACTGTATTTTTTGCAAGACCAGGTCCAATACTTTGCGCCACTTCCATAACGGAAACAGCTTGGTCAAAACTTTTTTGATCGCCATTTGGCAATGTGATAATAGGCATAAAAAATCCTTAAGGAGTGATGCCCCGTACAATGGAGCATGTCACCGCGAGATTATGATCGAGGTAGAACCTCAAGATAAAATCGGTGAAACAAAATAAAAACTGTGCATAATTTTACACCTTAAATGATATTTGATAAACCTTTAAATAGGCAGATCAAAGCGCTGATCTCAATTTCTCAAAACAAACAATCAAAAAAATAAATAAAGTGATAGATTTATCAATTTTAAAATAACTAAATTTTCGTCACATCATCAAAAAAACATAAAAAGTAAATGATGAAACAGTTCAATAATAAAATTAGGTGGAGTTATAAATTGTTAATAAAATTATTGAGCATTTAAGTCTATTTATACAATCCATCTTCAAATAGTAAGGAAAACCATTAAAACTTTAATCTTCCGATTGAGTAAAACATACCTGAGCGCTTAAATATGAATAGAGCAAGCATCATCATATTATAAAAACAAGACCACTTAGTTCAGTTTTTTAATGCATCATTTTTCAAAATTAATATTAAAATATAATATATTCAATCAAATATCATTCACTTAAGTAAATAAAAAATATATATTATTTCACTTTTAGGCTCTATTGATTTCACCATACAAGATATACTCGACTAAAGAATAGATGCATTGGCATCAAAGAATGCATATCTTTTAAACATGGAAATACAATAAATAGAGATGGAGCTAAACATGGTTAGTGCTTACGATGAATTACCTCGCACGGCAGCGAATTTTGTCGCGTTATCCCCTTTGCGCTATTTAGAGCGTGCTGCATATATTTATCCGCATCAGGATGCGATTATTCATGGTAAGCGTCGTATTTCATGGCGTGATACATATACCCGTTGCCGTCAATTTGCAGATCGATTGCAAAAAATGGGTATTGGTAAAAACGATACCGTGTCGGTGTTATTGCCGAATATTCCTGCCATGCTTGAAGCACATTTTGCTGTGCCCATGGCAGGTGCAGTACTCAACACACTCAATACTCGCCTTGATGCCAAAACGCTTGCATTTATGATTGAACATGCAGAATCTAAAGTTTTGCTCGTCGATCCTGAATTTGCGGCCGTCGCTCAAGAAGCACTAGCACTAGTTTCACAAGAAATTTTTGTGATTGATGTTACTGATGTTGAATATGAAAATCATGCAACTGCAATCAGTATTGGTCAGATTGAATATGAAGATTGGCTCCAAGCAGGTGATGAAAATTTTGAATGGCATTTACCGAGTGATGAATGGGATGCAATTAGCCTGAACTATACATCAGGTACAACTGGTAATCCAAAAGGCGTGGTTTATCATCATCGTGGTGCATATATTAATGCAGCAAGTAATATCATCGCTTGTGGAATGACCCCACGCTGTAAATATTTATGGACGCTACCACTTTTCCATTGCAATGGCTGGTGTTTCGCTTGGACAATTGCTGCCAATGGTGGAACCAATATTTGTTTACGAAAAGTTGATCCTATCCTTGTTTATCAATTAATTGATCAGCACAAAGTTGACTACTTCTGTGGCGCGCCAATTGTCCTTTCTATGCTCATCAACACACCGAAAGCACAACAAATTAAATTTAATCATCGTGTAGAAGTGATGGTTGCGGGTGCAGCACCTCCTGCGGCAATTATTGAAGGTATGCATCATATTGGTGTACAAGTGAATCATGTTTATGGTTTAACCGAAACCTATGGTCCATCTGCACTTTGTGCTTCACAAGCGGGATGGAGTGAGCTTTCAATTCAAGAGCAAGCACAATTGCATTCACGTCAAGGTGTTCCATATCCATTACAAGATGGTATGCGTGTACTTGATCCTGAAACCATGCAACCCGTTCCCAATGATGGTACAACCATGGGCGAAATCATGTTCCGTGGCAACATTGTGATGAAAGGTTATTTAAAAAATACCCTAGCCACTGAAGATGCCTTTAAAGGTGGATGGTTCCATACAGGTGACCTTGCTGTTTGCCAACCCGATGGTTATGCCAAAATCATGGATCGCTCAAAAGATATTATTATTTCAGGTGGTGAGAATATTTCATCCCTTGAAGTCGAAGAAGTACTTTATACCCATCCTGCGATTATGACTGCGGCTGTTGTTGCAAAACCTGATCCACGCTGGCAAGAAGTTCCTTGTGCTTTTATTGAACTAAAACAAGGGGCTGAAACCACACCTGAAGATGTGATTGAATTTTGTAAGCAACATCTAGCACGTTTTAAAGTACCTAAAGATGTAGTGATTGGTGAAATCCCAAAAACATCGACTGGTAAATTACAAAAATTTATTTTAAGAGAATGGGCAAAAGAACGCTCAATTGGTGAATTTAAGTAAGGTAATCATTCGCCACTTATTCAATAAAGAAGTCAGTCACTTGTGAGTGGCTTTTTTATTGGCTTGAAAATAGCTTAACTATTTTCTAAAAATTAAGCAAAAAAAAGCGACTCAAATGAGTCGCTTTTTTTTAATCATTAATCATCGAAATGATTATTGACCTACAGTACGGCTACCAGAAATCGTCGCGAATACACGACGGTTCATAGCACGACCTTCTTTAGTTTTGTTGTCAGCAATCGGTTGATCCCAAGCAAAACCTTGAGTAGACAAACGAGAAGCATCAACGTTGTATTCATTTACAAGTGCTGATTTAACAGAGTTAGCACGAGCTAAAGATAAACGTTCGTTCAACTTACGTGGACCAGTGTTATCTGTATGACCTTCAATACGAGCGCTCGCATTCGGGAATTCAGCTAATTTTTCAGCTACTTTCGCAACTTCTGGTTTGTACTGATCTTTGATGTTTGATTTGTTTGTATCAAAGAACACACGAAGTTCCATGTTCAAATCTTCAACAACTGGCTCAGCTGGAGCAACAGGCATTGGAGCTGGTTCAACTGGAGCAACTTCTACTACGGCAGCAGCAGGTTTCAAGTGACCACCAAGAACTACGTTAAGACCAGCTAAAGCTGTATAGTTCCAGAATTGTTCATCAAAGTTATATGTACCACGAGCTTCTGTACGAAGAGAAAGTACATCGTTTAAACGCCAGAATACACCTGCGCCAGCGTTACCTAAAGTACCTTCTTCTTTAGAATGATAAGCCATATCATCTAATTTATATTTATAATGACCAGCACCTAACAATACATAAGGTTTGATTTTGCTGTCATAATTCTTAGTGATCAAATCAGAAGTAGCATAGAAGTTACCGTTGATTTGAGTTTGTTTGTATTCAGAACCCGCTACGCCAGTACCGTCCAAATCACCTTTAACTTGGTTATATTCTGCTTCAAAACCTAACCATGGCGTAAGTTCAACACCAAGTGCAGCACCAACAAATAAATCGTCTTGCAGTTCTTCACTATTAGTTAAACTACCTTTATCGCCACCATTGTTGTGTTGAGAATCTTGGAAAGTATAACCAAGCATTAATGGGGTTACAGTTACGCCAGCATTAGCTGCAGCTAAAGGTGCGGCAACAAGCATAGCAAGTGCGATACGACTCAATTTCATGGATATCCTCCAGAGATAACAATTGTTGTTCAAGCTTAGCCTAAATATTTCGGCTTTCTGAGATAAGCTTTCTATACCCCAGTATTATTTTTAAGCTACTCACGTTGAATCATCCAAACACTTAGCAAATCTTCCAAGTGCTTGATAACTTTAATCAAGCAAATTATTGACAAAATTACTTACAATTTCCGTTGTAATTCGGTAATTTTTCGCTCAATTTTATTACGCGTATAGCTTAATCTTCCTAATCACCGTATTTTAACAGCAATCGAAAGCGATAGTAATAAATATTTTATTATGAAAGCTTCCAGTAACAAATATAAATTAAAAATTAAATTAATTAAATTAATTAAAGAAATATAAAAAATAAATTGGATAAAAACATGTACTTATACTATAAAAATCGCGCATTCACATTAATTGAACTTGTTGTTACTATTGCTATAATTTGCATCATTGCGACTTTTGCACTGCCCATGTACCATAAGTTACAAGAAAGTCTCGAACTCATTCGAGTCAGTTCAATTATTCGCCAACAAGTCACTTTTGCAAAGAATCAAGCACTCACACAACATACAACTGTCGTAATTTGCTCATCTGAATACATGAAAAAGTGTGAAATTAATCAATGGCACAATGGAATTATCATTTTCGCAGATCTCAACAACAATAAAACTATTGACAGTAATGAAACGATTTATTCAAGCCAAAACACTAAAATTCGTTATGGCACTTTACGTTTTATTCACAATGCAACCAATAGCAAAAATACACTCACGTTCCAAGGTGATACTGGCTTGCCCCGAGGTGCGCCAGGTGGTTTTCACTATTGTAGCTTTAACGATCAACAACAATACAAATATTACCCTGTGAATCAAATGGGAAATATTCGTGTTGATAAATCGGATAAATGCAAGTAGAACCCATGGGTTCAGTTTATCGATTTAGATCAGACTTTAATCCTGAGTAAATTGCAATATACTACTTGTGTTTAGAATTGAAATAACAACAAATCAGGAGATACAAATCATGACTGACATCGTCATTGTAAATGGTGCCCGTACAGCAATGGGTGGGTTTCAAGGTAGCTTAACAAGTGTGACTGCACCAGAGTTGGGTGCTGCAACGATTAAAGCAGCCGTTATCCGTGCTGGCTTACAACCCAATGATGTCCAAGAAGTGATTATGGGTTGTGTTCTTCCTGCAGGTTTAAAGCAAGGTCCTGCACGCCAAGCCATGCGTCAAGCGGGTTTACCTGATGCAACAGGTGCCGTAACCATTAATAAGCTTTGTGGTTCTGGTATGAAAGCAGTGATGCAAGCGGCTGATGCAATCAAAGCGGGTTCAGCTGATGTGGTTGTTGCAGGCGGCATGGAATCAATGACCAATTCACCTTATATTTTACCAAAAGCACGTGCGGGCTACCGTATGGGTCATGGTGAAGTCAAAGATCATATGTTCTTTGATGGCTTAGAAGATGCTGAAACAGGTCGTCTTATGGGTTCTTTTGCACAAGATATGGCAAATACACGGGGCTATACCCGTGAGCAAATGGATGACTTTGCCATTCGTTCTTTACAACGTGCACAAAAAGCCATTACTGAAGGTTATTTTGCTGATGAAATTACAGCTGTAACTGTTTCCAGTCGTAAAGGTGACGTTGTTATCGATAAAGATGAACAACCTTTTAATGCCAATATTGAAAAAATTCCAACTTTACGTCCTGCTTTTGCAAAAGACGGTACGATTACGGCTGCCAATGCAAGCTCAATTTCAGATGGCGCATCCGCACTTGTTTTAACATCAGCAGAACATGCTGTGGCGAAAGGCTTAACACCTTTAGCAAAAATCATTGCATATTCTTCACACTCACAACATCCTTCTGAATTTACGATTGCTCCTGTGGGCGCAATTGAAAAAGTTTTGAAAAAAACAGGCTGGGATGCTCAAGAAGTTGACCTTTGGGAAATCAATGAAGCCTTTGCAATGGTAACCATGGCCGCAATGGATGAGTTCAAACTTGATGCTGAAAAAGTTAATATTAATGGCGGTGCATGTGCACTCGGTCATCCTGTCGGTTCTACAGGTTCACGCATTATTTTAACGCTGATTCATGCATTAAAACGCACAGGTGGTAAGAAAGGTATTGCAGCACTGTGTATCGGTGGTGGTGAAGCAACTGCTGTAGCGATTGAAATTTTTTAATTTTTATCAAGCCTAGATGTTTTTATAACTCACAGCTTTTATAAAAAATCCCTCTCCCATTGAGGGATTTTTTATATCTATCCCATCATCTCATTGAATAAAATGATTCAATACTGCATAAAATATCGGTTATAGTGCGGATAAAATAACGACATTGCGACAAAAATGATTATAGGTTTAAGCCACACCATACTGATTATTTTAATTACGATTCTCACCTCTATTGCAGCATGGCAACATCGCAATATCATGAATCGACTGATTTTTAATATTTCAGCCATTAAACATGGACAATATGATCGCTTTCTGACACATGGATTTATTCATAATGATGGCGTTCATCTTTTCTTTAATATGTTTACGTTGTATTTCTTTGGGAGACATGTAGAGTGGTTTTTTAGAGACTACTTGCATGGCATGGGTTTTGTCCTTTTTTATTGTAGCGCCATTATTATTGCAGCAATTCCAGGGTATTTACATAATCGAAATTTCAATGCTTACCGTAGTCTAGGTGCATCTGGTGCAGTCAATGCAGTTTTATTTAGTGCAATTCTATTCGACCCATGGAGCATGATTTACCTCTTTTTCATTCCTATACCTGCTATTGTTTTTGGTACAATTTATCTTTGTTATAGTTTTTATGCGCTTCGTACAGGACATTCCCCTTCGATCGAACATCGTGCCCATATCACAGGTGCCGCTTATGGATTTGTAGTTCCGTTATTATTTGACCCATCACTGGGTGCAAGTTTCTTCTATAAATTTATCGATATACCATTGTTTTAAAAATATTATCTAAATTTTTAACTTTAAATAAAAGTTAAGCATCGCAATCAAAAGGTGAACTTTGACATTCACCTTTTATTCATTTTGCCGTTTGAAAATTCAATACTTTTAAACTAATCTTTAATTTTGATCTAAGCGGAATGACGTCATCGTAATCGAGCCACCGACAGCTTGCGTATTAAAGAGACTCAATTCATCTTTATCTTCTTGCAATGCAAGTGCATAAATCATTGGATAATAATGATCAGGCGTTGGAATGGCTAAATGAAATGCTTGCCCTTGTTTATCCCATTTAATCAATGATTGATGATCATGTTCTAAGAGAAACTTTTGCATTTTTGCATCTGCTTCTAAAGCCCAATCAAAACCAAAATAATCATTCATTTGACCACGTGGAATCAATCTCAAGTTATGAACGAGATTTCCACTTGCCACAATCAAGATACCTTTACGGCGTAATTGGGAAAGTTGTTTAGCTAAATCATAGTGATATTGCGCACCCTGATTATAGTCAATACTGAGCTGAACAACGGGAATTCTCGCTTGTGGAAATAAGTGACAAAGTACACTCCATGTCCCATGATCTAAACCCCATTCATGATCTTGATGAATTTGAATACTTTTTATTTCATCAATCGTGGCTTCAACTAAGTCTTTATTACCTGAAGTAGAATATTGAAAATCATGTAAAGCTTGCGGGAAACCACCGAAATCATGAATGGTTTTCGGCATTTGCATTGCTGTTACAGCCGTTACACCTTGCGTCAACCAATGTGCTGAAATACACAAAACAGCAGTTGGTTGCGTTTCCAATTCTGCACCAATACTATTCCAAGTACGAGTAAAATCATTAGTTTGTATGGCATTCATTGGCGAACCATGTCCGAGAAACATCACGGGCATAACATCCGTATTGGGCAAGGTTGCGTTCCAACCTTTAAGTAACGAAAGATCACCTGTCGTTTGATTCAGCATTGCATTCACCATGAATTATTTTTATTCATTATGTAGCGGTTTATAGTTTAGAAATAGATTGGTTTACAGCATAGAACATTGCAAATTTGCAACGATGATAAAAGCACCCTCTTCCGCATTGAGATGCACATGGAGAAAAAATCAAAAAGGTTGCCATTAAGACAACCTTTTTATTTAACTCAAATACTTAAACCTTCTAAACAGCTTAAGCACCTGTTTGATAACTTGCTTGTGCGACCGCAGTAGACGCTTGGTACGGATTTTTAAAATCGTTCAAACCTGCAGCAGCCTCTTGAATATCTTTACCTTCTTTAATCACGAAAGTATCAAAACCTGCACGCTTCATATAGTTCAACACATCTTTAAACACATCGCCTGTTGCACGAAGTTCGCCTTGATAACCTTGACGGCGAAGCAATGCAGCAAATGAATAACCACGACCATCATTAAAACCTGCGAAATCAATAAAGATTGCATCAAGTTGATCAAGCGGATAAGCATTGGTTTCAGGAGAAGTATCTACTGTAATGAATAAGGCTTTTTTACCTGAAACATTGCCAATTTGATCCAACTGCTCAACCGTTAATAACACATCACCTTGCGGTAATACACCATCTTCACCAATCACTTGATAAGTATTATCTGCAATTGTTCCATCTTTAGAGAGAACTTGAAGTGCTGTATTAAGCATATGCACGCTCCTTAAATGGTTGAATGCCTACACGGCGATACGTTTCGATAAAATCTTCGCCTTCTCCACGCAAATCTAAATAGGTATTTAAAATTTCTTCAACAACATCAGGCACACGGTCAGCGGCAAATGATGGACCGAGAATGTCACCAATTGATGCATCGTGATCCGCATTACCACCCAATGTAATTTGATAGAATTCTGCGCCTTTTTTATCTACGCCTAAAATACCAATATTACCCACATGGTGATGACCACAGGCATTCATACAACCTGAAATATTCAGATCAAGTTTACCGAGGTTATAAATAGTATCTAAGTCATCAAAACGACGTGAAATTGCTTCTGAAATTGGAATTGATTTCGCATTTGCCAATGAACAGAAATCACCACCCGGACAGCAAATAATATCGGTAATGAAACCAATATGCGCACGAGCTAAGTTATTTTGATCAAGAATTTGCCACAGCTCAAACAAATCTTTTTGTGGTACATCGACCAAAGAAATATTTTGTTCATGTGTGGTACGAAGTTCACCAAAGGTATATTTGTCTGCTAAATCTGCAATCAAATTCATTTCTTCAGTGGTCATATCGCCCGGTGCAACACCTGTACGTTTCAGCGAAATCGTGACAATACGATAGCCTGCAACTTTGTGTGCATTGGTGTTGATGTTAAACCACTGTTTGAATTTTGGATGTTCTGCAAACTGTGTAGAAAAATCTTCATCTGCATAGTTTTGATAATCAAACGGGGTAAATTCTTCGTCTAATTTTTTCAAAATTTCAGGCTGAATTTTCAAAGTTTTAATCGTTTCAGCAAATTCAGCTTCAACTTTTTCAGCAAATACAGCAGGTGTCAGTGCTTTCACTAAAATTTTAATACGTGCTTTATATTTATTATCACGGCGACCATGCAAGTTATACACACGTAATACCGCTTCCAAATAAGCAATCAAATCTTCACGTGGCAAGAAGTCACGAATTAAGCTACCAATAATTGGGGTACGACCTAAACCACCACCCACTTTGATTTTATAGCCCATCTCGCCAGCGTCATTACGTACGATGTAAACACCGATGTCATGGAATGCAGTTGCAGCACGGTCTGTTTCTTCTAAAGCAGACACGGCAATTTTGAATTTACGAGGTAAAAATGCAAATTCAGGATGGAACGTTGACCATTGGCGAATCAATTCACAGGTTGCACGTGGATCAGCAATTTCACCAGCAACCACACCCGCATATTGATCCGTTGTGGTATTACGAATACAGTTCCCTGATGTTTGAATTGCATGCATTTGAACCGTCGCAAGCTCAGCCAACATATCAGGGACATTTTCTAGCGCAGGCCAGTTAAACTGGATATTCTGACGTGTTGAAACGTGTGCATAACCACGGTCATATTCTTTTGCAAGTTCAGCAACTTTGCGTAACTGATTTGAGTTCATCAAACCATAAGGAACTGCAATACGAAGCATCGGTGCATAACGTTGCACATAAAGTCCATTTTGCAAACGTAAAGGGCGATACTCGTCTTCTGTGAGTTTACCCGCTAAATAACGTTCCGTTTGATCACGGAATTGTGCAACACGTTCGTTGACCAATTGTTGGTCGAAATCAGTATATAAATACATGGCGTACAGCTAGTAGATTCATTATAACGATGCACAATATAACGAGATTTCATCTATCAACAAAATGCTTTTTTTCCATACTTTATAGCGATTTTATTGATAAGCATTGATCAAAGACTTGATTAGCAATACTTTCATCATAAATTGGCATTTTATTCAGATCATTAATGTTTTTATTCATTAATTATCTTTTTTTATGCTAAAGAAAAGGCATATCTGAGATATGCCTATTTTTAATGAAGTATTTATGATGACTTACATAGAAAAATGACCTGTTTTAACTTTGATCATCTACTTGCTGTTGCTCTGTACCAGCATCTTCAGATCGATTTTCTAACTTATTTTCGGCAATTTTTGCTGCTTCATAACCTGCAAATGCACCTGCTGCTTTTTCTAAAAATCCTGCATCAGGATCAAGTTTATCAACACCTTGCTCAGCAATCACTGCACCTGCTATTTTACCCAATCCATCAAGTAAACCACTCATTTTAATACTCCAAAGCCTTTTGCTTGTATATTTAGAATACTCAAAAATCATGTAAGTAATGCGCTATAAATGTTAGTTAATACGCTGTT
>CAXYZD010000084.1:0-11099 GCA_964293455.1 uncultured Acinetobacter sp. | reverse complement strand
TATTATTATTAATTAAATGAAAAACTGCTTTTTGCCAATGTGGCACACCACTAATCGCTTCAATATCATCTAAAGCCACTAAATCATAACGCTCAAGTGAGGTAATGGCTTCAATAGGTGCATCGAGTAACTCAAGTAAGGAAACTTTGATGGCAGATTTTCCTAATTCAAGATAGGAATCGCAAATTGCAGAAAGTAAATGGCTTTTTCCTGTTCCTGCACCACCATATAGATAAAAACGATTGATCAATCCTGTATGAAGCTGACGAACGGCATCAATTACAGGTCCCCATCCTGGTCCAGAAAAATCACTGATTCTGGCATCCAGTTGAGGTTCTATATTCAACTGTAATTGACGCATATATTTTTTTCATTCCTAAAGTGGATTTTGATTTGTTTTTGCCTTTTCATCTGTATCTTGCGTGTTTTTAATTTCAATATCAAGGTCAACTTGTTCACTTCGCACTGAAATCGTTTCATTTAAAACCTCATGATTGAGGGTTAAACTTACAGCTTTAGATTGATAAAAGAGGCTGTGTTGATAATATTCACGTGCATGTTTAAGTAAAACAACGATCACCGCCGCAACAGGGAGGGCAATAAGCATGCCGACAAAGCCACCCAATTGCGCTCCAGCAAGTACAGCAAAGACCACTGCAACAGGTGATAAGCCAATTTTATCGCCTAATAAAAATGGCTGTAGTATATAACCTTCAACGAGTTGCCCAACACCAAATACAGCCAAAACCATCAGTAGATGTTTAGGGTCCATACCAAATTGGAAAAAGCAGGCGATCACTGCGGTTACAATACCCACACCAAAACCCAAATAAGGAATGATGCTACACAGCCCTGCCACCATACCAATAATTAATCCAACTTCAAGTCCAATCAGTTGTAAACCAGCCGCATAAATAATCCCAAGCAAGATCATCACTAAAAACTGGCCTTTGACAAATGCACCTAAAACACTGTGACATTCACTGACAATTTTCAATATGTTTTTTTTATATTGATTAGGGATTAAATCTTCCATGCTTTGCAACATTCGATTCCAATCCAACATAAAATAAAACGAAATAATGGGAATCAATACCACAATGCCACCAATCTGAATAAAGTTCAGACCTGATTGAGCAATTTTAAGTGCCACAGATTGCACACTGTCTGCACTATAGTTGGTTTGCACATAATCCATTACGACCTTAGACAACTGGTCAGTATCAATTTCCATGTGTTCAACATTAAATGTCTGCGATACCCAAGGTAAGAAATTTGAGTTAATCCAATGGATTCCAGCAGGTATACTATCTCGAGCATACATCAGCTGCTTCCAAACGAGTGGTACAAGAAACCAAACTGCCCATGTCACAATGACGCCAATACCAATACATACCGTAGAAATTGCAAGCCAACGGGGTAAAAACCGATCAAGCTTCTCGACAATAGGGCTAAATAGGTAGGCAATCAAAAATGCTGCTATAAAAGGCACAACAACAGGTTTCAATAAATACAAAACCCAAAGCAACAATCCAATGCCCGCAAGGATAAAAATTCGTTTCAGAGTCTGATCGTGCATCTAATCACGCCTTTTTCAGATTTAATCATTATAGAAAGTAAAATATTTAAATAAAGATAGCATTTTGGCACATAAATAACATAAGAGTTTCGTATATTCGGGTATAATATCCGCGCCAATGCGGAGACTTCAAATATGAGCAACTCATCTTCTACCCCAAACACTGGTTTAAGCTATAAAGACGCAGGTGTCGACATTGAAGCGGGCGACGCATTAGTCGATCGAATCAAATCTGTCGCTAAGCGCACTGCACGTCCTGAAGTAATGGGCGGCCTAGGTGGCTTCGGCGCACTTTGTAAAATCCCAAAAGGTTATGAAGAACCTGTTCTTGTATCTGGTACAGATGGTGTAGGTACAAAATTACGTTTAGCACTTAACTTAAACCGTCATGACACCATTGGTCAAGACTTGGTTGCAATGTGTGTAAATGATCTACTTGTATGTGGTGCTGAACCATTATTTTTCCTAGACTACTATGCAACTGGTCACTTAAATGTTGAAGTTGCTGCTAATGTCGTTACAGGAATTGGTGCGGGTTGTGAACTTGCAGGCTGTGCATTAGTCGGTGGTGAAACTGCTGAAATGCCAGGTATGTATGAAGGCGAAGACTACGATCTTGCAGGTTTCTGTGTGGGTGTCGTTGAGCAAAGCAAAATTATTGATGGTACGAAAGTAAAATCAGGTGACGTATTGATTGGTGTGGCATCATCTGGCGCACACTCAAATGGCTACTCTTTACTTCGCAAAATTTTAGACGTGAAAAACGTCGACCTTACTCAAATTGTTGATGGTCGCCCACTTGCAGATGTTGCAATGGAACCAACACGTATTTATGTAAAATCTATTCTTGAGTTGCTTAAACATGTTGATGTTCATGCAATGGCGCACATCACAGGTGGCGGTTTACCAGGTAACTTACCTCGTGTACTTCCAAATGGTGCTCAAGCAATTGTAAATGAATCTTCTTGGGAATGGCCTTCACTGTTCCAACTTCTTCAAAAAGAAGGTGGTGTTGAACAATTTGAAATGTACCGCACATTTAACTGTGGCGTAGGTATGGTTCTCGTTGTAGATGCGTCTAAAGCAGACAAAACGGTTGAACTTTTAACAACACTTGGCGAAAAAGCATGGGCAATGGGTCACATTGTTGACAATGCTGAATCTGTTGCGGGTGCTGACGAAAAAATCCGTGTGATTTTTGCTTAAGTTTGTATAAGTAATTCTAATGATTAAAATTGCTGTACTTGTTTCAGGCAGTGGAAGTAACTTACAAGCCCTGATTGATGCCAATCTTTCAGGGGAAATTGTCGGTGTCATTTCCAACAAACCTGAAGCCTATGCTTTACAACGTGCGAAACAGGCAAACATTGCCACTGCAATCATTGAACACAAACAATATCCAAATCGTGAATCTTTTGATGCTGTGATGCATCAACAATTGCTTGATTGGGATGTTGATTTAGTGATTCTTGCAGGTTTCATGCGTATTTTAAGTGCTCCATTTGTACAATCTTGGCAAGGCAAAATGGTGAATATTCACCCTTCTCTCTTGCCAAATTACAAAGGCATGCATACGCATCAACGTGTACTCCATACAGGTGATGTTTTGCATGGCTGTACTGTACATTATGTAACTGCTGAACTCGATGCAGGTCAAGCTTTGACACAAGGTGTGTTGAAAGTAGGCTTACACGATACCGTTGAAACACTCAGCAATCGCATTCATGTGCTTGAACATTTAATTTATCCTCAAGCCGTAGAATGGATTTGTAATGGTACGATTCAGCATTTAAGCAATGGTGAAGTTCACTATAAAAATCAGAAACTCGATAAACCTATTCAGTTTTGTCAGTTTTAAGATTTTATTTTTAATAAAAAAACGCATCTTAGGATGCGTTTTTTTATTGGTCATTGTCTTAGTCTGCTGATGAATTAAGCATTTGCTGTATGTTGCAAAATCAATTTTTTAACCAACTCAACCGTTTCCAAAGGATGTTCCAAAGGAAACATATGTCCACCTTGCATTACGTGATAAGGAATACCGAGTTTCTTTTTGATGACTTGTGGTAATTTCTGCTTGATAAAAGGACTGTCTTTTCCAGAAACCAAAATAGTGGGGACTTTTGGCTTTGGCATCAAAAGCCAGTATAGGGTCGAATTGGTTCTAAAAATATTAACCTCATTATCCCGAGAAATGGTTAATTCAACACCACCTCGCTTAGGATCTTCAGTCAGTGCGTATTTGATATAGTCCTGAAAACAAGTTTCATCAAACAATTGATAAAAACCTTTTGGGCGCAGTAATTCAGCTGCTTGCTCACGTGAATCCCAATGATCACGGCGTTTAGCACTTAAACCTGCGGGAGTAAGTTTATCTAACATTTTTGGATGCAGATATTTCATCAACATCATCACAAATGAGGCTTTTCCAACAATGAGTGGTGGGTCAAGTAAAATGACTTGTTCAAATAATTCAGGTCTTTTGTTAGAAGCCAATAAAGACAAAACCGCCCCTAAAGAATGCCCTAGTGCAATGACTTTACGCCCTTGAGCTTGTTGTACAATACTATCAATCACTTGATCTGCCAAATATGTCCAACCGTTTGTAATCGGATAACGATGATCTGAACCAATAATTGGCGTATAAATCACATCATATTGATCTTTCAATAAATCGAATAATTTACTGTAAACACGTGCAGGCACACCATTGGCATGAGCAAAATGAATTAAAGGCTTATGACTCATATTTTTTTTAATCTCTTTATCCATCTTTTTACATCACAATTTTCATTGAACACATAGATCAATCAAAATATTAAAGCAAAAAAATTGCGGGAATTTCATTCCCGCAATGATTTTACTGCATTTTTACATCGTTCTGATTTAAACCCACCGATTGTCCAACTGCCTCACCGACACCTTGACCAATTTGTGCTCCCATACGACCCAGTACGCTATCGAATGGACTATGTTCAATCGTATAATTTACGGTTTTATTGATTTTCAGCTCACGTTTCAATGTTTCGATATTACCCTTTTTATCGGCAATACCCAATTCAATCGCTTGCTCACCTGTCCAGAATAATCCTGAGAAAATAGCAGGATCTTGCGACTTGAGTTTTGCACCACGACCATCTTTCACAGCTTTAATAAAATGACTATGAACATTGTCCAATAAAGCCTGAATATGGGCTTTTTGCTCAGGATTGACCGGTTTAGTCATACTGAGAATGTCTTTATTATTGCCCGATGTCATTGTACGATCTTCAACACCCAATTTTTGTGCTAGACCGCTTACACCGTAGTTCGGCATAATCACACCAATAGAACCAATCAAGCTTGAAGGATTGACCCAAATCTCATCGGCTGCCGAAGCAATATAATACGCCCCTGACGCACCCATATCACCCACTACAGCATACACTTTCTTATTAGGATACTGTTGTTTTTGATAACGAATTTCTTGCCAAATATCATCAGACTGCACAGGTGAACCACCCGGCGAGTTAATATTGAGCACCACAGCTTTACTGCTTGTTGATGCAAAGGCTTTTTTTAGTGATTTAATGGTATCTTCACTATTAACACCCTGACTACCTGATTCAATGGTTCCAACAATATTGACCACACCAAGATGTGTATCACTGGTACTTAGACCTTCGCCATTGTCTGAAAAATAACAACTCTTCATCATCATGCCGAGAACGACAAAAATATAAAGAAAGGTTAAGCCCTTAAAGACAATACCCCATTTACGACTACGGCGCTGTTCCTCTACAGAAGCAAGCACAACTTTTTCTAGAATCTGCCATTCTTGCCCATTCGACTGCTGTCCAGAAGGTTGAGGCTGATTTATATTTTCATTTTGCGGTTTTGGTGGCCAATCGGACATAAATTCAATCCAGATAAAAATTTTAAGATAACATTATATACAACGAATACACTCAATCTGTCTAATCTGCCAAAATTAACTTATAATACTTTGCAAATTGCGCTAGTCTTCCACAAAAATACACTTTACTGAAAAAACATGACTCATAAGACAAATTCAACTACGACTCGCCTTCTTCACTTTCTCGGTCAACGTTCAATTCGTTTCTCTCGCCTTTTTGCACGTATGTTGGCGGGCGTCATCAATACTATTCAAACGTCAAAAACATCAAAAACAATTCGTCTCAATATTGAAATTTGCCTACCTTACTATAATAAACAACAACGGCAGCACATTACTCAGACGGCTATTCGCAACGAATTACAATCTTACTTTGAATTTTTTGCGATTTGGGGCAGCTCAAGCACTAAAAATCTTTCACGCATTCGTCATATTCAAGGTGAATCTTATTTTCATGAAGCATTAGCACAAGGCAAAGGCTTAGTGTTGATTGTTCCGCATTTTGGTACATGGGAAATTATGAATGCATGGCTTGCTCAATACACCCAAATGACCATTATGTATAAACCCATTAAAAATGCCGATGCCGATGCTTTTGTCAAAGATGCACGTAGCCGTGAACAAGCTCATTTGGTGCCTACCGATGAATCTGGAGTTCGTCAAATTTTTAAAGCCTTAAAGCAAGGCGGTACAACCGTGATTCTGCCCGATCATACTCCGCATACTGGCGGTGATCTGGTGGATTATTTTGGTATTCCGCTTGCCTCAAGTAGTTTAAGTGCCAAGCTAATTCAAAAAACTAAAGCACGAAGCGTCTTGCTCTATGCAATTCGCTGTGAAGATTCGGATCAGTTTGATTTATTCATTGAGCCTATTTCAGAAGACATTTATCAAGGGACTTCTGAACATGGCACTCAAGTCATTCATCAAACACTAGAGCATCTTATTGAACGCTATCCTGAGCATTATCATTGGAGCTATAAGCGCTTCAAAGCCAACCCTCAATTAAAAAACCTTTATAATATTCCACACAAAGAAGCAATTCAGCTGATTAAGCACGTTCGTACAGCGTACTTAGCACATCAACCAAACATTTTAGATCAAAATACGTCCGAGTAAATACTCAATCATCGCTATTGCATTATGATGTTTAAACATGCTTATTTGCGTATAAGCCACTTCTTTTCCGCCCGATATTCACGCATCTGCATCTCATAATTTCCATCTAACGTAAACTGAATTGCTCCCTGATCAATGGTTGTGATCAGCGGGATTTTGAGTGCCTGTAAACGAGCAAGTGTAATTGGGCTCGGATGATTATAACGATTACCAAAACCTGCCGATGCAATCGCAAGTTTAGGATTCATCTGTTTTAAAAATGCAAAGGATGAACTGTGCTGACTGCCATGATGCCCCAAGACCAACACATCAACTTTTAAATGTGAATAGCGTTGTAAAATTTGATACTCAGCCTCCCATCCTGCATCCCCCATGAGTAGAAAAGTCTTATATCCTTTACCCACCTGTGGCACTTGAATGTAGAGCACACATGACAATTCATTTTGATTATTGGCAACTTGGTTTAAATCAGTAGATTGTGGTGACAATACTTCTATTTTCACTTGACCATATTGCCAAGTTTGTCCTGCGTGACAATATTCAAAGGGATAAGCATCAAAGCGTTGATCTTTTTGATTGGAAAAAACCTGATCTATCTTTATTTCTTCTGCCACACGGCTAAATGCACCACTATGATCTTGGTCTAGATGCGTCAATAAAATACTGTCCAAATGTTTAACGCCTTGTTGCATCAAATACGGAATAATAATTTGCTGTCCAACGCTGAACTTACTTTCATCATAATTTCCACCAGTATCAATCAACATATTGTGCTTAGGCATTTCTAAATAAATCGCCTGACCTTGACCCACATCCAAAATATTTAAGCGAAATGCATCATCCTGTTTACCCCCCAACAAGATAGGCACAACACACAGAATAGCCCAACCTTTAGGAACAACACCACGAGGTAAAAAGATCATCAACACTGCAAGTGCCAGCATAAAAATTTGCATCGGTGTCATGGCAAACCAATGTAAGCTCGATGCCATTAAAGTATCTAATTGCCCCAACACCCAAAGCAATACTCTTAAACAACCATCAGCAAGCTGGAAAAATAACATACCTAAAGGTTCAAACAGTAGCCACAAAAATGCACCGACCACTTCAAGTGGAACAATTACCGCCCCAATGAGTGGAATGGCAATTAAATTTGCAAAAGGCGCAGCCCATGACACTTGCTGAAAGATAAGAATCACCAAAGGAAACAATGCAATAAAGATTTTCCATTGTGATTCAATCAGTACTTTGAGCCATAAAATAGCCTTGTTACGCCATGTTTGAACCTGTTTATGTTCAGTTGTAGGTTCACTTTTTTGTTGAATGGTTTGATAGACCCGAATCAAAATAAAACATGCGCCATAAGAGAGCCAAAATGCAGCGGATAAAATGCTAAATGGATCAAACAGTAATAGCAAAGCTGCACTGAATACTAAAATATTCAATGCTCGCATACGTTGTTGAAATAAAATAACCGTACTAATAAGTATCACGGTCAATAATGTTCGCAGTGCCGGAATCTCAAAACCAACAAAAGCTGTGTATAACCAAACACACAGCACAAAAGGTAAAAGCATTAAATAAGGGCGTGGAATTTTTAGATAAATCTGCGGTATAAAATGCTTAATCAACAGATTGATGACAAAACAAAAGAGTGCGGCAAAAATCAACACATGCGGTCCTGAAATCGCCAATAAATGTGAGATCCCTAAACGTTTAAACATTTGCTGTGTTTCTTTGGACAGTAAACTTTCATCGCCTGTCAGTAAGGCAAGTAATAAGCCTTTTTGCTGAAACGGTTGCCGAGATAAATAGTCACGGAAATCAAAGCGTTTTTGCTCAACCGCAAGTTTTAAGCGTGCATTCCAACTTGCTTGCTGTCCTATAAACTGCTGAAAAATATAGCCTATATTAGATACTTCATTTGCTGTCATCGGCTGAATGGTTTTAACCTGTAATGTTGCCATTACATTTTCTTGTAGCATCCATTTTTCAACATCAAATACGCCGGGAACTGCATAGCTGTGTGCAGGTCGAACTTTGCCACTGACCTGATAATAGTGCCCTGGCAACATATTGGCATTAGGTAAATCATCTTTAATATTGAGTGTCCATAACACAGGGGAATTTGCTTGATTGAGCACAATGGCTTTTTGACGAATTTTCGCACCGGATGGATCATCCAATACCCATTGATTGATCTGTGAAATATAGACAATAGCATCCACTTGTTCAATGTCCATCACACGCTTGGCAAGTCGCTGATCCAACTGCACATTGGCATAGAAATACCCTGCAAAAAAACCACTTAAACTGAGTAAAAGCAGAAAAATACTGCGATAAACAAAAAATTGGCTCACTTTGGTTTTAAAAAAGGTCAGCAATAGCCCAATGCTAGATAATAAAAAAACCACAGGGGCAATAAAAGAAAAGGTCGATTGAATGGTGCTCGGAAAAATATTGCCCATTGTCGAAATTCCGACAATCCAACCTAACAAAAGCAGTAAAAAAGACATTATGATCTTCAGTTTTTATTCTTATAAAAGCATTAAAGCCCACTTACATGAGCTTTAACAAGGTTCGCTATCGGATTATTGACTACGGATCAGATAAATTAAGCCCATAAACCATCTTGCATATGTAATACACGATCAGCTTGCTTCGCCAATTGTTCATCATGTGTCACAACCAGCATTGCCATATTGAATTCTTTGCGCAAATCGGCAAGTAATTCAAAAATACTCGTTGCGGTATTACGATCCAAATTCCCTGTTGGCTCATCGGCTAACATCAATTGTGGGCGAGTGACCAATGCACGAGCCAATGCTACACGTTGTCGTTCACCACCTGACAATTCACCCGGTTGATGAGTCAGTCGATGGCTTAAACCAACACGTTCAAGCAAATATTCTGCACGTTGCTTGGCTTCTTTAAAGGTCGCATTTTTTCGTAACATCAATGGCATTGCCACATTTTCAAGTGCGGTAAACTCAGGCAATAAATGGTGAAATTGATAAACAAACCCTAAGTGTTCATTACGTAGAAAACCACGCTCAGCTTCACCCAATTGATCAAAGCGTTTACCATTGAGTAAAATACTGCCCTGAGTTGGTAAATCGAGTCCACCCAAAATATGCAGCAACGTACTTTTACCTGAACCCGATGAACCGACAATCGAAACAAATTCACCGTGTTCAATGGCAAGCGATAAACCTTTGATCACATCGACATTATTTTTACCTTCATTGAAGGATTTATAAATATCTTTTGCTTCAAGCACGAATTTACTCATAACGTAGTGCCTCCGCAGGCTGAATTTTTGCTGCACGATATGCAGGATAAATCGTTGCAATAAAACTTAAACCCAGTGACAACACCACAATTTTAACCACATCTTGCCATTTCAAATACGAGGGTAAATAGTTAATAAAATATGCATCAAATAAATGTAATCCAAAAATTTGACTCAACCAACCAACCAAATCACTCACCGTTAATGCCAATGTGATACCAAGAATTGTTCCCATCACAGTACCGACTACACCAATGACTGTACCTTGCACCATAAAAATTTGGGTAATGGTTTTCGGTGAAGCCCCGAGTGTACGCAAAATTGCAATATCAGATTTTTTATCGGTAACGACCATCACAAGTGATGACACAATATTAAATGCCGCAACAATCACAATCAGCACCAGTAACAATGCAACCATGGTTTTTTCCATCTGAATAGCACTGAACAAATTACCATGGGTATATGTCCAATCAGAGGCATAGAAATCGCCACGACCCGATTTATTTAAATCACGTACAATTTCATTGGAGATTTGCGGTGCAAGGAAAATATCATCCAATTTCATTCGGATGCCTTGCGCACCATCAGGGAGTCGAAGCAATGTCGAAGCATCATTAAGTGCGATATAACCTAAACTTGAATCAACTTCTGCACCAATACTAAAAATACCGACAATTTTAAATCGTTTAAATCGGGGTACAACACCGGCAGGTGATGGCGTTGCCTCAGGCAAAACCAAGGTGACACTATCACCGAGTCTTAAACCCAAACCATCCGTCATTTGTTTCCCTAAAACAATTCCGTATTCACCCTTTTGTAGCTTGTCGATGCTTCCTTCAACCATATGTTGCTGAATAATTGAAACATTCTTTTCATATTTGGGTTCAATCCCCGTGACCATAATACCTGCAACTGTTCCCTGTGCAGTCAACATACCCTGCAATTGGGTAAATGGTGCAACACCAGCAACGTGTTCATGCTGTTCTATTTTCTTTGCAAGTACGGGCCAGTCTGTTAATATTTGTGTTGAGGAAACAGTCGCTTGGGGTACCATTCCTAAAACACGGTTTTTAAGCTCCCGGTCAAAACCATTCATAACAGATAAAACTGTAATCAGTACAGCGACCCCAAGAGTCAGACCGATCATGGATACCAAAGCGATAAAAGAAATAAAGTGATTGCTACGCCGAGCGCGAGTATATCTCAACCCT
>CAXYZD010000083.1:0-11175 GCA_964293455.1 uncultured Acinetobacter sp. | reverse complement strand
TTATTGTGACATTATTTCAATGAGTTATCTATTTTTGTCGTGTACAGAGAAAAATTATTCAACAGGTTGAATATAAAACAATACTTGTCGCTTTTTCACTTGTTGATTCGCTTGAACAATTACTTCGTTGACCACGCCATCGACATCAGATTTGATTTGTTGTTGAATTTTCATCGCTTCCAGAATCAGTAAAGTCTGACCTTTTGCAACTTGATCACCAACATTAACTAAAATTTGAATCACGGCGCCATCCATCGGTGCTTTGATTTTGCCATCGCCTGCAAGATTGGTCATTTCTGGTGGTGCATAAGTGATATTTTGAATCGAAACATTGCCATTATTGACATCTAAATAAAGCTGTTGAGCTTGCAAGATATAATTCAACTTACGACGTACCCCATTTGCCACATACACCATTTGCTGTGCTGTTTTTGAAAGCACTTCTATGCTTTGCGTCTGCCCACAGGTTTCAATACTTAAGATATTTCCTTTAAACTCAATCAATAACTCTAATTTTTGCTCATCAATTTGCATTTTCAATGGTAATTTTGGACTGAGCCCTGTACTCCAACTTCCCTGCTGTTGGGTCTGCGTAAATAATGCCGCAGTAACCGCAAGATGTTCTAAACTCAAGGTCTGAACTTGTAGACTTTCATCTGCCTGAAAATGTTGTTGAATAAATGCAGTGTTGGTATCACCTGCAACCACCACAGGATGACGCAATAGATTAGCAAGGAATTGTTTATTGCTATTTACACCGAGTAAAACACAATCATCCACTGCACGTGCTAAAAGACGAATCGCATCATCACGAGTCTGTGCATAGGCAATCACTTTTGCCACCATTGGGTCGTAAAATGGGCTAATTTCACCTTGTTGCAATAAGCCATGATCAATACGGACATTGGGTAAATCAGTCCCCTGCCAATACAGGACTTGCCCAGTTTGAGGCAAGAAATCTTGGCGTGGATCTTCGGCATATAAACGCACTTCAATAGCATGACCATTCAGTTGCAATTCATCTTGCTTCAACGGCAAAACTTCATGATTTGCCACACGCAATTGCCATTCAACTAAATCAAGCCCAGTCACCATTTCTGTCACAGGATGCTCAACTTGCAAACGGGTATTCATTTCTAAGAAATAAAATGAACCTGAGGCGTCGAGTAAAAACTCAACCGTTCCTGCCCCAACATAATCACAGGATTTTGCCGCTTGTACCGCAGCCTCACCCATACGTTGACGTAGTTCAGGTGTCATCACCGGACACGGCGCTTCTTCCATAACTTTTTGATGGCGACGTTGAATTGAACAATCTCGTTCAAACAAATAAACATAGTTGCCATGCTGATCGCCAAAGACCTGTATTTCGACATGCCGTGGTGCAATCACGGCTTTTTCTAAAATCAACTCGCCTGAACCAAATGCATTTTCAGCTTCAGAGCGAGCCGTTTTCAATGATTCCATCAATTCAGCAGAATGCTGTACAAGACGCATTCCTCGTCCACCACCACCTGCCGAGGCTTTCACCATCAATGGATAACCAATTTTTCCTGCTTGCTCTGCTAAAAATTCTAAATCTTGTTGATCACCTTCATAGCCCAGTACACAAGGCACACCGGCTTGAATCATAGCAATTTTGGATAAGCGCTTACTGCCCATCAGTTCAATGGCGGCTGAACTCGGCCCAATAAAGGTAATTTGATTCGCTTCACAAGCTGCGGCAAAATCGGTATTTTCTGATAAAAAGCCATAACCGGGATGAACTGCATCTGCACCTGTTTTTTGACAGGCTTCAATAATATGATCAATCCGTAAATAAGACTCTGATACTTTCGATACACCAATGTAAACCGCTTCATCTGCCACTTGCACATGACGTGCATTTGCATCGGCATCTGAATACACGGCTACAGTGCGATACCCCATCGCTTTTGCTGTTTGAATGACTCGAACAGCAATTTCACCACGGTTTGCCACCAGTACTTTTGAAAAAGCCATGGTTATGATTCCTTCTTTGGCTCGTTATTTTTCATTTTTATACATTTTGTTTGCGCTTACATCCAATTCGGTTCACGCTTTTGTACAAATGCCATCGTGCCTTCCATGCCTTCTTCACTACTCACAGCATCTGCAAAAAGTTGAGCCGCATCATCAAGCAAAGTTTTTAATGGCTCATCTAATGTTTTATGCAACAAAGCTTTAGTCGCTCGTGATGCGTGTGGCGCTGTACGACGAATTTGGATCAGAACATCATGCAGTGCCAATTCAAGCGCTACTTCATTTTCAAACACTTCATGTACGAGCCCCATGTGCAAGGCTTCCGGACCTTTAAAGCGCTTACCGAGCAATGCCAAGCGACGTGCATGGGTCAATCCAATGCGCTTCACCACAAAAGGTGCAATTTGCGCAGGAATAATCCCCAACCCTGTTTCAGGTAAACCAAAAGTGGCATCTGAACGGCTAATAGCGACATCAGACACACATGCCAATCCAAAACCACCACCAAGCACAGCACCTTCTAAAACCACCACAACTGTTTGCAGTGCTTGATCAACTTGCTCAAGCATGCGACCAAATTGACGGTTAAACTCGACGTAAGGCTGATTTGAGCCAGCACTTGTGGCATCCGCACGCAACTGTGCCATGTCTTTAATGTCGCCACCTGAGCAAAAGTGTCCATCTTTACCACGTAAAACCACCGCACGAATACTCACATCATATTCAATACTGCTAAATACCTGTTGAATGGCTTTGACCATATTCAGACTCATGGCATTACGACTTTCTGGTCGATTTAAATAAATCGATAAAATCCCTTCGGCAAAATCTAATTCAATACTGTTATCAAGCTGTAGTGCTGATAATGTTTGTGGAAGTGTCATCGTCATCTCCTTATTTACGCTTAGATGGCAAAATATCCATCAATTTACAGATGATGCCGAGCATGATTTCATCAGCTCCACCACCAATTGAACCCAAACGACCATCACGATAAAGTTGCGATGCAGGGTTGTCCCACATAAAGCCATTGCCACCCCAAAATTGTAGACAACTGTCCGCAACTTCACGGGTTAAACGCCCTGCTTTGAGCTTCGCCATGGATGCAATTTCGGTGGCATTACCGCCATCAATATGAATATCACATGCTCGATAAGTCAACGCACGTAAAGCTTCAACTTCAGTCATTAATTCGGCAAAACGGAAATGTACATATTGATTATTAATCAATGGTTGCCCAAAAGTATGACGTTCTTTGGTGTATTGAATGGTCTGTTGAATAACGCTTTCTAAACCGCCAATTGCATTGGCCGCCGCCCACATGCGTTCTTCTTGGAATTGCATCATTTGCATCATAAAGCCCATGCCTTCTGCACCAACCAAATTACGTTGTGGCACACGGACATTGTCTAAATAGACTGCTGCTGTGGTGGTTGAACGCATACCTAATTTATTAAGGGGTTCAGAAAAACTAATGCCTTGGGTCTTTGCAGGGACAATAATCATCGATTTATTGACATGGGGTTTGTCATCGGATGTATTGGCAAGTAAGCAAAAAAAATCTGCTTGTAATGAGTTGGTAATCCACATTTTACTGCCATTAATCACATAATCATCACCATCTTTTTTGGCTGTGGTTTTAATGGCTGCAACGTCTGAACCTGCATGTACTTCTGAGACTGCAATTGCAGCCACATACTCCCCTGCAACAGCAGGCGTTAAGAACTCATCCCGCAGTTCTTTGCTACCAAAACGTGCCAATGCAGGCGTTGCCATATCCGTTTGCACACCAATTGCTAAAGGCACACCACCACAAGCTGCACGACCTAACTCTTCAGCAACCACCAAGTTATAAGAATAATCAAGCCCTGAACCACCATTTTCTTCAGGCTTACAAATACCCAATAAACCCAAATCTGCCATTTTCTTAAAAACTTCATGGATCGGGAATTTACCTTCCGCTTCCCATGTCGGGATAAATGGATTCAATTCAGTTTCAACAAATTGACGCGTTGTACGACGCAATGCGTCATGTTCTGCTGTAAATTTCATTTTTATTTCCTTAAATTTCAATATTTGTTTTTTAATCTGCCCCTAACCCTTTGTTATAAAATAGGGAAACTACTCAAGGGAGAGTTTTTTAGAATCGAGATACCCCAAAACGTGTTGGATTCAGTTGACGTTTCGATGCTTCATCAATGGTTTCAAGTAAAAATATCAATACCTTACGAGTATCTCTTGGATCAATAATCCCATCATCATGTAACATTGCTGTATTAAACAAAGCTGTCGATTGTTGTTCTAACTTCATCGCTGTACTTTGTTCCAAAAAATCGAGCATTTGTTCATTCGGCTCCATCCCTGAAGCACGTTGTTTCCCTTCCGCCACAATGCGAAGCACTTTACCTGCTTGCGCTGAACCCATCACTGCCACATGGGAATTTGGCCATGCAAATATAAAATCAGGCGATAAGCTGCGCCCACACATTGCATAGTTACCCGCTCCATACGACCCTGCGACTACAACCGAAATTTTAGGCACTGTGGTATTGGCAACCGCTTGAATCAGCTTAGAACCATGTTTAATAATCCCGTTTTGTTCCGCATCCGTTCCGACCATAAAACCTGTGGTGTTATGTAAAAATAAGAGTGGACGTTGGGTCTGTTCGCACAAATGAATAAATTGTGCGGTTTTCGCAGCACCATGCGGTGTAATTGGTCCATTATTGGTAATGATCCCCACATGTAAGCCACCCACTTTTGCCCAACCGCATACGGTCAAATCATCATATTCTTGTTTAAATTCAAGAAAGTCTGAATCATCAACCAAGCGAGCAATCACATCTTTCATATCAAAGGGTTGTTTCGGATTATTGGGAATAATGCCGAGCAATTCCTCTGTCGCATAACGAGGTTCTTGATATTGCTTTTGCGTTGTATTGACCTGTTCTTTCCAATTCAAATGCTCAAAAACTTCACGGGCAATACGAATACCATCGGCATCATTTTCTGCCAAATATTCCGCTGTTCCTGCCACTTGCGCATGCATTTCTGCACCGCCCAATTCTTCTGCCGTTGCAACTTCACCAGTCGCAGCCATCAATAAAGGTGGACCTGCAAGGAGCATTTCTGTTTGCTTACGAATGGTAATTACATAATCAGATAAACCCGGTTGATACGCACCGCCTGCCGTTGCATTGCCATGTACAACTGACAATTGTGGAATTCCTGCCGCTGACATACGTGCCTGATTTGCAAAGGTCATACCACCCTGAGTAAATACTTCTGCAGCATAATTTAAATTTGCGCCACCACTTTCAGCCATCGTTAACATCGGTAGTTTTTGCTCTAAGGCAATTTTTTGTAGACGCAGCGTTTTATGCACTCCCATCGGTGATACCGTTCCGCCTTTAATCGCACTATTACTCGCTGAAACTAAACAACGTACACCGCTGACAAAGCCAATGCCTGCAATAATGCCGCCACCCGCTTCCGAACCATCTTTATCATCATGCATTTGGTAACCGACCAATCCGCATAATTCAACAAATGGAGAGTCGGCATCGAGTACTAAACGCACACGTTCATGCGGTAAAATTTTGCCTTTTTTATCAAATTTGGCTTTTGCCGCATATGACTTTTCAAAGCTCTTATTTTGTACTGCTTTGACTTCATCGAGTTGGCTGAGCATATGGGCTTTATTTTGCTCATATTGCTCACTTCCTACCGCAATTTCAGATTGTAAAATGGCCATCTTGTTTAGTCCTTATTTTTATCTTGCGCTTCTTTGCCAAGCTCGTCTTTTAAAACATCGGGAATAAATGCACGATGGAAACCATTAAAGGAATGGCTATTTTTAGCATCAGCAAGTGGATACATACGTGTGCCTTGTGAGGCTGCACCATCAATCCGAATGGTCACTCCCGAAATAAAACCTGCGGCATCGGACAGTAAATAACAAATGGCAGAGGATACTTCTGACTCTGTCCCCATTCGCTTGAGCGGCACATTGCCTGACAAACTTGGAATAATAAACTTGGCAAAATCTCCTGAATAATTATCCATACCCGATGAAATAATCCACCCCGGTGCGACACAATTCACTCGCACGCCTGCGTGTCCCCACTCAACGGATGCTGTTTTGGTCAAGTTGTCTACGCCTGAACGTGCAGCGCCTGAATGCCCCATTCCCGGCATGCCACCCCACATATCTGCCGCCATATTGACAATATTGCCACCATGTTTCGACATCCATTGGTTATAAGCTTCTTTCATTAGGTAAAAGGTAGAATGTAAATTGTTACGTACCACCGCATCAAAACCATTGGCAGAAATACTGTCTAAACCTGAGGGAAATTGCCCTCCTGCGTTATTCACTAAACCATCCAACTTACCAAATTTTTCAATAACTTCTGCAATCATGTCTTTGACTTGTTGCTCTTCACGGTTATCACAGACAATGAAATGGACTTTGCCACCATCTTCTAAAATTTCTGTATTTACATTTTGCAATTTTTCAATTTTACGTCCTGTAATCACCACTTGTGCACCCAATGAAGCGAGTTCATGCGCTGTACAGCGTCCAATGCCTGAACCACCACCTGTGACAATAATGACTTTGTCTTGAAAGGCATCTGATCTAAATATCGAGTTATATTTCATTATTCTGTCCAATTTATTTTATTTGATTTCCATAGTTCCCTCTCCTTTCAGTAGAGGGTTAGGGAGAAGTTGTTATAAAACTTAATCCCCCTAAGTCCCCCTTTATAAAGGGGGATTTTCATCCTTCTATATTAATTACTAATCAATCCCTTCGGCACTTTCACAGGCATATCCAACAATTGTTGTGCAAAGGCTTTACCTTGTGGATCAATACGCAAACTTGCCACGCCACCGCCCCCTAAAGCATTCTCTAACATGAAATTTAAAGCATTCAAACCATTCAATTCATAACGAATAACTTGGCTTGTTTCAGGATCAAGAACGTGTTGCATATATTCCGCTACACTTTCAGGGGTTAAATTGGCACGAATCCACGGTAAAAATTCAGCTTTTCGGGCAATGATACCTATATTGCTGTGATTACCTTTATCACCACTACGGGCATGTGCAATATCAATAAGTGCGACTTCCACTTCATCCCCCTGAAATTGTGCAATGTCGCCAACTTGCGTCACACTGAAAGATTGATCTATAGAACCTTGTGGAATCTCCACTTTTTGACGTTGACCATTGAGATCAATTTCAACATTCAGTTTTGATTTATCAACAAGAAACGAAAAGAGTTTAATCACAGGGGATGCTTTTGGACGACCACCGACAATACCTGCCAATGCAGGTGCCATCCCTGTTGATGCCTGTGCAATTTCCGAAGCAAAGAACATACAAGCTTCTTTAAAAGGGTGCTTGACGGCAATTTTAACAATCACTTCACGGCTTTTGAGCTGTTGGGCATGAGCGCCATAAGTGCTTTCAACACCTAAAATTTCCACTGATTTTTCTGTAAAGCTAGGAACTGAACGCATTGCCAATACACGTTCACATTTAGTCAATATTGCATCTGCAACCGCTTGCCCCTTTTCAGATGCCTCACGCCCTGCAAGCATAAAACTAACTTGAACACGATAACCATCAGGATAAGTCGAACTGACTTTATATTGCGCTGTTGGCGATCGCCCAATTGCCCCTTGAACATGCACACGATGTTCAGCAATTTGTTCAAGTTGCACTTGGCTAAAGTCACAACTCACATCAGGCAATAAATAAGCTTGTGGATCGCCAATTTCATAAACAATTTGCTCGACAACCGTTGCAACTGAAACCAAACCACCTGTACTTTTAGGCTTAGTCACCACAAAAGTTGCATCTTCTTTCACTTCAACAATTGGGAAGCCCATATTGTCAAAGCCCTGAACTAAGCGCCAATCGGTAAAATTACCACCCGTACATTGTGCACCACATTCAATAATATGCCCTGCTAAGGAACCTTGTGCTAACTTGTCATAATCAGTCAATGCCCATTGATATTCATGCAATAAAGGGCCAAGTACCACGGCTGAATCCACCACACGACCTGTTATGACAATATCTGCACCAGCATCTAAAGCATCACGAATCGGAATTGCGCCCAAATAGGCATTACAACTTGCAAGCTGTTGTGGAAACTCGTCATTGCTAAACATTTCTTTAATATTTTGCTGTTGAAATTCACCTTGTTGTGACAATAAATCATCACCCAAAACCACAGCAACTTTTAAATCTAAACCTTGTGCTTCAATGACTTTTTGCAAAGCATCACGACATGCCAATGGATTGACACCACCTGCATTGCTGATCACCTTAATCTTTTTTTCACTGATTTTTTTTAGTAATGGTGTCATGACACGGCTGACAAAATCGAGGGCATAACCATGTTCAGGATTGGTCATCATGGCTTTTGCCATGATCGACATGGTGATTTCTGAAAGATAATCAAAAACTAAATAATTGATATCGGATAAATGTACCAATTGGAAAGCTGCTGTATTGGTATCTCCCCAAAAGCCAGAAGCACAGCCAATTTTAACAATACGTTGATCTTCCATTTTCACACCTATTTTTGACTCAATTGTTTTCGTTGTTGTGAATAAAATTTATACTTTATTTTATACCAAGCAAGCGCTTGGTTTGTAAAGTGCAAAATGTTATGCTGTGATGACCGATGTGTTCAATCTACACTCATCAACGTTATAAACAATTAAATTTCAAGGATATATTTCAAAAATGATTGCTGCTTCTATCCATAATATTCAGCCAATTGCCTGTTTCGATCACAGCCCTAAAGGTCGTCTACTGCTTGGAGCAGCCTATCTTTTTCATAAACAAGGCTATGCCAAAACAACCGTTCGTGAATTAGCAAATTTCATTGGTATTCAATCAGGTAGCTTATTCCATCACTTTACAAGTAAAGATGATATTCTCGCCAATGTAATGAAACAGACCATTATTTATAACCATGATCGCCTTTTAAATGCCATTCAACAATCAGATGATCCCCAACAACAACTTAAAAACTTAATCAAAGCTGAATTAATTTCCATTACAGGTGATACAGGTTCAGCAATGGCAGTTTTAGTTTATGAATGGCAAGCTTTATCGCAAGAGCGTCAAGATGAATTACTTAAAATGCGTAATGCTTATGAAGACATTTGGCTTGATGTAATTCATCAATTACGTGAGTTAGGTAAAATTAAACATGATACGTTTATTTGGCGTCGTTTAATCGGTGGTGCGATTGCTTGGACAGTGACTTGGTATCGACCTGATGGCAAAATGAGTATGGATGAATTGACGGAAATAGTTTGGGAAATGGCTTTGAAATAATCGTCCATTTCCCTGCGTCACAACTTAACGCTTAACACATAAAAATCTATTGTTTTGTTAGATCATTTTGCTAATCTTAGTATTCTAAGAACTCAGATAACAGAATAATGAATCCCGTACAGCATGCCCATATTTCACAAAAACGCCGTGGCGGTGAACTTGAAGATTATATTGATATTCACGCTTTAATTGACAGCACCAAAATGCTCTGTACTGACAATCGGCATCGTATTTTACATACATTTTGGGGCGTGCAAGAAGTCATTCTTCCAATCTTTGGTCATCATTTTAAAAATAGTGCAGGTAAAACCATCGAGGTGAAAGACTTGTGTGAAAAGGACCACTTATTGGTCGATTTTCATCATCGTTTTATTCCGACATTGGGCGATTTTGTTACAGCAATGGAAGATATTCCAACTCAAGGTTTAGCCAAACGTCTAGAAAAATTCCATGCAGATGTGATTGATGATCCAAAACTTTCTGCCACCTTACTGTCACCGCTTTCTGTGACAGGTCAGCTTAAATCTTTACTTATCACCCATAATAGTTGGTTTATTAACACTATTTTACCCATGATGGGCAAAAGTGAAGCGAAGTTTATTGATTTTGATATTACCCCTGCCATATTTTTTAACCCTATGCGCTTTGAGTTGTGGATGGACAATGGCACTGTCGTTCCACCGAGTGCAATCAAATTACAAGAATTGAAAACAAAAATTGCTTAATAGGAAATATAAATGGAACAAGAAGAGAAGATCTATGTGATTCGTCATCTGTCTTTTTGGTATACCGATGAATGGTATCAACCCATGTTGCATATTGAAAATCATATTGGTCATATCACTGATTTATTTGAAGATAAAGAGAAAGCCATTCAAGCATGGAAACAGCGTGAATATGACTTTAGTCATTTAGCCAAATTTGAAAATATTATGTATTGTGAATATGCAGATGAAAGCTATGGGGGGACAGAAAAAAAATTAGCGCAAAAGTCTGTCGATGAACTCTTTGACATTATTCAACCACTCAACTGTCATGTATATGGATTGTATGAGTATCCGAAGCATTTAAAACAACAGGTTTTCTTTATTCCAAAAGAACAAAGTTATGAGTCTTGTGCTTGTACAGCAGATTATGACTTAAAAAGTAATGAATTTATTGCTGCCAATTTTATTGAAAATGACCCTCTCTTAACGCAAATCCAACCAATTGTTGATGATGCCTATGAGCACAAAATAACCTTACAAGGCAGTTTAGAAGATCTCAGTGATAGTCCAATTTTATTAAAAGCGCTTATTGAAAATGATTCGGATTTTGAATTTACCCAATATTGGTTAACCGTAAAATTTGATGCAATTAGCAAAGTTAATCCTTTATTAAAACAACCAATTACTAAAGAAATACGCTACTTAACATTGCAAGAAATTTACCAACTGGAACAACCACTTAATCTTATAGACCCAGCGCCCTTTGTATCATGAGAGAACGAATATGAGTAAATTCTACTATCTCATTCGACAGAATAAGTTTGCCTATAATGATGAGTACTTTTTAACAGATGCAGAAAATCCACCTGTTTTAGGAAAAATTGAATCATTTTATACCAATAAAGAACAAGCCACTCAGCACTGGAAAGTGCGGATTGTAGAGGCATTACGACATGAACCCATAGATTTATTTACGGGTGAAGGTGATATGTCATTGGAAAAAATTCAAACCATACGACATGAACCTCAAAATCAATATGGAATTTACGAATCTAAATATAATCAATGAATTATTACAGCATCCAATTTATGAAATTCGAAAAAT
>CAXYZD010000082.1:0-11222 GCA_964293455.1 uncultured Acinetobacter sp. | reverse complement strand
GCACCATGAGTCAAAAATTCGCATGTTCAATTAAGCGCATTCGTTTCGATGAAAACTATCAACCTGCTGACAACACACGTCTGACAACAAACTTTGCTAATTTGGCTCGTGGTGAGCATCGCCAAGAAAATTTACGTAGAACTTTGGCGATGATTAACAACCGCTTTAACACTTTGGCGAGTTGTGATAATCCAAATGCGGATCGTTATTCACTTGAAATTGACATTATCTCAGCAGAGATTGATATTGAAGGAAATGGAAATACGTTTCCTTTTATTGAAACACTCAAAAGTACAATTATAGATCACAAAACCAATGAACGTATTGAAGGTATGATTGGCAACAGTTTTTCTTCTTATGTTCGTGATTATGATTTCAGTGTGGTATTGCCTGAACTTGGTTTTAAAAGTAATGAAAAGCCTGAAAATTTTGGTGATTTACACGGCAAGCTATATCAGCATTTAGTTAATTCAGAGGTTTTTAAAACAGAATTTAAAAAACAACCTGTGATTTGCCTGAGCATTTCGACTTCAAAAACTTATTATCGTACAGCGAATATTCATCCTGTGCTTGGTGTGGAATATAAAAATGATGAATATTCACGTACTGATGAATATTTCAAAAAAATGGGCTTGAGTGTTCGATATTTCAAACCTGAAAATGCGACTGCGCCATTGGCATTCTATTCAGCAAATAACTTATTGACTGACTATACGGATTTTGAGTTGATCAGTGCAATCAGCACCATGGAAAGCTTCCAAAAAATTTACCGTCCTGAAATTTACAATACCAACGCAGTTGCAGGTTTAGTTTACCAACCAAGTTTGAATTTTCAGGATTTTTCCTTGACTCGTATTGTTTATGATCGTGTTGAGCGTGGTCAATTGGCTGTAAAGCAAGGTAAATGGACGGAAGAAAACTTTATTCAGCCGTACAAAGAGATCCTTACGCAATGGGCTGAAAAGTTTGTTGTTGCAAATGCGAAGCAAGAACACGCTGCTTGATTTGCCGAATAAATTAAAGACACCGCTTTAAAGCATACCGTTTTACAGACTTAGTTTTAAAAACATTGAGATAGAAGATTAGACATGGCAATTTTACTCCCGACATCAACAGCAGGTAGCCTACCGAAACCATCTTGGTTGGCAGAACCAGAGAAACTTTGGTCACCTTGGAAATTACAAGGCGATGAGTTGCTTGAAGCGAAACAAGATGCTTTACGTTTATCTTTGCAAGAACAACAACATGCAGGTATTGATATTGTTAGTGATGGTGAACAAACCCGTCAGCATTTTGTCACGACATTTATTGAACATTTAGATGGTGTGGACTTTAAAAAGCGTGAGACAGTGCGTATCCGTAATCGTTATGATGCAAGTGTGCCTTCAGTTGTCGGTGCTGTAAGTCGCCAAAAACCCGTATTTGTTGAAGATGCGAAGTTTCTACGCAGTCAAACCACACAACCGATTAAATGGGCACTTCCTGGTCCAATGACGATGATTGATACGCTGTATGATGGTCATTATAAAAGTCGTGAAAAATTGGCTTGGGAGTTTGCTAAAATTCTCAATCAAGAAGCACGTGAGTTAGAAGCTGCAGGTGTAGATATTATCCAGTTTGATGAGCCTGCTTTTAATGTGTTCTTTGATGAGGTAAACGACTGGGGCGTGGCGACTTTAGAACGTGCGCTTGAAGGTCTGAAATGCGAAACTGCGGTACACATTTGCTATGGCTATGGTATTAAAGCCAATACAGATTGGAAAAAGACTTTGGGTTCGGAATGGCGTCAATATGAAGAAGCATTTCCAAAATTACAGAAATCTAAGATCGACATTATTTCACTTGAATGTCAAAATTCACATGTGCCAATGGATTTAATTGAATTGATCCGTGGCAAAAAAGTGATGGTCGGTGCGATTGATGTGGCAAGCAATACGGTTGAAACGCCTGAAGAAGTTGCCAATACTTTACGCAAAGCGCTTCAATTTGTAGATGCTGATAAGCTATATCCATCAACCAATTGTGGTATGGCACCACTCGCACGTGAAGTGGCACGTGGTAAACTGAATGCTTTAAGTGCTGGTGCTGAAATTATTCGTAAAGAACTCTTAGCTTAATTCTGTGCTTTTAAGAAGAGAACTTTTAAGAATTGAGTTTTTCAGAATCGGGACGGGTGATGATGATTGGGTCAATCATTTTGATTAACCAAATCATTATTTGCTCATTCCGACTTGAAATAAACAAAATTCAAATTTGAGATTGAAAAGATGATTGAAGCGACTGACTTTAGAAATGCAATGTCTTTGTTAACTACGGCTGTAAATGTCATTACGACAAACGGCGAGACAGGAATGCATGGATTTACGGCATCTGCTGTGTGTAGTGTGACTGATACACCACCGACATTGTTGATTTGTATGAATCAATCTTCTCGTTCTTATACTCATTTTATGGAAAATGAAATTTTATCTGTTAATGTGTTAGGTGCACAACATGAGCACATTTCAAATGCATTTGCCTCAAGCAAGTTTACCTCTGAACAACGCTTTAAGCTTGGTTCTTGGGCAAAACTAGAAACTGGTGCACCCATTTTAAAAGATGCTTTAGTTGGTTTTGATTGTCAGATTGAGCAAATTCAGGAGGTCGGAACGCATAGTATTTTTATGTGTCGTGTGGTTGCTATTCAGCACAGTCAGCAAGATGAAAGTTTAGTGTATTTTAATCGTGCTTATCATTCGGTTGGGCAAGTCGAAATCGCTTAACTATCAAATTCATTAAGCAGAACATTCAGCTTTATTTAACAAATCAGCAGTAATCTATACTCACCATCTTTTTCAACAGGCGCTCTATGTACACAGGGTAAGACCTGTTGTGTTGGGTGTTCTACCGCCAAACGCCAAAGATGCCCTAAGCCCAAATTTACGGGTTGTGAATTTTCTTTGGGTTGATAATGTAGATCAAAGCAGTAATCTGTTAAGAAGGCTTCAAATTCATCTTCTGCACCATCATATATATTTTTAAGTTTCTCTCTAATGTTTGGAATGCTAATTTTTTGCTCAACCTGATCATTGGGCAAAATATCACTTGCAGGGCCATAATAAGTACAGAGGAAGGTATTGGTTTCAATCGGTGCACGGTCTACATGAAATGAATATACGTCCGTTGAAATGAAATCAAGTTCATCATCCCGTTCATAATTTTTAAGCAAATTTAGAGAGGGTGATGCACCGAAATCGCTTAATAGTTGGATGTCATTAAGAATAGTTTCTCTTGCGATCTGACCTTGTTCTGAAAGTTGTAAAGCTGAAAGATCTTTAATATAAATTTCTGTAATATTGTCTTCCAATTCAAGTTTCGACACAATTTCTTGAAAATCGCCAAGCAAATTTCTATGCCAACAGATTGCATTCATACTGCCGTGAAAATTTGAATTGACCAATGCTAAAAAACTAGACACAACACTAATTTTATCGTTGTCGGAAAAAGTATTCTTCATATCCATGTTCAATAAAAAACTGGGCCCATCATAACATTCAGTTTTATAGACCGTACCCTTATACTGAAAAATTTATTATTTGATGACTTGAAGACAATCACAGCATTTGAAATTTATAAAAATATTTTTGGTGAATTTTACGAGTAATTTGAAATAAATAATGAGCAGATTCAAAAATAATATTCATCTGCAATTATGATGTGATTCATCACCATTATTTTTATGATTACAGTTATATTCCTCTAAAATTGACTCAGTATTACTCAATTTTCTGGGTGGCTAAATTTGATTGCACTTGCGCTGTCCGCAAGTGCATTTAAGATGCAGTATCTACAACAATAATTAACGCCAAAACTCATTTGCGACTGTATGCATTAACTTGATCTTATTCCACTGTGTATCGTAAGATATTTTATTGCCTTCTTCTGTTGAGGCGAAGCCACTTTGTAAGCACAAACCGAGTTGCTCAATGGGAAGATATTGCGAAGCCTCACGGATTTTTTGGGCAATTGCTTGCGGGTTTTCGATATTCTCTGTTTTAGATGAAATCAATCCTAAAAATACTTCTGCACGACTATTTTTAAGTTTTGAAATAGGTTCAAATCCCCCTGCACGTACAGTGTCAAATTCTAAGAAAAAACGATCGATATTATTTACTTGCTCAAAAATATATTCAGAAACAAAGTCATAATCTCCCTGATATAGCCAACTTGAACTGAAGTTGCCACGGTCTATGTGTAATGCAATAAATAAATCTTCTGGTTTATCCTGTAATGCGAGATTTAAAATTTCAACACCATAGGTTGCTAAGAGGCTAGGATCCATACCAGATTCTAATTCTTTTGTTCTTTGCTCTTCATCACTAAGATATGCCCAAAACTCATCATTGATCTGTAAGTAACGGCAACCTTCTGCATATAATGCTTGAATCGCTTGGCGGTAGCATTGTCCAATATCTGTAATATATTCTGGCAAACGATTTGCATAGAAACGGTTATTACGTATATTTGGATAAAGCAACATATTTGGACTTGGTAAGCAGTATTTCGCTGTTGCAACCCCTTCAATAGCACGATGTAAATAACGATAATGCGCAAGGCTCGTATGGTCATCTGACCAAGTAATTTGATCAGTTATACGAATGTTATACGCTTTTGTAATGGCGTTATTATATTTTATTCCATGATGTGTTTTGTAACCTTCAATACCGTTAAGCTGTTCCAAAAAATCAAAATGCCACCAAGTGCGTCGAAAATCCCCATCCGTCATGATTGTACAATCAAGATCCAACTGAATATCGATTAAATTATCAATTTCAGCATTTTCAACTTGTCTTAATGTTTCTTCATAAATCACGCGATCAGCAAAGTCATATCGTGCTTTCTTTAGTTTTAATGCTCTTAAAAAACTTCCAATATGTTCAATTTTATTATTAGCATACTGTGTTTTTGCCAATGTTGTCGTATTACTTTGCATGAAAAAACCAAATTTAGATTTAAACTCAATTGAATAGACATTTATACAGATTGTCTAATATGGTTATATTTTAAGCAGTAAGTAAAAGTTATTTAAAAACAAAGTTTTAATATATTTTTGTACATTATTTAAAGCTTTAGCTGAATTAATTTCATCTAAAAGTGAATTAATATCAACAATATATTAACAAAGTGAGTCGTGAATCATTTCGATTTTCAATTTGTTAAATTCAGCAGATAAGCAATGAATATATTTTGATTTGCTATCATTTTAAAATTATATCCATGATTTCTACCGCTTATGTTCTTTGACCTAAATAATTATGTTTTAGATTCGAAATGTTAATCATTAAGATATGAGTATTTTGAATATGTGAATGCGAAATACTCGTTTGAATAATTTTCATTTACGTCATAGCATCGAAAATAGAACTTAAAACAGATATCAAGCAGAGGATGCGATGAATCAAATGGTCAATACACAAAAATCTCAAAAAGTGGCTTTTAATTGGCAAGACCCATTCCTGTTGGAACAGCAACTAACAGAAGAAGAGCGCATGATTCGTGATTCTGCAAAAGCCTACTGTCAGGGTAAATTGCTGCCACGTGTACTTGAACAATTCCGCCATGAACGAACGGATGCTTCAATTTTCCGTGAAATGGGTGAGCTTGGCTTGCTTGGTCCAACCATTCCTGAACAATATGGTGGTGCAGGCTTAAACTATGTCAGCTATGGTTTGGTGGCACGTGAAATTGAATATGTCGATTCAGGCTACCGCTCAATGGCAAGTGTACAAAGCTCATTAGTGATGGTGCCAATTAATGAATTTGGCTCAGAAGAACAAAAACAAAAATATTTACCAAAACTTGCGACAGGTGAATATATTGGCTGTTTTGGTTTAACTGAGCCAGATCATGGTTCTGATCCGGGCAGTATGATTACGCGTGCGAAAAAAGTAGATGGTGGTTATCGTTTAACAGGCGCAAAAATGTGGATCACCAACAGTCCAATTGCAGATGTATTTGTGGTTTGGGCGAAGGAAGTGTCTGCTGAAGGTAATGTCGGTGAAATTCGTGGCTTTATTTTGGAAAAAAGTTGGGAAGGGCTGTCAGCACCTGCCATTCACGGTAAAGTGGGGCTACGTGCTTCAATCACAGGTGAAATTGTGATGGATAATGTTTTTGTTCCTGAAGAAAATGCATTTCCTGAAATTCGTGGTTTACGTGGTCCATTTACCTGCCTAAATAGCGCTCGTTATGGGATCGCTTGGGGTGCAATGGGCGCAGCAGAATTCTGTTGGCATACAGCACACCAATACACTATGGATCGCAAACAGTTTGGTCGTCCTTTGGCAGCAAACCAGTTGGTTCAAAAGAAACTTGCAGATATGCAGACTGAAATTGCATTAGGTCTTCAAATCGCTTTACGTTTTGGTCGCATGAAAGATGAAGGCATTGCTTCAGTTGAAGGTACGTCTTTGATCAAACGTAATAACTGTGGTAAAGCGCTTGATATTGCACGTGTTGCACGTGACATGTTGGGGGGTAATGGCATTAGTGACGAGTTTGGTATTGCACGTCATTTGGTCAATCTTGAAGTTGTCAATACCTACGAAGGTACACATGATGTTCATGCCCTTATTCTAGGTCGTGCGCAAACAGGTATTGCTGCTTTTGGTAACTAATTGAATTGTGAATTAAATAATCTATTTAATTTATTCATTTAAAAATAAATTTTCGATGTTAATCAGGATGCTTAATTCAATTTAAGCATTCTGGAGAGAGTTTTGTCCTCAAATTTAATTGAATGACAAAGTATATATACGATAAAAGGATTCATCGTGAAAACATTTACATCATCTTGTGAATCTTAATCGCAATTCAATTATTTAAATAAAAAACAAAGAATGAAGATGAAAGATCAAATAGAAGATAAAAGATGATCGATGACTCATTTGTAAAAATGAGGTAAAGGAATGATAAACAATGATATTCAAAAGGGTGTAAGTATACTCAAGCTCCCTTCAAATGTAGGAACAATGCATCGTATTACTAATAATACATGGAAAATAGCATTCATTTTTGCTTTTATTTCACTGGTAATTGATGGCGTAGATATTATGCTGTTGTCCTTTAGCTTAACCAGTTTAAAAGCAGAATTTGGTTTAACCAACTTCGAAGCTGGAATGCTCGGCAGTGCATCACTTGCTGGTATGGCGCTTGGCGGCATTACGGGTGGATGGGCCTGCGATAAATTTGGACGTGTGAAAACCATTGCTTGGTCAGTGGTGTTCTTTTCGATTATGACCTGTATTTTGGGCTTCACCCAAAGCTATGAACAATTCATGATTTTACGTTTTATTGGTGCTTTTGGTTTAGGTTCGCTCTATATGGCCTGCAATACCTTAATGGCTGAATATGTACCGACCAAATATCGAACCACGGTGCTTGGAACCCTACAGACCGGTCAAACCGTGGGTTATATCGTGGCAACACTGTTGGCTGGAGCAATTATTCCAGATCACGGCTGGCGTATGTTGTTCTATGTCGCGATTATTCCTGCAGCTTTTGCATTGATCTTTATGCGTTACGTGCCAGAGCCTGCCTCATGGCAAGAAGCAAAAATCAATCAACTTAAACGACTTCAACTGAGACTTGATTCTAAGGTGTCAGTTGAAAAAGCTGTTACGGGTCATCCCGTTCAAGCACAAAAAGCACCGTCTGAAAGTATTTATAAGCGTATTTTTAGTCATACTCAGCACCGTAAAATGTTCTTTTTGTGGATGATGACAGCCGCTTTTCTGCAATTTGGTTATTACGGTGTGAACAACTGGATGCCGATGTACCTTGAAACCGAACTCAATATGAATTTTAAAGCATTGACGGGTTATATGGTGGGTGCATATACCGCAATGATTTTAGGTAAAATATTGGCAGGTTATGCAGCAGATAAACTCGGACGCCGTATTACCTTTGTATTTGGTACGGTTGCAACTGCTGCATTTTTACCCGTGATTATTTTCTTTAACACCCCAGATAATATTGCTTATTTATTGGTGATTTTTGGTTTCCTCTATGGCATTCCCTATGGTGTAAATGCAACCTATATGGCTGAGAGCTTTTCAACTGATGTCCGTGGAACAGCGATTGGTGGTGCATATAATATGGGGCGTTTAGGCGCAGCAGTTGCTCCTGCAACCATTGGTATGATTGCAGCTGGAAGTTCGTTCACGATGGCATTTATTGTGATGGGCGTGGCTTACTTTATTGCAGGGGTCATTCCCGGGCTATTGATTCGAGAACGTCAGTATGATCCGCAACAGTCATCGCTCGCGACAGATGATAAAAATGATTCAGATCATCAGCTGAGTGAACATAAATCTTCAGTCAAGCCAGTTGATATTCAATAAAAATAAGAGTCAAACCTAAGTTTGGTTTGACTCAAGTAGGAGTGAGCTATGGGCGCATTACAAGGAATTCGTGTTTTAGATTTAAGTCGTGTACTTGCAGGGCCGTGGTGCGGGCAGATTTTAGCCGACTTGGGTGCTGAAGTGATTAAAATTGAACGTCCAAAGGTGGGTGATGATACCCGTATGTGGGGACCACCATGGATGCTAGATCAGCAGGGTAATACCACACGAGAATCGGGCTATTATCAGTGTGCAAACCGCAATAAATATTCAGTTGCCATTGATATTGCAACCGAAGAAGGTCAAGCATTAATTCATGAAATGGTTAAAACTGCCGATGTCGTGATTGAAAATTTTAAAGCAGGTTCATTGGCAAAATACGGTTTAGATTATGCAACTTTAAGCCAAATTAATCCTAAATTGGTGTATTGCTCCATCACAGGTTTTGGGCAAGATGGACCTCGCGCAGAAGAACCGGGCTATGACTTCATTATTCAAGGCATGTCAGGTTTAATGAGTATTACGGGTGAAAAGGACGGTGAAATTGGTGCAAGCTCACAGAAAGTAGGGGTCGCTGTTGTTGATTTACAAACTGGTTTGTATTCAACCATTGCAATTCAAGCGGCTTTACTGTCCCGTCATCAAACAGGTAAGGGACAACATATTGATATGTCTTTGCTTGATGTTCAGGTGGCAGCACTTGCCAATCAAGGTATGAATTATTTAACTTCTGGTGTTGCACCGAAGCGCATGGGCAATAGTCATCCAAATATTGTGCCCTATCAAACATTTAAAGCCAATGATCAAGAGTTTATTATTGCTTGTGGTAATGATAAACAATTTAAAGATTTGTGTCTTGCAATTGGTCAAGCTGATTTATTGGAAAATCCTAAATTTATTCGCAATCAAGATCGTGTGAAGTATCGTGATGAATTGGTGCCACTTTTAGCTGAATATTTTCTCACAAAAACTGCTAAACATTGGGTTGATGCGATTCATGCCGTTAAAGTTCCTGTCGGTGTGATCAATTCTATTGCTGATGCATTAGCTGAACCACAAATTCAACATCGGGGTATGATTGTCAATATTCCACATGCCTATAACAAAGATTTTAAAGTGATTGCTTCGCCCATGAAGCTATCAGGTACGCCTGTAGAATATCGTAATGCACCCCCATGTTTAGGGGAGCATACACAATTGATTTTATCGCAATTTAAAACTCAAATAGAGCTGGGGCAATTAGAGCAGCAAGGTATTATTGAATGTCCTGATACCAAGCATATTCAAGCGGCAGGCTAATGAAAACTAATCGTACGAAATTGTTTGAAATCATTTTTCTTTGAAAAAATGTTCTGATGATAAAATTGAAAGGACTTAGGAGGTTAGCGTATACAAAGTATGTGCTAACTTCCTAATATAAAAGATAAAAATAAATACTATTCTCTTTCTAAAATCTTAAAGGCGAAATTTCGACAGAATATTCGCTTTTTGGCTATGGATTTGACAACGATTGATACCGTGATGTTGATTGATATTTCACCTCTATTATTAGATCAATTTATTGATGAATGTGGCTCTGCGCTCTGAATAGCGTTCATCTCATGTCTCACTGAGCTAATACGTTCATAAATCACTTTTCTCATTCTATTGACTGTTCCAAGTGGTTTGTGTTCAGGAGCTGAATGCCAGGGTGAAAAAGAAAGATTTTCACAAAATTGATTTTGTTCAGTAGTATCAAAAACTTGTTGAGGAATACGAATAGTGGCGACTTTATAAAAAGGAGCCTCACTTTCTTTCCATTCAGTCATGGAGTCTTCAACGGACATTGTATTGGATGTTCGAGGTTGTACTAAAAACTCCATGCAAGCCCCCTCTTTTTCTAGACTACTTTTAAGTGCTTCTCTTAAAAAATTAGGGTGTGGTGCATGTGGAATCGTTTCTTTTACTGCTGAGCATGCTTGAACAGAATATTTTACTGCTTCTCGATTTGGACCTGTCCCTAATTGATAGGGTGTCATAGACCAGTATCTTGTGTGTAAAGGATTTGATATTTTAGTTTTTGAATTTAATGCAATCCAAGTACCTTTTGCACCGAGTACAAAAGGAATTTGTAATTTTTTTAAAAAAGAATCACTATTGATATTCTGCATTAGCGACATATAGCGAGCAGGATCATTCACAAAAAAGACAGGGTGGTTAATCATAATAAAATCTTGAGTGAATGCTTCATGATCTAAAATATTTTTTGTAGGAACATCTAAAACTTTTATGGCTATGCCACGAGCATCTCGTTTAATATCTGCTTGAGTAGAATCACTAGAGCCATTAGAAAAACGAATCCATGATTGATAACTTTTTCCTGGAATAAAAATACCTTGAGCTATATTTTTAGGTAGGTTTTCATTGATTTTAAATTCTGCTTGTACACAGCCATGGGCTTTGGAGTGCACATCTCGCAGAGCAGTACCGTTTACATATTGTTTTCGAACTGATGTTTCAATTACATCTGCAATTGTTATTGCTGTCGCTGCTTCATTTGACGAGAGATGTTCGCCCAAGCCTTCATCTATACTTGGATAAATAATATTATTTGAAGAGTGACTCGGTATAGGATTCGCATGTGCCGGAGTGCATAGACTGATCATCATCACAGGTTGTAACAGCAGACCTAAGCGTATATAACGTATAAATTTTATCATGGAATTTTCTCACTTAGAATAAATGTGACCTAAAAGAGCTCTTAGGCTTTGATTATAAAAGTTCTATGCCAATCCTATACATTGTTTATTGGTGGTGTTTCAAAAAGTATGCTGAAAAAAAGCAGGTTGAATTTTGATAAAA
>CAXYZD010000081.1:0-11464 GCA_964293455.1 uncultured Acinetobacter sp. | reverse complement strand
ATTATTATGACATTATTTCAATGAGTTATCTATTTTTGTCGTGTACAGAGAATAATTTCAAAACCAAAACGATGCAAACCTATGGTTTAAGCGAACAACAAGTCGATTGGGCAATGAATGGTTCAAAAAATATCCCTAATATTATCAATATCATGAATCGACCTGGTGAAAGTAAGCCATGGTATGAATATAAAACCAATTTTTTATCAGAAGGTACAATTCAACGCGGTGTACGTTTTAAAAACCAATATGCTGAAACGTTGAATCGTGCTGAACAACAATATGGTGTTCCTCAAGCCATCATTTTAGGTATTTTAGGTGTAGAAACAGGTTTTGGTTCAAATAAGGGCAATTTCATTACTCGTGATGCACTCGCAACACTCGGTTTTGGTTATGAACGCCGTGCTGCATATTTTCAAGATGAACTGTCTGCACTGATTGCATGGTCTTATAAAGATGGCGTACCAACCAACTCTGTGGTTGGCTCTTATGCAGGGGCTGTCGGTTATCCACAATTTATGCCAAGCAATATCCCAAAATTTGGTGTGGACTATGATGGTAATGGTCATGTTGACCTTCGTAATTCGGCTGTCGATGCAATTGGCTCTATTGCAAATTATCTGTCACAACATGGTTGGCAACGCAACCAGCCGATTGCATTTCCAGCACGTTATACAGGCTCCAATCCTGACGCCATAATTGCCAAAGATTTAACGCAACCAACACCCTATGGTACATTGAAAAAACAAGGCATTTCCCCAATGAATCCAATCGTTAAATTTGACGATTTAGATATGGTCAATGTCATTCAACTGCAAGATAATTATGGTCCAATTTACTACATCACCTACCCTAATTTTCAAGTGATCACGACCTACAATAAAAGTCGTATGTATGCAACGGCTTTATGGCTTTTAGGCACTGAAATTACAAGTCGATAAGACTTGTAATTTCATTAGCTAATAAAATGTCAAGAAATATTTTTGTAAATTAGCGCACAAAACAGACTTTTTCCACAACTTGTTACAATATTGATTATTTTTTAACCGCAATGCGTAAGTTTTTGTCTTTTTTGTAACTGTTTTTCACTTTTTAGTAGACAGCTTTGTGACTGCATGAATATTATCTCCTACCGCTAAATGCAGTTGCACAAGTGAATTTACAGACCTCAATGGTTAATTTTCAGCGACTTACGAAAGTAATACCGAGGTTCCAAGGAGTTAAACGATGCATGCTTCACTTAAATATATTGCTGCCCTGACAATTGGTTTAAGTATGACTCAGGTGAATTCAGAAATGGTTCAGTCATCATACTTAAACAATGATTCAGACAGCTCAAGTCTTGCTTCTCGTGTGATCAGCAAAGACGCGAATAACTTTAATTCGCACTTTTCAAATTTAAACAGTTTAACAATCACTGAACGTTCTGGTGATAAAATTCGTCGCGAAACAATCGCAGCGAAAATAGCAATTCCAGAAGACGAACCTTCAGTTATTGATAAATTGAACAATGTTGCTTCAAGCACAGTTCGTAAGTTCAGCCAGACAGGTGTTGCATCTTGGTATGGTCGTCAATTTCACGGTCGTAAAACCGCGAGTGGTGATACATTCAACATGAATGGTCTGACTGCAGCTCACCGTAGCCTACCTTTGAACTGTTACATTCGAGTAACTAACAAAGACAATGGTAAAAGTGTTGTTGTGAAAGTCAATGATCGTGGTCCATTCCATGGTAACCGCGTACTTGATCTTTCTTATGGCGCTGCGAAACAACTTGGCATGACTAGCTCAGGTACAGGTCGTGTCAATATTGAACGCGTAGATGGTCCAAATTCGTAATTTCCTTGCACTGCATGGGTTGTGATTCAAAAGCCACTTTTTAAAGTGGCTTTTTTATTTTCATTTTTTGATTTAAAAATATCACCTTTACACCATCCAAAAAAATTATACACAATACATTTTTAAACAAATTCAATAAAAAACTGTGCATTAGCTCCTCGCTTAGTAATGCTGTTTTTGTTAATTTAAGTCATCACTATTTTAAAATTCACATGAAGTGGATATTCAAGGGGATGATGATGCCTACGTTACAGTCACAGCCAATAAACAAAATGCAGTCATTCAAAAAATCAGGCACGACTTTAAAAAGAATAACCAAACTTTCAATGCCGTTCCTACTTGCTCCATTATTTGTTGCCTGCGCACATCAACCTATTCAGCCCCCTCAACAGCAAAACCTACCAACGTCTTCAAACCTTATTGTATTTGGCGGCCCTATTTTAACCATGCATGGAGACACACCGCAGTATACTGAAGCTCTGCTCATTGAAAATGGTATGATCCAATTCAACGGCTCTTTAGCAGAAGCCAAAAAACGCTCACCAAATGCGAAAGAACTTAATTTGCATCAACGCACTGCTATTCCAGGACTCATTGATGCACATAGCCACGTTAACTCTGTGGGTATGCAACAAACCGTTGCGAATTTATATGCACCACCCGATGGTAATGTCACAGATATTCCCTCTCTGATTGCATCACTTAAACAATGGCAAAAAGATAATCCTGAATTTATTCGTGCAACTTCGGGTTGGATTATCGGCAATGGCTATGATGATGCTCAGCTGAAAGAAAAGCGTCACCCCACCGCAGATGATCTTGATCAAGTTTCCAAAGATCAACCTGTATTAATTATGCATCAATCGGGACATCTCGCTTCAGCCAATCATAAAGCGCTTGAGTTACTGAACATCAATCAAAATACAAAAAATCCTGATGGTGGCGTAATTCGTCGTGTAGGAAACACTCAAGTTCCAAATGGTGTACTCGAAGAAAGCCTTGTCGTCAGTGCAATGATGCAAGCTTTTAAGACTGTCCCGCCCCACATAATGTTAAACATGGCACAAACTGCCTTACACACTTACATTAAAAATGGCTTTACCACTGTTCAAGAAGGTCGTGCCGATAGAGGAACTGCCGAATTATGGAAAGGCTTAGCATCACAACAAAAATTACCTATTGATCTTGTCGTCTACCCTGACCTGATTGCCGAAAAAGACTATATGCTCAAAAATGGCAGTAGCACGCAGTATCAAAATCATTATCGAATAGGCGGTGTAAAAATCAGTTTAGATGGTTCGCCGCAAGGTAAAACAGCTTGGCTGACGCAGCCTTATCTCATTCCACCTGAAGGACAATCCAAAACCTATCGTGGTTACCCTGCTTATCCACAGCAGAAAACCGTTCAGGATGCGATTAATCTTGCTTTTAAAAATCATTGGCAAATTCTTGCACATGCAAATGGTGATGCTGCAATTGATCAATATTTGAGTGTTATTCAGCAAGCGGAGCAACAATTTCCTAACGTTGATCGTCGTAACGTCATTATTCACGCACAAACCATACGTGAAGATCAGTTAGATACTGCGAAGAAATTAAAATTGATTCCATCATTCTTTTCATTACATACCTATTATTGGGGAGATTGGCATGTTCAAGAGACTTTAGGTCTTAAACGAGCTGATCGTATCTCACCAACAGGATCTGCACTTCGACGTGGCATGATCTTTACAGAACATCATGATGCGCCTGTCATTCCACCCAATAGTATGATGACCTTAGATGCAACGGTGAACCGAACCACACGCAGTGGTAAAATTTTAGGTCAAGATCAAAAAGTCAGCCCTTATATTGCACTCAAAAGCATGACTGATTGGGCTGCATATCAATATTTTGAAGAAGATCGCAAAGGCACACTAACGGCTGGTAAACTCGCAGACTTTGTTATTCTCAGTGATAATCCAATCACTGTTAAACCGCAGCAGATTAAGAACATCAAAATTTTAGCAACTTACAAAGAAGGACAAGCTGTTTATCAAGCACCTGAAAAATAAATTTCTTTACGCAGGGATCACCTGAATTTTGACCCATAGCAATTTTCAGGTTATATTTCCCTCAATAAAAAATCTAATGATGAAGCGAGGACTGCAACAATGAAAACCGTAACGGAATGGTTTGATGAATATAGCGAAAGCCATCAAAATAAAACCAATAAAATCATTCATTGGGCATGTGTACCTGCCATCTTGTTTTCGATCATCGGCATACTTGCACAATTTAGTGCGATGCTTACAGCACTCATTCTCGTTTTAACTTTAGTTTTTTATGCACGACTTGATCTTGTTTTAGCTGTTGCAATGGCGGCCTTATTATTTGTTATGGCATGGCTAATTGTGATTTTACCTGTCGGAGTAGGGTTCTATATTGGGGTCTTTGTTATTGCATGGATTGGACAATTTTATGGTCATAAAGTGGAAGGTAAAAAGCCTTCATTCCTTAAAGACCTCCAATTCCTCCTCATTGGCCCGCTATGGTGCATGGATGCCTATTTAGGTAAAGTTATACCTAAATGGAAAACACGCCAAAAAGAGGCTTTTTAGCGCAATTTAGCATGGGTCGGTCTTTTTTATAAAACCCGACCCATTTCATCGTGCTATAAAAAATAATTAAGCGTATAAAAACAAACTAAAGCAAGACTCAAATTCAGCAAAATTCGTTGATTCAAAAGTGCCAGAATCACACACAAAGTCGCACTTAAAATATAGGGATCAAAAATATTCACTCGCAATTGATCACCTTGAAAAAAGACAATCGGCGCACAAATTGCAACCAATAGACATGGCGCAGAATATTGCAACATTTGTTGGAAAAATACAGGCAAGCGAATTACAACTTTAGGTTCAAGAAAAACATAACGATTAATAAATACAATCAACGCCAAACTACATAAGAGCAACCAAGTCATTTTTGCACTCCTTTTTGAGCTTTTTGCACACAAACCGCACTCAGCATCCCCATCAGTGCTGCCAAAACAACACCTGCTTCAATTGCAAAATATTTAAATACGCACACAAAAATAACTGTAACCAATACACCAAGCAAAGAGGCTAAATTCTTAATTAATGGCACAATAATCAAGATAAACAATGCTGCAATAGAAAAATCTAAATGCAAACTGTCCAAATTTGGGATTGAACGTGCAAGCAACATACCGAGTACACTAAAAACACACCAACTCAAATAAAAACACAGTCCTGCGCCAAATAAATACGCAAACTTCTTTGATGCTTTTTCACGTTGGCTGACTGCAAATAATTCATCGGTCAACAAAAAGCCCATCACCAATCTTTTTTGCCATGAAAAATGCTGAAGATCTGCACGCATATTCAATGCATAAATCAAATGCTGTGATGTCAAAAAGAAAACTGTCACGAGTATTGTCAATGCCGATGCATCTGACATCACCAAACCCAAGCTCACCAGCTGGGCTGCACCTGCAAAAATCACCGATGACATTGCAAAAGCCTGCGCAGTCGATAATCCTGTATTAATCGCCATTGAACCTGCTAAAATCCCCCAAGGCAAAACTGCAATCGACAAAGGTAAAATATCCAATACGCCTTGACGAAATAATGCAGTATTGCTTGTTTGATTTAAATGGGTTTGAGCAATATGTTGTGATTGTATTGATTCTGCACTTATTTCATTTAAATCCGACATTGAACATCCTAAATTTTCTTTTTGAATATGCCTCAATATCTTCCAATAAAATGAGTTTGCCTTGAACAAAATTGCTATTTGACGAAAATAAATAACCCATAAATCATTATTTTGAAATTAAGTCATTCATTGGCTTTTGAGATTATAAATCAATGCTTAAAATTTAATAAATATTGTGCAGGCGTTACACCCATCGCTTTTTTAAAATGACGATTTAAATGACTTTGATCGGAGAAACCACTATTTTGTGCTGTTTGTGAAATGCTTTCACCTTGTTTAAGCAGTTGTCGTGCATGACGTAAGCGAATCTGGATGAGCCAACTGTGCGGCGGTAATCCTGTATATTTTTTAAATTCTCTTAAAAAATGCCATGGACTTAAACCGACATGCGTTGCAAGCTCAGTCAGAGAAAAATCATGTGCAGGAAATGCACTCAATAAATCTTTGATTAACTCCACTTTACGCTGTGCTTCGGGCAATTCTGCTTGGCTTAATTTGGCACGACCATACAGTTGAAATAAGCGTGCCAAAGTCGACAAATACATGCTTTCTTTCAATAAAGTATTTTCTTTCTGTTCCAATAAATCAAAAAGTAAAATCAGTTGTTGTGCTAAACCAACATCATGCACCACCGCTTGAGGAAACCATGGCACACTATTTTTCACGGTAAAAAAATCTTGACTGATATCATGTAACATTTCATAAGTTGGATAAATTGCCCGATAGCCCCAACCAGATTCCACAGCAGAAGAACCAGTGTGAATTTCATCGGCATTGACCAAAATAATGTCACCTTTTGGTGCCGTATGTAGCTGACCTGTGCGAAAGAAACTTTGCGCCCCTTCCTCAATCACACCAATACAATATCCTTCATGAACATGACGTGAAAACTGTTTGTGATGATAACGTGCTTTAAGTAATTCTAAACCACCAAATTCTTTAAGATGAATAAAATCAGCATGTTCCTTTATAATGCTCATATGATATTCCTACATATACAGCTTTATTTTAAAATCAATACCTTGTGTAATATAGAACAAAATTGCTATTTTTAATTCATCATTTAATGAAAAGTACATCTAACTTCTTCAATAAAAATTATTTATAAGTTTTACCTTGATGCTTTAACCAACCATCTGCATGACGGCCTTGTGGATCATGATGCGTCCAATGCATGACACCGCCTTGTGGGCTATATTCATATTCACCAAAAAACTCAACCATATCGCCTTTTTTCAAATTTTCAATACGTGGCGATAAATCAATATTGTGTGCGACTAAAATCGTTAGACCATTATCTAAAGATAAAATAAATTTTTGATGACGTGAACCCTCATTATCATCTCGTAAAATGGCTTTGACTCGCCCTTCAGACTGCACCTGAACATTACTAATTTTACGGTCAAAAGATTGACGGATAACGTCTAAACCATGACGATTTTGACTACTATTTAATTCACTATGTTGTGTTTTTTTATCATCAGATGATGTATTAGAATGCTGATCTGACTGCTCAAGCGAAGATGGTGTTTTTTCTTGTGACTCGTTTGATCGCTGCTGTTTAGGTATTTCATGCTGATTTTGATTAACATCCATACCAAAATATGCTGCAATAAGCAGTGTAATCACCGCACCAATACCCAAATTTGTTTTATTTGCCATAACGACTAAAGATTCAAATGAACATTGCAACCATTATAGGATGTTTAATCTTAGGTGAATGCAATCAATACCGAAATTTAAACAAATAAAAAAACCCTCAAAATATGAGGGTTTTTTTATTTCACCAATTCAGAAAAACTGAATCAATAAAAATTATTGAGCAGCAGCAGCTTGAGCAGCAGCAACTTCATCAGCAAAGCTCATTTCAGCTTTCTTCTCAATACCTTCACCAACTTGGAAACGAACAAACTCAACGATTGTTGTCGCAGTTGATTTAAGGATTTCAGCAACTTTTTTCTCGTTGTCGATTACGTACATTTGACGCTCAAGAACAACTTCGTTCAAGTATTTGTCAACTGAACCAGAAACCATTTTTTCAACGATGTTTGCTGGTTTGCCAGATTCGATTGCTTTAGCTTCCGCAATTTCTTTCTCTTTAGCAACAAGTTCAGCAGGAACATCTTCAGCAGTTACAGCAACTGGGTTGAACGCAGCAACGTGCATTGCAACGCCTTTACCAGTTTCCGCAGAACCTGTGTAAGACACAACAACACCAATACGTAAACCATGTTTATAAACTGCAAGGTTTTCACCTTCAACAATTTTTGCACGACGTACTTGAATGTTTTCACCGATTTTTTGAACAAGTGCAATACGCGCTTCTTCTACAGTAACGCCATCTTCAAGTTTAAGTTCAGCAATTTTAGCAGCATCAGTTTCGTTTGCAGCAAGTGCAGCAGCAGCAACTTTAGCAGAGAAACCAGCAAAGTTTTCGTCTTTAGCAACGAAGTCAGTTTGACAGTTTACTTCAAGAATAATTGCTTTTTTGCCTTCTTGAACAATTGTGATTGCGCCATCAGCAGCAATATTACCTGCTTTTTTAGCCGCTTTTGCTTGACCAGATTTACGAAGGTTATCAATCGCTAACTCTACATCACCATCTGCTTCTGTTAATGCTTTTTTGCATTCCATCATCGCAAGGCCAGTACGCTCACGTAATTCTTTTACCATGCTCGCAGTAACTGCAGTCATGTTGTTCTCCTAAATACGGTAGAAAAATGAATCTGTTAAAAAAACGGCTCAAACCTTAAATCTGAACCGTTTCTGCCTATTTGATGCTTAATTGCCATCTTTTTACATGTCGCAAAAGTGACAAGGTTGCATCAAAAATGCATTAAGCTTGAGGAGCTTCTTTCGCAGCTTCTTCACTTTTAGCTTGTGCATTTGCTTGAGTTTGAGCAAATTCTTTACCAGCAAGAATCGCATCAGCCATAGCAGAAGCATAAAGCGTAACAGCACGAATCGCATCATCGTTACCTGGAATAACGAAATCTACGTTATCTGGGTTAGAGTTTGTATCAACGATACCGATTACTGGAATACCAAGATTCTTAGCTTCTTTAATTGCAATCGCTTCGTGATCAACATCGATAATGAACAATGCGTCAGGTAAACCGCCCATGTTCTTAACACCACCAAGACCACGTTCAAGTTTGTCCATTTCACGAGTACGTTCTAAAGCTTCACGTTTAGTTAGTTTAGCAAAAGTACCGTCTTGTGATTGAGTTTGAAGGTCTTTTAAACGGTTAATTGACTGACGAAGAGTTTTCCAGTTAGTCAACATACCACCCAACCAGCGGTGATCAACATAAGGTTGACCTGCGCGTTGAGCTTGTTCACGGATGATGTTAGACGCAGCACGTTTAGTACCAACGAATAACACTTTGTTTTTCTTGCTAGCAAGTTTGTTAACAAAGTTCAAAGCATCATTTAACGCAGGAACAGTGTGCTCAAGGTTAATGATGTGAATTTTGTTACGCGCACCAAAAATGTATTGACTCATTTTTGGGTTCCAAAAACGAGTTTGGTGACCAAAGTGTGCGCCAGCTGTAAGAAGGTCGCGCATGCTTACATTGTAATCTGCCATTTTCTTTACCTTAAAGTTTGGGTTAGGCCTCCATATGTCCGCATTCTCCACCTTATTCAGGCACCCAGAGTAATGTGACGACATATGTGCGGATTTTTAAATTCCCACTATCAAAACTTTCAATCAACAAATCCGAAGAAAGTAACGAAAAGCATTTGATAAATTGGGCGGCTATTTATACCATAGTCACATACAAATTTCCAAAAGTTTTTAAAGATCATGAACAGTACTTATGAAGCTCCACGTCGATTAATCAAAACCGCAGACGAAATAGAAAAGATGCGTGTTGCGGGACGATTAGCGGCAGAGGTTTTGGATATGATCAAACCGCATATCAAACCAGGTGTTTCTACACTTGAATTGGATACGATTTGTCATGACTATATTGTCAACAAACAAGATGCTATTCCTGCTTGTTTAGGTTATGGTGCGGCCCCTGGTCGCCCTGCGTTTCAACACTCGATCTGTACATCTGTGAACCATGTGGTTTGTCACGGTATTCCATCTGATGCCAAAGTTCTGAAAAAAGGTGACATTCTCAATATTGATGTGACTGTAATTAAAGATGGTTATCACGGCGATACCAACATGATGTATATCGTGGGTGGTGAAACTACAATTATGGCTGAGCGTTTATGTAAAGTTGCTCAAGAAGCCATGTATCGCGGGATTGAAACGGTAAAACCAGGCTCAACCATTGGTGATATTGGCGCTGCGATTCAAAAATATGTAGAGTCTGAGCGTTTTGGCGTGGTTCGTGAATATTGTGGTCACGGTATTGGTACGGTTTTCCATGATGAACCACAGGTTCTTCATTATGGTCAGGGCAACAGTGGCATGGTGCTTGAAGAAGGTATGACGTTTACCATTGAACCTATGGTCAATGGCGGCGACTGGAAAACCAAACTCCTTGGCGACAAATGGACAGTTGTGACTAAAGACCACAGCTTATCTGCACAATACGAACATACATTACTTGTAACTAAAAATGGTGTTGAAATCCTTACTGCACGTCCTGAAGAGGATTTATCTCGCTTTGTCCAGTAACGCTAATGTTGTAATCATTTCATAAAATACGATGCCAAAAGAAATTTACTTTCTTCTGAGCATAAAAAAGGTCATTTAAAAAATGACCTTTTTTATTGTCGCTCATCTATTTTCATCAGAAAAATCATTACCATTTTTAAATAAAAACAAATTAGCCATAAATATAATTTATCAATCGATAAATATTTATTCTGTCGCTACATACCAATCAATACTTTAATATTATTCTTATATTAAAATTCAATGGAATGATGCATGTCAGTCACTCAGGATGAAACTCGCTTTTCCAAGCCCCTCATTTATATGCTCATCGGCAGTGCTTTTATTTTGGCGCTCTCTTTAGGAATTCGGCACGGTTTTGGCTTATATCTGGTGCCAATGAGCCATGAATTTGGCTGGAGCCATCAAGTTTTTAGCCTTGCAATTGCTTTTCAAAATTTACTCTGGGGCGCTGTGCAACCGTTTACAGGCGCACTTGCAGATAAATATGGTAGTAAAAAAGTCGTAGCGGTAGGTGGCGTGCTGTACTGTATTGGTCTCGGACTGATGTCGATCAGCTCAAGTATATGGTTACTCGATTTAAGTGCAGGCTTAATCATTGGTATGGCGTTGTCTGCAACATCTTTTTCCGTTTTATTATCTGCGGTTGGACGTGCAGCACATCCCTCTAAACGTGGTATGGCGATGGGGATTGCCAGTGCAGCAGGTTCCTTTGGGCAATTTATTATGTTGCCGACCACCCTACTGCTCATTAAACATTTTGGATGGTCATCGGCTTTGGTGATTAGTGCCATTTTGATTGCATTGGTCATTCCATTGGCGTGGATGCTTAAAGCCCCTGCCTATGTAGCACCCAACACGACCAATCAACCTGTGCAAACGCCATTAAGTTTTAAACAAATTTTAAAAATTTCCTTTCATCACAAACCATTTTTATGGTTGGCATTAGGCTTTTTAGTCTGCGGTTTTCAAGTGGTTTTCTTAGGCATTCATTTGCCGGGGTATTTGATTGATCATGGTTTTGATGCATCGACAGGTACTGTATTTTTAGCACTCGTTGGGCTGTTTAATATTGTTGGTACTTATAGTGCTGGTTGGCTTGGTGATAAATACTCAAAACCGCATTTACTCATGTGGCTATATGGTTTACGTGGCATTACGATTATCGCTTTTCTTACCATCCCCTTAAGTCTTTATACAGTTTATGCTTTTGGTAAGTTGTCATTAAAAAGTAAACATGTATTCTTTTCCGAATTGGTTTGATACTTT
>CAXYZD010000080.1:0-11589 GCA_964293455.1 uncultured Acinetobacter sp. | reverse complement strand
CGCTGATGTTCGGCTCTATTCACAAAACGATCACTAAAAAATTATTCTATGTAGTTTAACGGTTTTACAGTAAATTACCTATGCTTTACACTCGTGTTTTCTACTACCGTTGCAAATCTAGGCAATTGGTCTCAGCATTTGAATTCACTTATTCTTATAAACATTAGGCAAAAATATCACTCTTAATGTGATCTTTAAAAAATCATCACACTATTTTTTTTCTGCATCTCATCAATCATTTCACTTGTTTCAAAACCTAAACGCCAATAGAGCAGTTCCAAAACATCTAATTCATCTTGGGTAATAATACGGTCATTCCACAAACAGACCTCCGCCACACCCAAAATAATTAAACGCTCACGTAGCAACAAACCTGCAATATCATTGACAATTTCCCCTAAATCAATCGGTTCATCGGAAATTTCCTCAAATAACTCCAGCTCATCTTCGGTTAAAACTCGCTCTAAAATTTGATAACGGACATCTAACTGATTTGCACTGTTAATTTGCTGTACATGCAATAAAGCATCAATCAAACGTACGATTTGAGGTTTTACATTTTCAAGTGATGAAGGTGTATGAATCGGTAATAAATTCAGCTCAGCTTTCACTTTTTCAATTAAAAGTGCATCCAATAAACCAATTTCACCATCTTCTTGAATAATTTTAGCGAGCTTAGTAATAAATTGACGCGCACTCGTTGCAGGCATGTTGCCCAAATTGGCACATGCATCATGAAAAATTTGAATATGCACACGACCATCAAGGTGTAATAAAGCATCCACAATGGCTCGGCTCACTTCTGCCTCAGAGGGTATAAACTCACGATATTGACGAATCATCAAAATCGCAACCATCACTTCACGAGAACCTGTTGCGGTTTGCATTGCACGGTGCAATACATCTGGACGTGCCATGTTACGTCGCACTTCGCTATTGAGTGGCTTAATGGCATCATTCAGTGCAAAGCTAATCGGTGAAAGTCTGAGTAATGGCAAGGGTTGCGGAGAAACCCATGGATTATACACTTCCGAAATTTCTTCTTCTAAGGGACGCAACAGACTAAATAAAGGCTGATTTTTTAATTTATTAAGATTTTCAAGTTGTAAATTTTGCAGTAATGACGGGTTTAACTCATAAATTCGATCTGCAATAGAGGGATGAATATTCAACCAACTTTGTGGACTTAATGAGTTGGCAAAGCACATATGTGCAATAGCTTCCGAATATTCACTGTGAATTTGTGAACCTGCATGATGCACATAAATTCTGAGGAGCGTTTGAATATTGGCATCATTTAAAATCAAACGGCGAGTTTTATAATCATTATAAAAAGTTCGCCCACCGAGCGTAAAATATTTAATCAAACGACTAATTAAAACCCCCATACTGCCAACCAACCAAATCACGCCACCGACTGCAACAAATGACGTTTCGAATTTATGGCGCTGCTTATTGGTATAGCGATTAAAGCCTTGTTTGGAAATTTTACTGCCAAATTGACTAAAAGAAATCAGTCCACTGTACATGATTTTTAAGCGAGTATTTTCTTTTGCCTCACCCGATAAAATTTGATGAAATTCATGACCCAATAAACCATACAATTCTTGTTCATCTAAATTTTGTAATGCGCCCCAAGTCAAAATAATGACTGTATCTTTTGGATGAAAGCCTGCAGTTAAAGCATTTACACCAATTTCATCGGTTAAAACATACAGTGTTGGCTCATCAATTTCGAAAGTCTGTGCCAAGTGAGTCGCAAGCTTTAAAGCCACACCTTCTTCTGGTGTACTTTCCAATACACTTAAACGGCGTGCTTTCAACTGCTTCGCAAGAGAGTGTCCGCCTGCACGAAATACATAAAATTCGTATGCAATCGAACCACCAATCACCCCTACCAAGAAAATGATTAAATATAGACTAAGTACATGCCAAAAAATCGACTGTGACGAATCGATATAATGAACCAATAAACCGAGCACAGTATTTAAAATAAAAATCGTCAACACTGCCGCGATCAGACAAATACTGGCTGACCACAGAATATTTTTGTTTTTAATTAAATAACGACTTACATCTTTCAATGTAAAACCCTCATTACATTGCACCTAACAACATTGCACCCAGCAGATTTCTTGCATTGAATAAACTTCATCATTTTGACTACACCCGTTAGACAAAATTAAAAACTTAAATCTCAAACAATATAAATGAAAAAAGCGGGAATTTCCCGCTTTTTCAAAGAGTTTTTAATTTTATAAATTAAAGCATTTTTTAATAACCACTAAGATCAACCGATGCAGCATCAATATTGACATCAATATAACCATCTTTGTCTTTTTTCGCTAAATCGCTACGGCTTTGCTCAAGTGCATCAAGATATTGTTCATCAATATCACCTGTCACATATACACCATCAAAAACTGAACAATCAAAATCTGTAACCGCAGGCACTTTACTTGTACGTACTGCATCTTTTAAATCTTCCAAATTTTGGAAAATTAAACGGTCAGCACCAATAATGTCACGAATTTGCTCAACACTACGGTGTGATGCAATTAGTTCAGTTTTTGCTGGCATATCAATACCATACACGTTTGGATATTTCACCATTGGCGCAGCTGAAGCGAAGAATACATTTTTCGCACCAGAATCACGTGCCATCTGAATAATTTCATTACACGTAGTACCACGCACAATTGAATCATCAACAAGTAAAACATTTTTACCTTTAAATTCAAGCTCAACAGGGTTTAGCTTTTGGCGTACTGATTTTTCACGTTGTTGCTGACCCGGCATAATGAAGGTACGACCGATATAACGGTTCTTCATAAATCCTTCACGGAATTTCACACCCAACATCTTGGCAAGTTCAAGCGCAGAAGTACGACTGGTATCTGGAATTGGAATTACAACATCAATATCATGCTCTGTGCCCCACTCTTGAAGAATTTTCTTCGCCAGTTTTTCACCCATTTTCAAGCGTGCTTTGTACACTGAGATACCATCAATGGTGGCATCTGGGCGTGCAAAGTAAACATATTCAAAAATACATGGGCGATAGCGTGGTGCTTCAGCACATTGTTGTGCAAACAACTCGCCTTTGCCATTGATGAAGATAGCTTCACCAGGTTCAATATCGCGCTCAACTTTAAAGCCAAGTGAGGTAATCGCAACCGATTCAGATGCAATAATATACTCCATTTCACCTTGTTCAGTTAAACGTGAACCATAGATCAATGGACGAATACCGTTTGGATCGCGAAAGCCGACAATACCATGACCTGTAATCATGGTAACTACGCCATAAGCACCTTTACAACGCTCATGTACACGTTTCACCGTATGAAAAATATCATCGGGTGTGGGTGCAAGCGTTGCACGTTTTTGCAATTCGTGTGCAAAAACGTTAAGCAAGACTTCTGAGTCCGAATCTGTATTCATATGACGTAAGTCAGTTTTGAATAAATCATCATGAATATCGACTGCATTGGTCAAGTTACCGTTATGCGCAAGCGTAATACCATACGGCGAGTTCACATAAAAAGGCTGTGCTTCTGCACTGCTCGATGAACCTGCAGTCGGATAACGCACATGCCCAATACCATAGTTACCCAATAATGCACGCATGTGACGTGTATGAAATACATCACGCACCATACCGTTGTCTTTTCTTAAGAAAAGACGACCATTATGGCAAGTCACAATCCCAGCTGCATCTTGTCCACGATGTTGTAACATCGTCAACGCATCAAATAACATTTGGTTAACAGGTGATTTACCAGCTATACCAACGACTCCACACATAACTACCTCACAGACCAGCTAGGACTAATAAAACGGATTTTTGGTTGAGTGTTCTGCTTTCTCATCCTTCGCGGAGGTTGATGTTTCAGAATCACTAACAGAATTTTCTTTTTGAGAATTTTCTGGACGCATCTGGTGCAATGCTTCATTTGCTGCATCTTTCGATAACGCAGATGCAAATGGTGCAAATGGCAGTAACGTCTGAATAATTTTAGACTGCTTCCATGTAGGAGAACTGCTCACCCATGGTCCCAATCCTTGCATAGTTATGAGGACGACAAACAAACCTTTCAATGTTCCCAGCCCAGCTCCCGCTAAACGGTCAAGTGGTCCGAGTTTGAGTGTCTTTAAAATTCGATTAAGTATAGTGGTGGCAATCCATGTCAACACAATGATTAGCATGATAATAAACACAAAAGCTGCAATCTTTTGGACCACAGGATCCTGACTTAAAAAGGACATGGTTGGTGCAATGAGTGCAGCATATTTTACCGCCACAATCAATGCGATAACCCAACCAACCAAATTTGCAAAGGATTTTACAAATCCTAATCGCAAACCATTAAACCCTCCAATCATCAATATGATCAGAATGATAATGTCAGGAGTATTCATTATTAAGTCATTGTATTCACACAGTCAGCGATCAAATCTGGACCTGTGTAAATCATACCACTATAAATTTGAACCAACGATGCACCAGCATTTTGCTTCGCAACCGCATGTTCACCCGCCAAAATACCACCCACACCAATCAGTGCAATTTCATCTTTTAGAATTTTTGCAAAAGCTGCTAAACAAGCTGTGCTTTTTTCAAATACAGGTGCACCCGATAAACCACCGGCTTCATCAGCAAACGGTAGACCTTCGACACCTTCACGTGACAAGGTTGTATTGGTCACAATCAAGCCATCGAGTTTAAATTGCAACAATTGTGATGCAATAAATTCAATATCCGTTTGCTCAAGATCAGGCGCAACTTTCAGCACTAAAGGCACATAATGTTGCTGCTCTTCAGCCAATTCGAGTTGACGTTTTTTTAAAGTTTCAAGCAATTCAGTCAAGGCATGACCACTTTGCAAAGAACGCAAATTTTTCGTGTTTGGAGAAGAAATATTGACAGTAATATAAGAGGCGTAATTATAGACTTTTTCAAGACAAATTAAATAATCTGAAACAGCATCTTCTACAGGTGTTGCGGCATTTTTACCAATGTTAATACCAAGCACGCCTTTAAATTTGGCTGCTTTGACATTTTCAACAAGTTGATCAACACCTGCATTATTAAAACCCATACGGTTAATAATAGCTTTGGCTTGCGGTACACGAAATAAACGGGGTTTAGGATTGCCTTCTTGCGGTTTCGGGGTAATGGTTCCAATTTCAATAAAACCAAAACCCAACGCAGCAAGTGCATCAATATAAGCGCCATTTTTATCTAAACCTGCAGCGAGACCGACAGGATTTGGAAATTGGATGCCCATACAGGTAACAGGCTTGGCAGCCACCTGATTGCGGATTGCACCCATTTTATGGGCAGATTTAAGCAATGACAGTGTGAGTTCATGTGCACGCTCTGGTGCTAAAGAAAACAACAAAGGGCGAGCAAGTGAATACATCATAGCTAGAAAAGTCTACTGCTTTTTAAGTTGCCGTATTATAGGCACACAATCCCAAAAAGGCTATGCCTGATAGGCGTTTATTTTCAATGCTTACTGTATAGTCGCTGTTAATTTAATCTGCCCATCCGCTTTGGAAAGTTGCATTTTTTCAATACTTAAACCTGCTTGTGCAAGTTGCGTCAGTAAATTGGCTAAAATGGCATAGTTTTCATGTTGAGCACTCAGTTGTATTTGCTCCCCCATCTGCTGAGATGTAATCGCAATACCCTGCTGCTGTGCAATTTTTTGGATTTTTTCCGCAGAAGTCATCACCAAATCATCAGAAGGTTGAATGGTCACAACATTACTTTGCATCCACACAATGGTGTCTTTGATTTCATTCAAGCGTTTTTGCTGATTTTCAGCCGCCTTATGGGTGTAAAAGAGTGCAGAACCTACAGCTACAACCAAAACAAAAAGCGTGGTAAAAACCACCATGACACGCTCACGAGGCGACATTCGCTCAAGGTTTTCAGCCACTTTCTCAAACAGAACATCTAATTTATTTTGCACAAGATCTAATGCTTTCATTATTGTATTTTCACCAATCCAATTACTGTTGCACCCTGCGTTTGCACATTGCCCAGTTCTGCTTTAAAGCCTTGTTGATTTAATTGCTTCACTAAAGTCTGCAAACTATCTGAGGTTTTCGCAACCAAATCCATATTTAAAATAGATGCCTCATAATTAATTTGATTGGCAATAATCTGATGTTGCATCAAAATTGGACCAACACGGCTCAACAATTGTAATGCCTGAACATCACCCGTTTGGCTTTTATTTAAACGACTCTGAAAATTACTTCGAACATTTTGTTCTGTTGTGCGCTCTGTGCGCCCAAACCAAGATTGATACTGCTCAACTGCAAGCACAGTTGTTTGATCTGCTATTTTTTTCAGTTTAACCCAACGCAATGTATCGTAGCTCAATTGTACAACAATCAAAGCAACCACGAGTACCGCACAGGCCTTCCAATACCCTGTAACACCACTACTTTCAGTTTTTGCTTTCGGCAAAACATTATAAGCATGTTGTTTTGGTTTTTTAATTTCAGCCAATTGATAAGCAAAAATTTCTCTTTGATCTGATGGCGCAATCGCAAATAGGCTATCTGCTTGTTCATCACTTAAACCACTGTACAAATAATGTCGATCTTTCGGTGCATAATCTAAATATAGGGCTAAATCATCAATCGAATTGCCTAAAAATTCATTTTCACGTACCAATAAGCGCCCATTGATATTGGCAAGTACAATTTGATTATTTTCAGGAATTGGCAGCATCAAGAAATCAGGCAATAAAGCCACAACTTTTATAGGCAATAAAGCCAATGCATGTTGCATTGTAGTCACAGCATGATTGGCAATACCTAAAATAGATACCTGATCGGGTTGTTCAAAATGCGAAAAAACCTTCATTTGCTCCACAGGAATAATCACATATTCCTCAAGCAAATATTTAATCCCATCAGCACCCAATTGTTTATATTGTGTTTTGCTTAATTGTTGCTGAACAATTTGTACTTCACGACTCGGAAAATACACCACAGCATCATCGGTTTTTTCAAGCTTGATGTCTTGAATCAACTGCTCAAGGCTTACCGCCTTTTGCCAATGATCGCCATTCGACCATTGCCATTCCCCATTGGATTCAGGCATCCATATATGCAACATCTATTTATTCTGCCCTGTCATTCATTATATTTAAGTTTGCCTATACCGTAGGTACGAATGCTTTTTTCTGTGTCGATAATCCATTTGCAATCACCGCTTGCTCGTAAATACGGGCTTCAGCAAGTGCAAAAGGATTGAAATACTCACTCGTGAGTTGTTCTGCAATATGTGCAATGACATTCATGTGACACACCACCACAATACGTTCATAAGGTAACTGAGACAACCATTCAATTGCGAGCTTTGCATCATCTTCAGGTTTGATTTTATCGCAAATCAGCACAGGAATAGCTAAATTCTTAAAACTTTGTTGAATCCCTTCTAGCGTCTGCTGTGCACGCACCAATGGACTCACCACAAAGACATCGGGCTGTACCTGTTGTTGTAAAAAGCGAGCTGTTTCCAACGCTTGAAGCTGACCACGCATCGTCAATCGGCGTTTATCATCATTACCATCAAGTGCAGGTGATGCCTCGCCATGGCGAACCAATGTCAGTTGCATAATTGTTTTTCTTAACTTTTAACGCTATTTTTTGATTTAGAAAATAAATGCTCAATCTTATTTTCAAGTTTCGCTAAAAATAAAGCTTATCGATAGGTCAAATAGACTTCATTTTAAACCAACCTAGTTTACAACCCATTCTATTTAAACTTGATGATGCGGCAATACAAATTCTACATCACTACGGTGCCCATTTTTCATCAATGAAACTGCAATATTTAAAGGTGGTGCACCTTCAAAAATCACTTCATACAATGCCATAGTAATTGGCATATATACATCCAATTCTTTTGCACGAGCATGCACTTGTACAATAGTATTAATCCCTTCTGCAGTCTGCCCCAATTCTTGTGTCGCTTGCTCTAGCGTTTTACCCGAACCCAAAGCAAAACCCACTTGATAGTTTCGACTGAGCGGACTATTACAGGTTGCAAATAAATCACCCACACCCGACAAACCCAAGAATGTCAGCGGATTTGCACCCAATTTTACCGCAAAACGGCTCATTTCCGCCAATGCACGGGTCAAAATCATACTTTTGGTATTTTCACCGACTTTATGCGCAACTGCCATTCCCATTGCAACTGCATAAATATTTTTCAGTGCACCACCCAATTCAACACCATGGACATCATCACTACCAAACACACGGAATAATGCACTGTGTAATGCCTGTTGTACTGCATAGCGTACCAACTCAGAATCACTTGCAATGACCGTTCCTGCTGGCTGCCCTGCAACAATTTCTTTTGCCAAATTTGGCCCTGATAACACACCAAAAGGCACTTCAGGAAGTTCTTGCTGAATAATATCACTCATAAAACTGAAGGTTTTCGCCTCTACACCTTTAGTCAATGACACTACTGCTTGTGAGGTAATAAAGGGTTTCGTTTGACGTAAAACATCTCGAAATGAATGACTTGGTATTGCGACTAAAATAATGTCACGATTTGACACTGCTTTTTCAAGGTTTGATTCAGCACGCAAGCCTGCTTCTAGCTGAAAACCAGGCAAATAACGTTTATTGACATGCGTTGCGTTAATTTCAGCCGCAATCGTTTCGTCACGAATCCAAATCATGGTATCGCAACCATTACGCACCGCAGTATTTGCCATAGCAGTACCAAAGCTACCACCACCCAGCACTGTCACTCTTAATGCTGTTTTCTGATTGACCGCAACAGGGCTGACCAAATCTTTAAATTGTAATTCCGACATTGTTATTATCCCAATCAATCTGTGCTGGAGGACTCACAACCTCCAATCTCAAATAAAACAAAATCACATCTACATTTTGTTTTATGTCATTTTAATACATCTATAATTTAATTTATGGCTGCCATGTCGTGACAAATTCAGCGCTATCGACATCAATACGAGGTGGAATCACTTTGACCGCAGTCCCAATATAAATAATTCCCGAAATTAAATCTCGCTCATTTAAACCCAATTGACGTTTAAGCAAAGCCGACTCAACCACCGCCCCACTGCGCCAAATACTTGAAAAACCTTGTGCTTGTAATGACAGTAAAAAATTCTGAACAGCAGCACCCGTACTTAATGTCTGCTCAAATAAAGGAACTTTTGGATGATCTTGAAAGCGAGTCACTGCAAGCACCAATAAAGGCGCACGAAATGGATGACCCTTAACACGTTCAACTTGAATAGGATCGGTCTCACCTAAATCGGCAACAGCATCTGCCAACAAAAGACCAAAGGCTTCACGCTGTTCTGCCTTAATCTGAATAAAATGTGTTGGTTTTAAACGATGGTGATCAGGTGCGGTCAACGCGGCTTGAAATGCTTGTGTAAGTTGTGCTTTATTTGGCGCAGGCTCAATAAGATGCCCAATAGACTGACGTTGATGCATATTGTCATGAACGATTTGTAATTTTGAATCTACCATTACCCTATACACTGTCAATTTAAGCTGATGCACAAGAGTAGCATATTCATAAAAAACTAAGCTACGTCCTACCTATGGAAAAATGATGGCATTACCTTGTTTTCACAGTAAAACTATAGAAAACTTCAAATTTAATACATCCATTGTATTCTTTATGCATGATGCTGTGCTTATATAAATCAAGTTTCAATACATGAGTAGCAATAAAATGATGAAAAAATATATAACAGTATCGATGGCTGTTGCGATTGTTGCCGCACTATCAGCATGTGCATCTACCCCGACCCAATCTTTGGCGATTCAAAAAGCAGATAATCAATACGAAGTCACAGGACTTGGTAAAAGTCAGATTATTGCAAAAAATAATGCTATTTCCGCAGCAAACACAACATGCGGTAAGAAAGCAACGCCTATTGTTTCAAATGAAAAAACTGAATACAACGGCGCTTTGAAAGGTGTCTTTGATGAGCAAACAGGCAAAATGATCACAGCAGCGGCTGGCGTACTTGGCTCAGTGCTGGGAACAAATACCAACATTGAAAAAGATACAGACTATCAAACCACCCTGACTTTTAGTTGCAAAGCGAATTAACCTTTTTGACTGCTTTAACATTTAAGAGTCATATTTCAAATAACGATGAATAGTCACAAAATAAAAAACCTCTCATCAAGAGAGGTTTTTCTATATAACATATTCAAAAAATAGAATAAATTAACAATAGCCTTCTAAACGTGTCAACGGCAATTTTTGACCAATGGCTTTTTCAATTTCAGGGAGATAGAAAGCATCATCCTCAGACAAGAAACTAATACTGACACCTTGCGCACCTGCACGCCCTGTACGACCAATACGATGCACATAGTCATCTGATTGTTCAGGCAAAGTAAAATTCACCACATGCGATACACCATCGACATGAATACCACGACCCGCAACATCCGTTGCAATCATAATATTGTGTTGACCATTTTTAAATTGATCGAGCATTTTCAAGCGCTTGTCTTGTGCAATTTCACCGGACAACATCACCACTTTATAACCATCTTTTTTCAAATGATCATACAATTTACGTACTTGATCTCGGCGATTAGCAAAAATCATTACTTTTTCAATCGGCTCATCACGCAAAATATCTTGCAATAATTTATATTTATCTTTTTTCTCAACCACATACATACGTTGTTCAACATCAGCATTGGTTTTCTTTTCAGGCTCAATTTCAACCGTCACAGGCTCACATAACCACTGTCTTGCCAAATTCAAAACATCATAGCTAAATGTTGCTGAAAACAATAAAGTCTGGCGTTGTTCTTTACGAGGTGAATAACGCACAATACGCTTAACCGATGGAATAAAGCCCATATCGAGTAAGCGATCAGCTTCATCAATGACTAAAAATTCAATTTGATCTAACCACACTTCTTTTTGTTCAATAAAGTCGATTAAGCGACCCGGTGTTGCCACCATAATATCGACAAAATTTTGATTCAGTGGCTTTTTCTGCTTATCAAAATCAACACCACCAACCAATGTTTGCACAGTCAATGAGCTGAATTTAATCAGGTCACGTGCATCATTTTCAATTTGCATTGCAAGTTCACGTGTCGGTGCCAAAATTAAAGCACGCGGTTCGCCACGAAAACGCTGTTCTTGAATTGGATTATTGAGCAAATCATTGATGATACTCACCAAAAATGCCGCTGTTTTTCCTGTACCTGTTTGTGCACGACCAATTGCATCATGACCACCCAATGTATATTTCAACACTTTTTGCTGAATGGGAGTCATTTCTTTAAACCCTAGAGCATCAATCGCTTGACTGAGTTGCGGATGTAAATTTAGGGTTTTAAAACTAGATGCCATAGAGCTGCTCTAACTGTAGTGGAGTAAATTCGAAGAGTATTATAAACAAAAAAGCCTCAATATGATATTGAGGCTTTTCTTATATTCAGTTCGAGAACCAAATATTAGTCTAAAGGCTGTACTTCTTCAGCCTGAAAACCTTTTTGACCTTGTACTACGCTGAATTCAACGCGTTG
>CAXYZD010000079.1:0-11610 GCA_964293455.1 uncultured Acinetobacter sp. | reverse complement strand
TTTTACATCAATAATGGTTTCATTTAATGTCAGCATACTTTTTGAAACACCACCCAAGATTTTAAAGCGGGTAAATGTGATGCTGTCGCAATGACTACTATGCGTTCTCGAGAATACAACAAATTTGGTGGTTCAATTGATGCCTTGGGTGGTGTGACGAACAATATCATTGCTCAAAAAGCCATTACTTTTGCTTTAGATAAGCGAAATGCAAAACGCCTTGTATCTACCAAAAATGGTGTGAAATATGAACTTGCTGCAATTAGTCAAATTGGATTGGCTTATATTTTTGTACGTGACCGCTCGATTAATACCTTGGAAAAAGGTGTAGGTAAAAAATTTGCTTATTTGGACTATGATATTGCACAAAAAACGGCAATTGAGCGGGTGGGAGCAATTGGTATTCCTTCCGATATTTCGAACTTTGTGAAAAAATTTAATTCAGGCGAAGCAGATATTATCGGTGCACCTGCTTATGCATTTAAGCCGTTGGAAATTCAAAAAGGCTTAGGAACAAAAGGGGCAATGTTTACCTATCCAGTGGTTAATGTGACTGCCGATTTAATTATTCTTCCTGATAAATTCCCTGCAAATTTTGGTATGCAATCAAGAGCATGGTCATTAAAGCAGTTGCCAAAGACAATGCAAAATATTGCGCGACTAGAAGCTGAAATTCCTGCTAAATATAAATTGGATATTTCGGCTGAAGATAAAATGCGTTATCAAAAATTACTTCGTGATGGACGTATAGAACTCACTAAAAATGGGGTGTACGATGCAACGATGATGTCTGTTTTAAAACGTGCACGTTGTACGATTGATCGGACGAACTTTGAATGTTCACTCAGTGGTGAATAAACATACATTCAAAAATGAAGCTATTAAATAATCTATTGGTGTTATCGCCTGTATGTTTTTTCAGAATCTTTTGTTTTTTCAGATTAATTTTTAATTGCCTATTTTACTCTAAAAAATAAATAATTTTTGACAAAATGATGTAGAGAGAATCGAATAAAACTGTGAGTTATTGCAAGGAATATAGAAAAATTGTAAAACTGAATGTACAGTCAAAATATAAGTATATGAAAAATATTGAGAAATAAAATGCTTAAAAAAAATGGAGTAAATGCTCTATTTTTTTATTATAAAGCTGATTAATATTGCGCATATGGATCGTTCTGTATTCCTGAACAAAAAATCAAAAAGGATGTAATTATGAAAAAAATTGCCTTAGCAATTGCGGCAACAACCATGGTTGGTTTCGTATCGTCTGCACAAGCTGCTGTTAATGTATGTGTATTTGACTTGTTAGGTAAGTCTGGTGAATCATATCAAATGGCTCAGGAATGGGCACTTTCTGCTAAATCTTGGGGTGCTGACGTTGTCTTGCTACCTAAGCAAGATGAAGCAGTGGCAGATAACGATTTTAAAGCAGGTAAATGCGATGGCGTATTTATGACTGCAATGCGTGCACGCCAGTATAATAAATTTGTTGGTTCAATCGATTCTATTGGTGGTGTTCCAAGTAATGCGATTGCCCAAAAAGCCATTACTTTTGCGTTAGATGCACGTAATGCTGCAAAAATGACCACAACACTTGGCGGTAAAAAATACGAAGTTGCCGGTATTTCTCCGCTCGGTTCAGCATTCATTTTTGTGCGTGATAAAGGCATTAACTCAATTGAAAAAGCAGCAGGTAAAAAGTTTGCTGTTTTAAGTTATGACAGTGCTCAAAAAATCCTTGTACAACGTGTTGGAGCACAAGCTGTTCCTTCAGATATCACTAACTTTGTTGCAAAATTCAACAATGGTCAAGTTGATATGGTAGGTGCACCAGCTTATGCCTACAAACCGCTTGAAATTCAAAAGGGTTTAGGCACAAATGGTGCAATGTTTAACTTCCCAGTGTTACAAGTGACGGCTGATTTTGTCATTCGTCCAGAGAAGTTCCCTGCTGGTTTTGGTCAAAAATCTCGTGATTATTTTGTGAAAAATTTGCCAAAAAGTTTTGCAATGATCAATCGTTTAGAAGCGACGATTCCTGCAAAATATAAAATGAATTTAACCGCGGAAGATAAACTGAAATACCAAAAATTGATGCGTGATGGTCGTTTAGAGCTGACTCAGCAAGGCATCTATGATGCGGGTATGATGTCTGTATTGAAAAAAGCACGTTGTTCTGTCGATAAAGCGAATTTTGAATGTTCACTTGGCGGTGAATAATCTTTAAAATTATTGATTTTTAAAAGAAAGTCTAGATTCTAATCTAGGCTTTTTTAAATTGTATTTCATGTCACTCATGCCATTGTAGTTGTTATAAAATCTAGTATTCTTGTGATGAAAAGCAGAATAACTTTATATTATGTGATCAGATATAAGGTTGTATTTATTGTCTATGTTTAGGTTCATCTGGATGAATTAGGCAGATCATGAATAATTAAAAGAGATGATCAAGGAAAGGAAAAAAATAATGAAATTATCTAAGGCTTTATTACTCTCAGCAGGGCTTATGGCAACTGCTTCTGCAACGCAAGCTAAACAAGTGATGTGTGTATTTGATCTTGTTGGTAAAAGTGGTGATGTTTATACTTTAATGAAAGATTATCAGCTTGCTGCTAAAAGCTGGGGTGCTGATATTGAATTACGTGTCAATCAAAATGAAGCCGTGATTGCTGAAGATTTTAAAGCAGGCAAATGTGATGCGATTAGTGTGACGGGTATGCGTGGTCGTCAGTTCAATAACTTTACGGGTTCTTTAGATGCGATTGGTGCTATTCCTGATGTCAATCTTGCGGTAAAAGTGATGCAAGGTCTTTCTACTCCAGCTTTTGCTAAATATATGACCAGTGGTCAATATGAAGTGGTTGGTGTGATTCCTGTAGGTGATGCTTATTTGATGGTCAATGACCGGAACATCAATACGGTTGCAAAAGCTGCAGGTAAGAAAATTGCAGTTCTTGATTATGACCAAGCACAAAAAATAATGGTTCAACAAATTGGTGCGCAAGCAGTGAGTGCGGATGTGACCAATTTTGGCGCAAAATTTAACAATGGTCAGGTCGACATTATTGGTGCACCTGCTGCTGTATTTAAACCGCTTGAACTGTATAAAGGTTTAGGTACAAAGGGTGCAATTGTGAATTATCCAATTTTACAAATCACGGGTAATCTAATTATTCGCCCAGACAAATTCCCAGCAGGTTTTGGGCAAAAATCTCGTGATTGGGTAAAATCACAACTGCCACGTGCAAACAGTATTATTGGCAAAATGAAGGCAGATATTCCTGCTAAATATTGGATGCAAGTACCTGCGGGCGACCAGCCGGGTTATCAAAAATTAATGCGTGAATCGCGTATTAGTTTGACTAAACAAGGTGTATATAACAAACAAATGATGAAGTTTTTATGGCAGTTCCGCTGTAAACAAAATCCACAAAACTTTGAGTGTGCACTTCAGGACGAAAACTATAAGTAAGCTTAAATTAATTCTGAGTCTTTTACTCTGAATAAACTTTAAAGTTCGTAGACTGACCATATATTGAGTATGTTATTATACTAAATATATGGTTTTGTTTTTTAGAACCGTCCAGATTGTTTGAGGAATACCGATCATGAATGCACAAGTGCTTGAGATGACTGATAATGCTGCAAATAAAGTTCGCCAGCTACGTGATAGCGAGGGGAACCAAGATTTGATGTTACGCGTTTATGTGACAGGTGGCGGTTGTTCAGGTTTTTCTTATGGCTTTAATTTTGCAGAAAGCCAAAATGAAGATGATGCTGAGTTTTCGAATGGTGATGTAAAAATGCTCGTAGATTCATTGAGCTATCAGTATTTAGTTGGCTCAAAAGTAGATTATCTTGAAGGTTTAGAAGGTTCACGCTTTATCGTGAGTAACCCGAATGCAACAACAACATGTGGTTGTGGTTCATCATTTTCTATCTAATTTTTATTTTGATGTACTGAGTATTGAAATATCAAAGCCCTCAAATGATGAGGGCTTTTTTATGGATTTTATTTGAGTTTGAAATGGTTAAGTGTAAAAATAGTTAGATTATTGAATGGTTGCCAATACATGTTGTGTCAGTTCTTGTGCATTTTGTACAGGAATCCAATGCGTCGCATCCATAATGACTTCTTGGTAGGGTGCTTCCACATAGTATTTATTTAGCTGAACACTTTTCTCACCAATCGCAGTGTCATGTTTACCCCAAATAAATAAAGTCGGTACAGTCACAGGTTTGGTTAAATTTTTATTTGAACTGAAAGGTAGTGCGCGATACCAATTGAGCGCTGTGCTGAGGCGTTTTTCCTTCACCATTTCTTGGCGAAATGTCTGTAGTTGATGCTCCGTCATACCTGAGTCACGTAATAAAGCCTCACCAATTTTCGGTAATTTTTCAAAAAGTAGTTCAGGAATTTTAGGTAGTTGGAATAATCCAATATAATACGATTTGAAAAGTTGATTACTACTGAGCATTGAACGCATAAATGCTGCTTTATGTGGCACTGAAATTGTAATGAGATGCTTAATTTTTTCAGGATAAGTTTGAGCGACTTCCCAAGCCACTACAGCACCCCAGTCATGACCCATCAAATAAATGGGTTGTTGAATGATTTCGAGTAGTGAATTGACGTCTTTAACCAATGCAGAACTACGGTAGTCACGGCGTTTCAAGGGCTGTGCACCTAGACTATAGCCACGTTGGTTGATTGCGAAAGTACGATAGCCTTGTTGATTAAGAATTTCCGAACTTTGTTGCCAACTTTGATTAGTTTCGGGAAATCCATTTAGTAAGACAAAGGGCTGTCCATCTAAAGGACCTTGATCAATCACATCAAAAGTCAGTCCATCTCTTTGATATTGTTGTATACGTTGTTGTTTCACGTTCATTGTTAAATATTCTCAAAATTGTTTTTATTGATAGTGGCAGTTTTATATTTTTTGTTCACAGCAGTACAGGACAAGCCATAGGCTTTATAGGTCGATCATTGTTCTACAATTTTCGACCTATCATTCAATTATTTTAAACAAAAGTAATTGTACCTAAAATACGATCGCCTTTTGCACCAGTTACTGCAGGCAAGTTACCACTCAGATGCTGATCTGAACGCATTGCCAACCATGCAAAAGCAGTGGCTTCAACCCAAGTCGGTGCAAGTCCTAATGCCGATGTACTTTGCACTGACCAATTATGCTTGCGTAAACGCCAACGGAGTTGTTCAAGTAAATGTGAATTATAAGCACCGCCACCACAGACATAGACTTCACCTGTGTCCATATCTGAACGGTAAATGGCTTTTTTAATCGCACGAGTAGTCAGTTTTAGTAAAGTTGCTTGTACATTTTCAGGTGTATTTTCAAGTTCGTCATATTCCAAATCATTGCGCCAATCTGCAATTTGTTCATCTAACCATTCAAGATTGAAGTCTTCACGTCCTGTACTTTTTGGTGGTTCTTTTGAGAAGTATTCATGTGACTGTAAGCGATCAAGTAGACTACGAATCGGTTGTCCATAAGCTGCCCAATTACCATTTTCATCATAAGGCTGACCTGTATAACGATGACACCATGCATCCATCAAAATATTTGCAGGGCCTGTATCAAAACCATAAACAGTATCGGGTTGACCCGCAGGCAACATGCTGACATTAGCAATACCGCCTAAGTTTAAAATTACGCGATGAATACTTTCATGTTGAAAGAGCGCTTGATGAAATGCAGGAACAAGCGGAGCACCTTGACCACCTGCCGCCATATCACGACGTCTAAAATCGGAAATAACAGGAATTTGCGTGATTTCCGTGATGATATTAGGATCACCAATTTGTAAGGTAAAACCATGCTCAGGACGATGACGAATGGTTTGCCCATGTGAACCAATGGCTTTAATTTGGCTTTTATCGAGATTATTTTCAGCAATCAGTTGGTTGATGCCGTGTCCAATCATGGCAGCCAACGCGACATCTGCTTTCCCCATACGATCAATTTCATTGTCATCAGGCAAGGTCAGCGCCATCAATTCATCACGTAGATTGGGATCAAAAGCAACAGTGAGTGTGGCATGAATGTGAAGCGGATCAAATGAAGCAGCAACAAAATCGACGCCGTCCATGCTCGTGCCCGTCATTACGCCAATATAGATTGTTGTCATGAAATATACTTCGCCTGCATTATGCTGAAAAAGTGTTAGTATATCGTACAAATTGAACAACATATGTATTTGGGTTTTGTGATGTCAAATTTCCTGCCAGCCGAAGAACAACTTGCCCTCATTCAACGAGGCACACACGAAATTATTTCTGAAGAGGATCTTCTAAAGAAACTCAAAGAAAATCGTCCTTTAAATATTAAGGCGGGTTTTGATCCTACAGCACCAGATTTGCATTTAGGTCATACCGTTCTGATCAATAAGTTAAAAACATTTCAAGACTTAGGTCATAACGTCACCTTTCTCATTGGTGACTATACTGCGATGATCGGTGATCCAACAGGGAAGAGCGCAACACGCCCACCTTTGTCCCGTGAACAAGTATTAGAAAATGCTAAAACCTATCAGGAACAAGTATTTAAAATTCTTGATCCTGCTAAAACCAAAGTACGTTTTAACTCAGAATGGTTTGCAGAAAAATCTGCTGCTGATCTGATTCAGTTGGCTTCACAGCAAACTGTAGCGCGTATGCTTGAACGTGATGATTTCACCAAGCGTTATAACAACCATCAACCGATTGCAATTCATGAGTTTTTGTATCCATTGGTACAAGGTTATGACTCAGTTGCACTTGAAGCTGATGTTGAGCTTGGTGGTACAGACCAAACCTTTAACTTATTGATGGGGCGTACACTGCAAGGTCGTTATGACCAAGCAGCGCAAGTGTGTATTACTGTGCCTATCCTTGAAGGTTTGGATGGCGTGAATAAAATGTCTAAGTCGTTAGGCAATTATATTGGCGTGTTTGATGCACCCGGTGCGATGTATCAAAAAGTACTTTCTATGCCAGATAGTTTGATTGAACGCTATTTCGATTTACTCAGCTTCAAATCATTAGATGAAATTGCGGTTTTACTTAAAGAAGTTGCAGAAGGTCGTAACCCTCAAGATGTGAAGAAAATTCTTGCACTTGAATTGGTTGAGCGCTTCCATGGTGTTGAAGCTGCTGAACATGCACACAAAGGTGCAGGTAACTTAATTACAGAAGGTGAACTTCCTGAAGGGACACCAGAAGTGACCATTTCTCGTGCTGAATTTGGTGGTGAAATTTTTATTACTTCAATTCTTCGTGAAGCGGGTCTAACCAAAAATGCAGCTCAAGCAAAAGATGCATTGGGTCGCGGTGCCGTAAAAGTCGATTGGAAGGAAGTTGATGCAAACTTTGTGGTTAAAGAGAACGTAACGTTAATTATTCAAGCAAGCAAGAAAGCAATTGCGAAGGTAAGCTTTACTGATTAAAGTACCGATCAAAGGTATTTTGTTGTTAAGTAATTGAAAAATAAAGACTGCCGAAAGGCGGTCTTTTTTGTATTATTTTGTATAGAAATAAAAATGATATAGAAATAAAAAATATCTATAAAAACAATCATTAATTTTTTCCATTTTGATTGCATTTGGTAAATAATCTGATTATATTAATGAACGAAAATTGTGGTTTAAATCACATTTCAGAGGGCACAAGTACAAAATAATAATAATTGCGAAATACATGGTCAAATCGCTTGATTTGATCTTAATAGGGGAATGGTTTTGGGAGAGATCATTCCTCTTTTTCTTTAAAGAATTAATCATATATTTAACATGACAATATGCTTTTTAAAGTGAAAATGCTTTCTCATCAATAATTTCACAATCGGCTAAAGTTGGAGGCAGCTCACCTATTTTGAATGGTTGAGTCACAAGCAGTGCATAAAAAATCTATGAATAAATATACAGAAATGCTAAGTTCGACAAAAGACATAGCAACTGTTGCTTTCTTGGTCAAAATCTAAAAACTAAGGCATTCTGTTTATCTTAATAACTGAAAAATTTAAGATTTATCTACATAAATATGGATTATTGCTATTTGTTATAACCCTGATTAAATGGTCCACGACGATTGTCACGTTTTTTGTTACGTTGATCATTATTTGAAGGTGCATTTTCTACTTGATTGTTGGGACGGTTAGGGCGGCTATTTTGCGTGTTGCTCTGCTGTTGTTTCTTTTGCCATTCACGTTGGCGTTGTTCCCATTGTTGGCGCTGTGCTTGAGTTACACGTTGTTCGTCACGTTTTTTTTGTTCAAAATTTCTACGATTACGGTCTAGCTGATTTTGACGACGATCTTGTTCAATACGTGCTTGCTGTAAGCGATAGGTACGTTCACGGTCATAGCGATCATCATAACGACGATCATTTTGGTCATAACGTGTTCCATAACCCGTGTTACCGTAATAACCACCACGCGATGAATAGCTATCTTCAGGGAAAGCAACACAACCAACAGCGAGAAAAGCAGTGGTGACTGTTGCAAGAAATGCTTTAATCATGTTGATTGTCTCCAATGAAATTAGGCAGCAGTAGCAAAAAAAAGTGATATTTAAAAGCAGAATTGTCAATGACAAATGCATATAGTGAGATTAGCGTAAACAAACGTTTTATTTGTATATTCGTTATAGCACTTGTTATACATAGCATCATATTAAAGCCTGATCATGTAGAAAATATGAAGAATCAGGGGTGAAAATGAAAGGAAGGAATGAACATGGATTTAACAAAAAATTTACAAGAAAAGATTGAACAGGGACAAGGTACAGCAGGTCGTGCCTTAGATCGCTTACCAAAATTTGCACAAGAATCACTGGCTAAACTGTTGGGTTATCCCTATAAGTACCCACAACTCGATAGTTTTACTAAATGTTTAATGGCAGCGCAGTTAAAACAGGGCAAAGCGGGTTTTATTGGTGAAAATGTTGAACGATCACGTAAAGCCTTTGAATCACAAATGCAGTCGATTGTTCACAAACCGACACATGTTCAATTTATTGAAGACATTCGTTTACCGCTACAAAGTGGTAGTATTTACGCACGACATTATCATCCTGCGCCAAGTAAAAAATTACCATTGATTGTGTTTTATCATGGTGGTGGTTTTGTAGTAGGTAGTGTCGACACACACGATGAAGTCTGCCGACTCATTGCAGTGCATGCTAAAGCACAAGTATTAAGTATTGATTATCCGCTTGCACCTGAAGTTGGACCTAAAGCATTAATTCAATCATGTGAAGATGCTTTGGCTTGGGTCTATCAAAACCGTCGTCAATTTAAAATTTTAAAAAATCGTGTTGCAGTTGCGGGTGATAGTGCGGGTGGAAATATCAGTGCGGTGATTTCACAACGTTCAGCAAATACCAGTTATGCACCATCAGCACAGTTCCTAATTTATCCTGCTGTAGACTTTAAGAGTCGTCATCCATCGTTTTTTGCCTATAAAGATGGCTTAGTGCTGACAGGGCAAGATATTGATTATGTGACTGATTATTATGTGAATCGACATAAAATGGAGCTTGATGATCCAATTGTTTCACCTATTAATGGTCAATTAAAAAAAGTTGCACCTGCTTTTGTGGTAACAGCAGGACATGATGTTCTACACGATGAAGGTAAAATTTACGCTTATAAACTTCGTCAAGAAGGTGTAAAAGTGCATTATCAAGATTATGAAGATCAAACGCATGGCTTTATTAATTTGACGCCTATTTCAAGAAAAGCGAAAAAGAATGTGATTGAAATGAGCAAAGAGTTTCGTAAATTTTGGGATAAATACTGAATTTTTAAATGAACTGATTTTGTTTTAATAGAACCGTTGTTTCAAATAAAATGAAACAACGGTTTTTTAATGTAACCATTTTCTAATTTAAAGATTTTATTTGATCATATGGCTGTTTTTAATGCTTCGGGGAAAATGAGCTGAAAATCTTTAGAATAAAAGCCTTTCATAAAACTGGCTTGTGATAAATCAGGAAAAATATTTTGGGTGTCTTGCCATTCAGCATGAGAAATATAAGCCAAATGACCTTTAAAGTGAGGTGAAAATTGATAACGGTACTGTTGATCCTGTTGTTCAATTTTAAAAAACTGAGCAGGAAAAATGCGAGAGGAGATAGGAATGGGTAAACTTTTCTGCGAAAAATTTAGTTGAATCTTAAGCATTTCATTGTTTACTGAAATTTGACAACTTAATCTATCTGGTGACAAATCCCATTCAAACTGAGCAAGCTCTTTAGGAATACCCCAATGATAGCGACCCTCATCTACGGAAGCTTGGCTGGAAACATAAATTTTGGGAATATAAGAATGCATCTTTAAACCCTTATTTGCATGATCTAAAAAAAGTAACTCATCATAAGCACCGACAGGCGAGCTGTGGTAACGCACAAGCATGATTTGAACCAAGCGACCGAGTTTCGCTTTTTGTAAACCAAAAGGCATAGATTGCTCAATCAACTCTGGATTGAGCCAATAATTTAAAATATAGCCTTCACCTGAAAGATGCCAAGGCAATACAGTATGTGTATTCTTAGATAAAGGCATTTGATTCATAAGTGGCAATCCTTTATATATTTTTTATGATGACATTCATCATCGTGTATGACGTTGTTGATAATATTTATTCAATGTTTGTAATGGAAACAACTTTCATGATTCAAAGCAGATTAATATAAGTCGTCATAAATTTAAAACGTTTTAGGAAATAAAAGAATGCTTAAAAAGATAGGATTAAGTTTAGGTTTGGTAGTTCTTGCAAGTCATGCATTTGCCAATACAGATATGCAAATCAAAACGAACCTCGGTAACATCGATATAGAGCTTTATGATGAAAAAGCACCATTGTCCGTTGCCAACTTTAAAAACTATGCTAAAACGAATTTTTATAGTGGCACTGTTTTTCACCGTGTTATTCCAGGCTTTATGGTTCAGGGCGGTGGTATGAATGAAAAGATGCTCGAAAAGCCAACCCAAGCCGCCATTAAAAATGAAGCTTCAAATGGTCTGAAAAATACGCGTGGCACACTAGCAATGGCACGTACCAATAATCCCGATTCAGCAACCAGTCAATTCTTTATTAATGTTGCCAATAATGACTTCCTCAATAAAGCGACAGGCAATCCTGGTTATGCTGTTTTTGGTAAAGTGACAAAAGGCATGGAGATTGTCGATAAGATGGTTAATGTACCGACAGGAAGTTATGGCATGTTTCAAGATGTGCCTAAACAGCCGATTAAAATTCTTAGCGTAAGCTATAAAACAGCACCTACCAAATAATTTAAAAATAAAGCAAAAATAAAAAATAATATTTTTGCTTTATAATTATATATTTACATTGGTTTATGCTGATTTATAAGAAGCGGATCGTTTAAAAATACAACATACGATAAAGCAGTTGCCTAAAAGTACTTGTCATTGAACTGAAATGCTATAGAATGCGTGCCATACCGACGAGATATACGGAAACGAACGAAGCACGAAGTGCTGAGTTGTTAAGTGTATTGAGAACCGGCGCTTGCTACTGACGAAGTGGTGAGAAGATCATTAAGAATATATGAAGAACAACTTGTGTGGATTTTTACTGGTTA
>CAXYZD010000078.1:0-11693 GCA_964293455.1 uncultured Acinetobacter sp. | reverse complement strand
TATATGGTTACCGTTATAGAGTGAATTATGAGCAGGAAATGTCAACACACCCTAAGACATTCAGTTTGAATGTCTTTTTTATTATCTGTACACATCTAAATTCACTCGGTATAAATTTGAATGATCATTTAAAACTTCACATTTTAAAATCAGTATAGGTAAAGTCTACTCATTTGTATTAACTTAGAGACTTGGTATAAAAAATGCTTAGAACATGGACAGAATTTAAAAGGAATCTTTATGAAAAAAACAATCTCAGCGCTGACACTTAGTTTAAGCTTATTACTACCATGTATGGCTTTTGCCAAAAATAATGTCGTTGTCGTTGCAACAGGAGGCACCATTGCTGGTGCAGGTGCAAGCTCCACCAATAGTGCAACTTACACGGCGGCAAAAGTCCCTGTTGATGCATTACTCAATGCCGTTCCACAAATTCAAAACCTCGCCAATGTAACTGGTGTACAGGCAATGCAGGTCGCATCGGAAAGTATTACCGACAAAGAATTATTATCTCTTGCTCGTCAGGTTAATGATTTATTGAAAAAACCCGATGTCAATGGCGTAGTGATTACACACGGCACAGATACGCTTGAAGAAACCGCCTTTTTCCTTAATTTAGTTATTCATTCAGACAAACCGATTGTAGTAGTCGGTTCAATGCGCCCCGGAACAGCCCTCTCTGCTGATGGTCCATTGAACCTTTATAGTGCAGTCGCACTTGCAGCTGACGACAGTGCAAAAGGTAAAGGCACTTTTGTCTTGATGAATGATGATATTTTTGCAGCACGAGATGTCACTAAAACCATCAACATTCATACCAATGCTTTTTCAAGCCAATGGGGTGCGCTGGGTATGCTCGTTGAAGGTAAGCCTTACTGGTTCCGTAATACTGTAAAACGCCACAACAATAGCTCAGAATTTAATATTGAAAATATTAAAGGTGATAGCCTACCCTCAGTTCAAATTGTCTATGGCTCAGGCAATATGCTCCCCGACGCCTACAATGCTTATGCCAAAGCAGGTGTAAAAGCCATTATTAATGCTGGAACAGGTAATGGTTCTGTACCAAATTATATCGTACCAACCTTAAACGAACTGCAAAAGCAAGGTGTACAGATCATTCGTTCATCTCGTGTTCCACAAGGTTTTGTATTACGTAATGCTGAACAACCCGATGATAAATACGGTTGGGTGGTCGCACATGACTTAAATCCACAAAAAGCTAAACTGCTTGCTGCACTTGCGTTAACCAAAACAACGGATGCGAAAGAAATTCAGCGAATATTTTGGGATTATTAAAATAAAGACCTGTGAAATAGAATCATAAAAAATGCCTAAATATTCAGGCATTTTTTTCGCTCTACCTCACGACATATTTACATGTATGTCATGTTCAAGTCATTACTGCTTTGCATACTGCGTACGATACTCTTTTGATTTCCGAAGATCTTTTTTCAAGCCAAAACCGCCTTTTTCATATAAATCAGCTAAGTTTTCCAATGAACTTGAATCACCCAATTCAACTGCTTGCTCATAATACTCCGCAGCAGTTTTATAGTTCTTTGTCACCCCTTCACCATCTTCATAAAGCAAACCAATGTTTGAAGCGGCAAGTTCATTGCCTTGATCATAAGCAAGCTTATATAAGCGCATCGCTTCAGCATAATTTTGCTCTACGCCTTCACCCAAATGATACATCGTACCCAAGTTGTTTTGCGCTTCATCATAATCTTGAGCAGCCCCTAAACGATAGTATTTAACCGCTATAGCCTTATCTTCATCGACATTAATTCCGTTGGCATAATTATAACCCAAATGATTTTGCGCCTGAGCATAACCACCATCCGCAGCTTTTTTTATCCACTCAACAGATTTTTTCGGATTTGCCTCTACCCCATCATCACCGTCTTCAAGCATTGAGCCAATATAATACTGTGAAAATGCATGTCCTTTGTTAGCAGCTTTTAAATACCACTTCATTGCCTCAGGATTGTTTTCTTCGACAAATTCGCCGTTGTCATACATATAACCGACTGAAAAAATACCATCTAAATTACCTTTAGCAGCTGATTTTTTATACCACTCAAATGCTTTTTCATAATCCTGTTCAACGTTATAGCCTTGGTAATAAGCTTCTCCTAAATCATACTGCGCCTGAGCATCACCTTTTTCAGCTTTTTTAACCAATGCAGGGCTATATTCAACAGCATCTTCAGCATAAACGTTTGGAACAATAGAACATGCTAGAAATAATGACAATGCGAGTGCTTTAATTTTCATAACTTTAATTTTTCCCAATATATGATTATTCAGTTGTATAAAAAAGATGTTTAAAAATTATTGTAATGCATCATCATAAATGATTTTTTTGGCAAATTAAAATGCTCAAATATGACAAGTTATGTATAACATCGTCACGTTTTTTCAAGTTTTGAGCAGCACCTCAGACACAGAGCGTGCTAAAATATTGCCTGCTTTAGCACAGGATTTTTTTATGCAGTTTGTACATCTTGGTATTCATACAGAGTTTTCGATCACAGAGTCGATCGTACGGATCCCTGATTTAGTGAAGGCTGCTGTAAGTGATGAAATGCCTGCATTGGCAATCACCGATCTGTCGAACCTGCATGCTGCGGTCAAATTTTATAATAAGACTTTGGCGAAAGGCATTAAGCCTATTTTAGGCAGTAACATTCGTTTAAACGATGCTTCACATAGAGTTACTTTGCTAGCCATGAATAAAAAAGGTTGGCGTGGACTGACTGAAATCGTATCTCGTGGCTATATTGAAGGTCAACAACTGAGTATTCCGTGCCTACAAAAAGAATGGGTACTTGAGCAATCACAAGGCCTGATTGTACTGCTTGGTTTACACAGTGATGTCGGCGAGATGTTGGTGTCTGCTTATCCTGAAAAAGCAGAGCCACTCCTTGAACAATGGATTGAAAAATTTGGTAACCGTGTTTATCTTGCCTTAACCCGAACTCAACGCCCGATGGAAGAAAGCTTCATTCAAGAAGCAGTCAAACTTGCGGCAAAATACGGTATTGGTGTCGTTGCACATAACGATGTACATTTTATTCACACTGAAGACTATGAAGCGCATGAAGCGCGTGTCTGTATTGCCGATGGTTATGTCCTTGGTGATAGCAAGCGTCCTAAAAATTATACGCCTGAGCAATACTTTAAAACTTCAGCTGAAATGATTGAGCTATTTTCAGACATTCCGAGTGCCATTGAAAATACAGTACAAATTGCCAAGCGTTGTACCGTTTCGCTCCGTTTAGGGTTCAATGATTTACCTGATTATCCGATTCCTGAAAATCATACCATTGATACCTACTTTGCACATTTATCTGAGGTCGGCTTAGAAGAACGTCTTGATGTACTCTACCCAATTGCAAAACGTGATGAAGATTGGGCTGAAATTCGTAAGCCTTATGATGAACGTCTTGACTATGAATTAAACATCATCAATAAAATGGGCTTTCCCGGCTACTTCCTGATCGTCATGGACTTTATTCAATGGTCTAAAAGCAATGGTGTCCCTGTAGGGCCGGGTCGTGGTTCTGGTGCAGGCTCATTGGTTGCCTATAGTCTTAAAATTACCGACCTCGATCCGCTACGTTACGAACTTCTCTTTGAACGCTTCTTGAATCCTGAACGTGTTTCAATGCCCGACTTTGATATTGACTTTTGTATCGCAGGTCGAGATAAAGTCATTGATTATGTCGCACGCCATTATGGTCGAGATGCCGTTTCACAGATTGCAACTTTCGGCACCATGGCTGCCAAAGGTGCGATTCGTGACGTTGCACGAGTCTTGGGTAAATCTTATGGTTTAGCAGATCGCCTTTCAAAAATGATTCCAACCAAACCTTTAGGTTTGACTTTGGAAGAGTCGATTGAGGCAGAACCACAACTCAAAGATATTGTTACCAATCCATCTAACCCAGATAATGATGATGCTGCCGAAATTTGGGAAATGGCACTCAAACTTGAGGGCATCACCCGAAATACAGGTAAACATGCGGGCGGTGTAGTAATTGCACCCACCAAAATCACCGACTACTCTGCGGTTATGTGTGAAGCAGATGGTACAGCGCGTGTTGCACAATTTGATAAAGATGATGTTGAAGCCGCAGGTTTAGTGAAATTTGACTTTTTGGGTCTGCGTAACTTAACCGTCATTGAAGATGCTGTACAAAATATTAATAAACGCACCCAATCAGCAGTTCCGTTAGATATTGCACACATTCCTTTAGATGATGCTAAAGCCTATACCGTATTTGCTGACGCTAATACAACGGCGGTGTTCCAGTTTGAATCCGTCGGCATGAAAAAAATGCTTAAGGAAGCACGCCCAAGCAAATTTGAAGAAATTATTGCCTTTGTATCCTTATATCGTCCGGGTCCAATGGATCTTATTCCGGACTTTATTCACCGTATGCATGGTGGTGATTTTGAATATTTACACCCTTTACTTGAAGGCGTTCTCGAACCGACTTACGGCATTATGGTGTATCAAGAACAGGTGATGCAGGCAGCACAATTCTGTGCAGGCTACTCTCTTGGTGGTGCGGACATTTTGCGCCGTGCAATGGGTAAAAAGAAACCCGAAGAAATGGTCAAACAACGCCTAATCTTTATTGAAGGTGCTGCTAAAAAAGACATTGATGAAAAAACTGCAAACCACATTTTCGACTATATGGAAAAATTTGCCGGCTATGGTTTTAACAAATCACATGCGGCCGCCTACGCCCTTGTTGCTTATCAAACGGCATGGCTCAAAGCGCATTATCCGTCTGAATTTATGGCGGCTGTATTATCATCGGAAATGCAAAATACCGACAGTATTGTATTCTTAATTGATGACTGTCGAATCAATGGTTTAAATGTATTACCACCATCTATTAATATGTCGTTCTACCAATTCCATGCGAGTGATGCTGAAACCATTATTTACGGTTTAGGTGCCATTAAAGGTGTCGGTGAACAAGCCATGCAATCGGTGATTGACTCACGTTTGCATGATGGTGTGTATAAAGATTTATTCGATTTTTGCCACCGTGTCGATTTAAAGAAAATCAACAAACGTACACTTGAAGCACTGATTCGTTCAGGTGCATTAGACTGTTTGGGTATTGATCGTGCAAGCCTCATGCTCCAACTACCTGAGGCTGTACAAGCGGCTGAACAAGCACGATCAAACCGTGAAACAGGCATTATGGATTTGTTTGGTGAAGTTGAAGAAGTTCAGCGTAAACCTGCCAAACCAACTAAGCCGTGGTCAGATGAGGTTCGCCTCAAAGGTGAAAAAGATACACTTGGTTTATATCTCACAGGACATCCAATTGATGTGTATCGCCCTGAGTTAAAAGCCTTTATTTCACAGCGTATTAACGAACTCACCCCCACACGGCGTGGTGTCACCACTGTTTTTGCAGGACTTGTGGTCGATATTGCTAACTTTCCAAACCGTATGATGATAACGTTAGATGATGGTACGGCACGTATTGAAGTCTCTGCCAACCATGAACGCTTTAACCGTTTCAAAGACATCATTCAAAATGAAAAAGTTGTGGTGATTGAAGGTGAAATTTATGAGCGTGAAGGTTTTGATCGTCCAATGGGACGTTTAACCAAAGCCTTTAATCTCAATGAAATTCGTCAAAAACGTGCCAATCATATTGCCATTAAGCTCAGCCCTGAAGTACTAACCAAGACGCTGACCTCAGATTTACAAAAGATTTTACAACCTTATTGCAATATGGATATGTGTCAGCACATTCCTGTGCAAATTTTGCTTGATTATGACTATGCTACTGCTGAGTTTCATTTCGGGCAACAATGGAAAGTCGCTCCACTTGATGAGCTTTTATCAAAAATGCGTGATTATTTTGGTAAAGAATCACTGCATGTTGAATATCATGTCAAATCAAAAGCTGCCAAAGTTGCGCCATATCATCAACCGCCGGCTCAAAGTCGAAGTGCACCAATTCCTCAAGGTATCAGTATGGATGAGGCAATGGATCAATATCATACTGAAGTCGCTCAACTATCGTCATAAGACTGATCACTTGATACTCGGCTCAAATAAAGTAATTAACCTAACTTAAATACGCGTTAAATCTGTTCCTCCCTACAGATTTAACCCCCAATTCGCTATTCAGACATTACTGCCTGATTTATTTTTGTGGAATTACAATGGACATTATCGATAATGCTGAAATTGCTCAGCATTTAAGCCATGTACGCATCGTCATGGTCAACACGACACTTCCTGCCAATATTGGCAGTGCTTTACGTGCAATGAAAACTATGGGACTGTCAAAACTCGTCCTTGTTGCACCAAAGACTTATCCTCATCCTGATATTGATGCTTTGGCTGCGGGCGCGACTGATCTTATTGAACAGATTGAAATTGTCGATACGCTCGAAGATGCAATTAAAGATTGTCATTTGGTTTTTGGTACAAGTGCCCGTAGTCGCACCATTCCTTGGCCACTGTTAGATGCTCGCCCTGCTGCACAAAAATCAATGCAATCGGTGATACATGAGCAACAAGAAATTGCGGTTGTTTTTGGTCGTGAAGACCGTGGCTTGACCAATGAAGAATTGGCGATGGCGAATTATCATGTCACCATTCCGGTCAATACCGACTATGGCGTACTCAATGTTGCACAAGCCATTCAAGTGATTTGTTATGAAATGCGTATGGCAGCCATGGAACTTGCAGACAAACAAGAAGATACTGCAGCGGTCATGCATGTGACAGATTCAGAAGATATGCATTGGGATGAACCTTTGGTTACCCATGAGCAAATGGAGCAATTTTACCCACATATCGAAAAAATGCTCGCAGAAATCGAATTTATGGATCCAAAGAATCCAAGATTATTACCTTTACGCTTGCGTCGTCTTTTTGGACGTATACAATTAGATAAAATGGAATACCACTTACTACGAGGTATTTTTACCCGTGTGCAAGCGCTTAATAATGGTACATGGAAAAGTAAACCTCAAGAGGATCAAAAATAATGCTGAAATGGCTTAAAGAAGATATTCAAGCTGTCTTTGCGCGAGATCCTGCGGCACGCAATACATTTGAAGTTTTAACCACTTATCCCGGCATTCATGCGCTGATTATGCATCGTGTTGCACATGAGCTTTGGGTCAAAGAATGTAAAACTTCAGCACGGTTATTGTCTTCTTTTAGCCGTTTTAGCACAGGTATTGAAATCCATCCCGGCGCAAAAATTGGTAAGCGTTTTTTTATCGATCATGGCATGGGTGTGGTGATTGGTGAAACTGCCGAAATTGGTGATGATGTCACGCTATATCATGGGGTGACATTGGGTGGTACCACATGGAATACAGGCAAACGCCATCCAACCCTTGAAGATGGTGTGGTTGTCGGTGCAGGTGCTAAAATTCTTGGACCGTTTACAGTGGGTAAAAATGCCAAAGTCGGTTCCAATGCCGTGGTAACCAAAGCGGTTCCTGCCGATACTACCGCTGTCGGTAACCCTGCTCGCTTCATTAATAAAGATCAACCAAAAACACAAGATGCGCCATGTCCTGACACAGCAAATATTCGCATCAATAATATCGGCAACACAGAGCAAAACCCTACATTCCAAGCCTATGCTGCAACGCAAGATGTCACTGATCCAATGCTTGAAGGCATGCGTGTATTGCTTGAACGTTTAGCTCAAAATGAAAAACGCATGAATCATTTATGTCAGCGTTTATCTCTTATTGATCCAACATTTAAACCACAGCAAGACACTGAAAAACCCTATAGCGAAGAAGAACTGAAAATTATTGAAGATGTTCGCCGTGAATGCGAAGCTCAAAGCAATGAATCCAAAGCTTAATGTATAATTTTTAATAACATCGGCATTTTGAAGTTGCATGTTGCGCTGTCTTTTCTTAGACTGACAAACATGCAACTTTTTAACTTATACAACAAATTACCGGAAGAAAGATATGACTCTTAAGCCTTTGGCATTGGTACTCGTCACAGCCTCATTACTCTCTGCCTGCGGCACCGCCCAAATTAAACCACAACAAGTAAATAATGAACCTATTATTTATACAGAACCAGACATTACTCCGCCATTTTATGCTTTAAATCCATTTAACTATGCCCAACCTCCTGTATTTGAGCTTGAATTAAAAAAAGCAGCAGCACAGCCAGTACAAAAGTTAGAAGTGACTGATCCAAGCAACCCCAATAAAAAATTAATTTTAGATGCAAATAAGCTGATTGTACCTACAGTAAATAGTCCACAACGTGGCATGAAATATGCCGTTCTTGCTGGTGAAAATGAAATTGATATCACTGCAATTGATGACTTTTTACAAATGGTTGAAGGCAAAGCACGTCATTACCCACCACAATTTACCGACCGTCAAGAACGTCGTGGTTTTGAAAGTAAGCTCAAAGAAGTTTCAACACAACTCGATACACTCGCAACACATGACAATGCTTCTTTTGACGTTCTCATTCGTGCATTTAAAGCGAGTATCATGGGACGTAATCTTGATTTAGGTTCGAGCTACACTACAAAATCTTTGAACTACGCACAGCGTATTTTAAAAATTAACAAAGATGATCCTGAAGCAAATTTATGGTTTGGTTTCTCATTATCTGAAGGTGGTGGTCAACGTGAAGCAATGCCTTATTTAGACAAAGCAACCAAAGCAGGCGTTCAAGAAGCGTATTTATCTACTGCAAATACTTACTTAGGTATGGAACAGAAGAAAAATGCGATTCAAACCCTTAAAAATTATAAAGTTAAATATCCTGAAGAAGCTGAAGTGACAGATCGTTTAATTTTAGAAATTGATAAGCAAGGTCGCTACAATGTTTGGCAAATTATGAAAAATCCAGCGCTATCAAAATAAGTGAATTTCTCTATAAAATAGACTGATTAATCAGTCTATTTTTTTAGCAAAAATATTTAGAATAAAATTGAAATCTCTCATAAATATCGTATGATTTGAAAATACTATCGCTCAGATCACATATATGCGGCATTCTAAAAAAAATATACTGCTTACACTGCTTGTCTCTAGCCCACTTTTACTCAGTGGCTGTCAGGTGGTGAGCGTCAAAAATCAAAAAATTAATGTCACGATTGCCAATGAGCGTGACAGTATTTTAACACGTTCAAAAATGAGTGAAGCAAGCCTCAATGTATTGTCCATGACGGGTCGTGAAGCCAAAATTTGTACAGAAACCCCTGATACTTGTATTACTGAGCTCGATAAAATTAAGGAAATTCAAGATGAACAGTTATTTTCAACAGCAAGTGAGGTTTACCTCACCAAAGCTTTAGCACTAGCATCATCATCAGATTGTAAAATTAGCCTAATTTCCAAGCATCAGAGTGAAGAAAAGCAAAAGGCAACGCAGCAAAAATATGAGACCTGCCAAGTACAACAACTGTCTATGCTCGATAAAAGCATTCGTTATAGCTATGCCTATTTATTTAAAACCGAACGACAACCGCAAGACCGTATTTTTAACAACCGTCAGGTTCAAATCCGAGATTTCTACAACCAAGCATTAGCAAAATTGATAAGTCTTGAAGTCGATCAAAAAAATTCAACATCAGTCATTAAAGCAGGAAATAGCACATATACTATTGATTTCTCTAATTACCCTGAGTTAGAGAAAAATAAACCTGAAGCATTATTATCGACATACAGTATGAACTTCTCAGGTCTACGCTCGATCAATAGACGTGATGGTTTTGGTGCTGAATTTGTTACTGTTTTAAAAGAACCTAAAAAAGCTGAAGAAGATAAATATATTGTCGATCCCGTACATCACAAATATAGCAGCGGAATCAATCCAAATATTCATACGCCACGTTATTTGGCTGTTTCAATTACAGCTCAACCTGATGGCGAAAATTCCATTGAAAATATTCTGCATAATCCAAATTTCAAACTCAATGTTTTCGACCCCTATAGCACGGATAGTATTCACGTTGGCAATCATGCCTATCCACTCGCTGCGAACTTCTCTGCACCTTATGGGTTATGGCTTGCAGAAAATAATTTAGGTACTGCTGCATTTCTCAGTTTAATTGATCGTGATAAGCGCTTAACCATGCCTCACCTGTATATGCTTGAACCTTATAATCCAAACAAGAAAGTCATTGTATTGGTACATGGTCTTGCCAGTAGCCCAGAAGCGTGGATTCGTTTAACCAATGACATTATGGGGGACACTGTTTTACGTGAACATTATCAAGTCTGGCAAATTTTTTACTCGACGAATATGCCAATATTAGAAAGTCGCTATCAGATTAATGCGATTATTAATCAAGGATTTGAAAGTATCGATCAGAAATCTGCATCAGCAAAAGATGCCGTGCTCATTGGGCACAGTATGGGGGGAATCATTGCTCGCTTACTGGTGAGTGACCAAGACCTTTCAAATAATGCTCAAAAAATTCTTAAAAACAAGGAATTTAATCGCTTTAAAGATGATCCTATTTTTAGTGCACGCCTAAATATTCAATCTATTCCCAATTTTGATCGGGCGATCTTTATTTCAGCACCACATCGGGGTACAGACTATGCGGACCGTTGGTTTACTCGTGCTGCACGTAAAGTGATTAAACTACCAGGGGCATTCTTGGGAGCTTTGGCAGACTCTGTAGATGATAAAAATCTCAATCCTAAAAAATTTCTAAAAGAAATGGATGGCGGTCTCATTCAAAATGGTCCAAGTGATTTAAGCCACAACTCTAAGTTCACTCAGTTAACAAAAAATGTCATGCCGAAAAAAGGGATGATTTACCATTCAATTATGGGAAATATTACCAATAGTAACGATCCTGATATTATGAATGATGGCATTGTACCTTATCGTAGTTCACATTTAGATGGTGCAGTTTCTGAAAAAATTATTAAAGGTGGTCATTCCATTCAGGAAACACCTGAAGCTGTATTGGAATTACGCCGCATTTTAAAACTTCATCTTATTGATCATGGATTATATAAACCTTAAATGTACCGCCTTCAAAGCAATGTTTTCCAAAATCAATAGATAAAAAAACACCCGATAAATTTATCGGGTGTTTTTGGAGCAATTAGACACTCTTAATATAGAATGTAAAAATTTCTCACAAATTAACGATTGTTTTCGTCATCTTGTGAATCTTCAAATTTTGGTTCAGTACCAAAATCAGAAGGTTGAGCACCGAAGCCACCTTGTTGACCGCCACCGAAGCCGCCTTGTTGACCGCCACCGAAGCCACCTTGACCACCAAAGCCGCCTTGTTGACCGCCACCGAAGCCACCTTGACCACCGAAGCCACCTTGACCACCGAAGCCACCTTGTTGACCGCCGAAGCCGCCTTGTTGACCGCCGAAGCCGCCTTGACCACCAAAGCCGCCTTGTTGACCACCAAACCCTTGAGGAGCACCAGCAGCGCCTGGAGCACCAGCAGGAGCACCAGCAGGACGTGGGTTACGTGCAGGAACAACAGTAGAAATAGCATGTTTGTAAACCATTTGGCTTACAGTATTTTTTAATAAAACAACATATTGGTCAAAAGATTCAATATGACCTTGTAATTTAATACCGTTTACAAGAAAGATAGAAACTGGGATACGTTCTTTACGGAGAGAATTTAAGAACGGATCTTGTAAAGTTTGACCTTTAGACA
>CAXYZD010000077.1:0-11707 GCA_964293455.1 uncultured Acinetobacter sp. | reverse complement strand
ATTATAAAACAATAATCAAAAATCCATATGGAAGCTATGGTTTTTTATACCAAATATCTGTGGGGGAAATAATATTACTTTAAGATGAACGTAAAACTTTACAACATAAAATGTGAGTGAAATTTTCAAAATTAAGGTCTTCCTTCGCATATTGATCCGTCTATCAGTTATGTTCTGCTTACCGTGATTTGATATGAGTGACTTAGATAAATATGAAAATAGTGCATTAAAAATAAATATCGATACCAATACGATGTAGAAAATGTTCGGTGAAAAATGGCAATAAGTTATCCAAAACAGTACTTTGCCGAAAAATTAATTTTAAAAAGAAGTGAATCTAATGATTGCCTTCTTTTTAAAATATTTAGATTAAATTAAGTTTTTTTATTTTATTAATTTCAGGCGACCATATAGAGTTAAGATATACAGAATTATTTATCTCATGCTTTGCTATATGTAATTGAATTTTTTTCCAATGAGGTTTTATCTGCTTTTTAATGGCGGGTTCCTTCATAATTCGAGAAGCCCTCAGTGCGTAGCTTATATAGTTTCTTGAACCAATAAATGAAAATCGCCGATAGATATGTTTTTTGTGACGGGCAAGAGGTAGTTCACCACGGTTAATTCTTGCGTTATTAATTCTCAGAAAATGTTTATTAGACATTTTGATTGCTTTCATTACTTTATGAGAATATTTAGCTAACCCTGTGTCTCTTAATAAAATTTTATTTCCATCATAGGTAAAACCTAAATATTGTAGTTCATCTTTTGAAACTCGAATTCCATTTTCAAAATGGACAATTTTTGTTTTTTCAGGGTGAATGACTAATTTAAGTTTTTGAATAAAAGCTTGGATGTCTTTAAGTAAATATATGTGATCTTTCTTGTCACAGATTATTAAAATATCATCACAATAACGATAGTATTTTCCGCCTACCTTATCTACTTTAATATATATTTTTTCATCAAAATCAAGCATATATATGTTTGATAAAAAAGCACTAATTGCAGAACCTTGGGGAATTCCTTTAAAGTTTGTATTAGTTTTTATGATTTCCTTTTTCCGAATTTTCTCTCGAAAGTCAGATATTGAACACAGTCTTTTTAATTTTTTATAATTTCGATTAAGTGATAAATTTAAATTATGATAAACCTCATTCTTGTGAACATAGGAAAATTTAGTAATTGATTTAAAAATTTGATAATGATCGCTCGGAAGTTTATCTGTGCCAAGAATATTTTTCCAAGCCTGTTTTAACAATAGATGATCTAATTCATCGAAAAAACTTTTAATATCAATGCAAAGAATAGAGCAGTCATTACGGTTCTTTATTTCATCAAATACGTTTTTTGCAAAATGTATATTGTTTGGGGAGTTTGGAAGTTTTCTAAAAGCTAAGATAGAATCGCTAATCTTTTTTTCTACTAATAATTTTTCATAATTTTCCGACATTAATGTGGCGTAATAAGCATAAATGTGTCCATCTAAATGAGCTGAATATTTGATAGGTCTTATTTTCGATGGTTGCTTTTTGACGGTTATAGCTTTTTCCCCATTAACGATTTTATATCCTTCTTTCTTTATTTTATATGAGCTAAGTTCAAAGTGAATAAACGGAAAAAAAGAATGTTTTTCAATATTTTTAGGGTTCGTAACGAAACTAAATATTTTCTCAGGTGAGAGAGGGTAATCGAAATGCAAATAAGATTTTTGACGGTTTTTAAAAAAATTATAATCGATATTCATTTAGAAAACTCAAGGAAAGGCTGATGGTAATCCTCGTAAAAATACGTTCTATTCAAGAATAGAATTCCTGAGCATACCCAAGTGCCCAAAGTTTACGCACCCTCGAAAGTTTGACCTTTCACACCATCTTTAGATCACGAAAGGAATATAGTATGAGAAGCATTGTCTACAGTCTGAGTATCTTGTGTATACTAGTTACTTGGAACACAGCTGTATGTAGTTTATCTTCTGATTTCATCGAATTAATTCTAATGATTTCAGGAACAATACTTGACAACAGATAGCCTTCCCCATACTCAATAATATGGGCTTAATTAATATACTAAGAAAAATAATATTCTACAATATCTATTTATTTTTAAATAAAAAAACCCCGCTTATTGCGGGGTTTTTCTTAAAGTATTTAATTAAATATTAAACACGTTCGATAATTGTCGCGATCCCTTGACCAAGACCGATACACATGGTCGCAAGACCGATTTGAGTATCTTGTTGCTCCATTACGTTAAGCAATGTAGTCGTGATACGTGCACCAGAACAACCCAATGGATGACCCAATGCAATTGCACCACCGTTCAAGTTGATCTTGTCTTGTTTGTCATAAATGCCTAAGCCTTTCATTACAGACAAGCCTTGAGCAGCAAACGCTTCATTTAGCTCAATCGTTTGAATATCATTCATAGACAAGCCAGCACGTTTAAGCGCTTTTTGAGTTGCTGGAACAGGACCATAACCCATGATCGCAGCATCACAGCCTGCAATCGCCATAGAGCGAATCACAGCACGAGGCTTAAGACCTAAAGCTTGAGCACGTTCAGCAGACATCAACAACATTGCAGATGCACCATCAGACAATGCAGAAGAAGTCGCAGCAGTTACAGAACCACCTTTAGGATCAAAGACTGGACGTAACGCACGGAAAGCTTCAATGTTTGCATCTTGACGAATTACTTCGTCAATGTCGCAAAGCTGTTTAAAGCCATTTGCATCATGACCTTCAACACCAACGATTTCATTTTTGAAACGACCTTCAAGTGTTGCAGCCCAAGCACGACGGTGAGATTCAACACCAAACTCATCTTGCTCTTCACGGGTAATGCCATTCATACGACCTAACATTTCAGCCGTTAAGCCCATCATGTTAGACGCTTTAGCATAGTGCTTAGACGCTTCAGGGTTTAGGTCGATGCCGTGCATCATTCCTACGTGACCCATATGTTCAACACCACCGATGATGAATACATCACCTTGGTTTGTTGCAATTTGAGCCGCAGCAGTATGGATAGACTGCATAGAAGAACCGCAAAGACGGTTTACCGTTTGACCACCAACAGTCTTAGGAAGATCTGCCAAAAGTACGATGTTACGAGCAATATTCAGACCTTGCTCTAAAGTTTGGTTGACACAACCCCAAATGACATCTTCAACTTCGTTGACATCAAACTGGTTACGAGCAACTAAAGCACGTACTAATTCAGCAGATAAGCTGTCAGCACGAACATTGCGGAACATACCGTTTTTGGTTTTACCCATTGCAGAACGTACGCCATCAACAATGACAACGTCACGTGGATTCAAGTTAGCCATTCACGTTGCTCCTTAACCGTAGAATTTTTTGTTGTTAGTCGCCATGTCACGCAACATTTGTGGCGCTTCATATGCTTTACCTAAGTGTGCATATTTGTCGCAAAGCGCAACGTATTCAGCAACACCTGTTTGGTCGATGTAACGTGCGGGTCCACCACGGAATGGAGGGAAGCCTACACCCATGATCATCGCCATATCTGCTTCAGATGCTGTTGCTACAATGTTGTCTTCTAGGCAACGAACAGTTTCGTTACAGAATGCAAGCATCATACGGTCAATGATTTCTTGCGCATCAAATTCACGTTTTTCTGCAGTTGCAACAGATGCAACAAGTTCATAAGCTGTTGGATCAACAACTTTGGCTTTTTTACCTTTACGATCAAGTTCGTATTTGTAGAAACCAACGTCATTCTTCTGACCAAGACGTTTATTTTCGTACATGGTTAAAGTTGCGCCTTTAAAATCTGGCTTCATACGATCAGGGAAACCTTCAGCCATCACTTCTGCACCATGAACACCCGTGTCGATACCGACAACGTCAATCAGGTAAGCAGGACCCATAGGCCAGCCGAATTTCTCCATTACTTTGTCGACTTGTTGGAAGTCAGCACCATCTTTTAAGAGAAGGTCAAATGCACCGAAGTAAGGGAACAATACACGGTTCACAAGGAAGCCCGGGCAGTCATTGACAACGATTGGTGTTTTACCCATTTTCTGAGCTAAAACAACAGTGGTTGCAATCGCTTCAGCAGAAGTCTTTTCACCACGAATCACTTCAACCAATGGCATCATGTGAACTGGGTTAAAGAAGTGCATACCCACGAAGTTTTCAGGACGTTGTAAGCTTTCTGCTAAACGTGTGATTGAAATCGTTGAAGTATTTGATGCAATAATGGTGTTTTCACGAACTGATTTTTCAGTATCCGCAAGTACCGCTGCTTTGATTTTCGGATTTTCAGTCACAGCTTCAATCACGATATCCACTTCTCTAAACTCATCTAGGCTTAAAGTTGGACGGATGCGAGCTAATGTTTCACCCATTTTTGCAGGAGTCATTTTTTTGCGTTCAACTTGTTTGGTTAACAATTTGTTCGCTTCAGCCATACCCAATGCAAGTTGTGGATTACCAATATCTTTCATGATGATTGGTGTGCCTTTACTTGCAGCTTGGTAAGCAATACCACCACCCATAATACCCGCACCGAGAACGGCAGCTTGGTTTACAGGGTGCGCACCTTTTTCATAGCGCTTAGATGTTTTTTTCACGATTTGATCATTAATGAACAAACCAATCAAAGCCCCTGCTTGTGGTGTAATTGCAGCTTTAGCAAATGCTTCAGCTTCAATTTTTAATGCTGCATCACGGTTTTGGCTTACACCTGCTTGAAGTGAATCAAGAAGAAGTTTTGGCGCAGGGTATTGAGCAGGGTTTGCTTTTGCAAGAACCACGCCTTTAGATGAGTTAAACGCCATCATCTGTTCAAGCATGTCGAGTTTAACAGGCTCTAATTTTTCTTGACGTTTTGCTTTCCAATTTAAACGACCAGAGATTGCTTGCTTCACAAGATCAACAGCAGCATCTTGTAATTTATCAGCAGCAACAACTGCATCTACAGCGCCATCTTTCAATGCATCAGCAGGGCGTTTGTTTGCAGAAGTGGCAATCCACTCTACAGCATTATCAATACCAATCAAACGGCTTAAACGAACTGTACCACCGAAACCAGGGATGATACCAAGTTTGATTTCAGGCAAGCCAACAGTTGCAGCTTCAGACATGACACGGTAGTCACACACTAAGCACATTTCAAAACCGCCGCCCAATGCAATACCATTGATCGCAGCAACTTTAGGAATGTCTAAATCTTCAAAAGCATTGAAAATTTCGTGAACAGGCATCGCCCATTCTACAATTGCACTTTCGCCTTGCTTGAAGTTTTCACCAAATTCAGTGATGTCTGCGCCAACGATAAATGTAGATTTTCCAGAGGTAACGATTAAACCTTGGATTGAACTGTCAGCTTTAACAGCTGCAATAGCGGTTTTAAAATCTTCAAGTGTTGCACGGTTAAATTTGTTAACCGACTCACCTTGTAAGTCAAAGCGAAATTCTGCAATTCCGTCCGAAAGCATTTGGACGGTAATGGCATTGCCAGCGTGGATCATGCCTGATCTCCTTTATTTTGGAGGACTTCTTAAGTTGATGTTTTGAAGTATGGACGCAGTTTTCACGTACATTAAACTTCGCTAATCTTACGATAACTATATCTAAAAAGAACATAACAAGTTGTATCAAGCCGTGACGCTGGGGTCATTAATTTTTTTGTTTTAGCTTTGTATGTTGAGAGCGCTTGATCATGCGTTTTCTTAAAAAATTATGATGAAATTTAGATTTATGCCACTAGATCTAGGGTACAAGAAAATTTTAGAGTCATTTGATGAGTGCATATAAAACAATTTTGAACTTGAGTTTTATGTATTATCTTTTTAGCTTATCCATTACATGATGTATAAATATAGGAAAAAGAAAAAATGTTTAAAAATTTAGCGTCTGAAATGATGGGTACGAGTGATATTGGTACGATTATTGAGCCACAAGATTTTAATAAAACGGATATTGATGATTATATTTTTCATGAAGATAATGAAAAAATCTTTTTTGTGATTAAAAGTAAAACGGATGAATATTGTTTTACCAATGTCGCATTTATGCATCTTGATGGTAAAAGTGCGATGAGCAAAAAACGTATGCTCTACCGCTATTTATACAAACATAATCCGATTAAAAATGTGCTACTTGAAACCGCGGGCACTGTCGATTTAGATGTTGAAATTAAATTTCAATTGGGTGAACAAAATTTTTCAATAGATATTAATAAGAATCAAATTGAAAAAGTTCGTGATCTTTATAAAGCCTTATTTACCATTGGTGAAACCTGTAAAGAAATTAATCGTCAACGTAACATTTTGCTTCAAAGTACTGATAATGTACAAAAAATGTTTAATTTGCGAGAGTTAAGTGAGCAAGCAATTTTAAATTTACCCGAAATTATTAATCAAACAGCACAACAAGTTGAAGAATATTCAAATCAACGGATTAAACAAATTGAAAATTATGATTTTTCTGAAATTTTTGAGCGCTATTTAAAAAATTAATGTTGCATTTTTTGAAAGAAAACGCCTGAAAAGGCGTTTTTTATTGCAAAAAACTTATCAAAATAAAACCATGAAAAATTTAAGGGATTTGGGTAGAATATTTTGAAATAGATATGAGTCTGAAATAGATGCAAACATTTCGAAGTAAAATTGATTGGTGGGTTTTGGGCTTTATTATTTCGATGACAGGTTTGTTGCTGCAACTTTTATTAACCATGTATGCCAAAGGCACAATGGTACAATATCCTGAACATACAACAGTTTATATACTGACAATTATCTTGCTATGGAGTCCACTTTTCACCACACGTTATTATTTAGATACAAATACGTTGACGGTTCGTAGTTTATTTTTTAAATGGACGATTCCACTCGCTAATATTCAAAAAATCAGCGACACCGATCATCTAGATATATCACCTGCATTGTCATTAAAGCGCTTGAAGATTGAATATTTACAAGAGGGTAAACCAAAACAAGTTTTAGTTTCACCGCGAGATCAGCAGGGATTCTATAAGCTTTTAAATAATTTCGAGTGATTACACTGAGTTTTATGCAGTGAGATGTATGTTAAAGATTTGAATGTTATAAAATCACTTGAAAATAAAGCCGAAACCATCACATTATGAGATGCACAGTAGAATGATAGGTTTGTAGTGAACGAAAACGCACGTGAAAATATCGAAAAAATATTAGTCAATATGACCACGCTTCCCGGTGTCTATAAGATGCTCGGAAAGGATGGTGAACTTCTTTATGTGGGTAAAGCTAAAAATCTAAAAAATCGTGTGTCGAGTTACTTTGTTAAAACCATAGAACATCCAAAAACACAGGCTCTCGTCGCTCGAATTTACGACATTGAAAGTTTAGTGGTACGTTCAGAAACTGAAGCATTATTGCTTGAACAAAATCTTATTAAACTGCATCGTCCGCCCTATAACATTATGTTGCGTGATGATAAATCTTACGTTTATATCTTTGTTTCCGCAGATAAACCTTATCCTCGTATTGCTTCAGGACGGGGCAAGGGGAAACATCAAGTCGGTAAGTTTTTTGGCCCTTATCCAAGTGCGATCAATGCCCGAGATACGCTGTTAGTCCTACAAAAATTATTTAATGTACGCCAATGTGAAAATAGCTACTTTTCACAGCGAAAACGACCATGCTTACAATATCAAATTAAACGCTGTACCGCGCCATGTGTCGGTTTAATTAGCCCTGAAGCTTATAACGAAGATGTACAAAATTCGATTCGCTTTTTAAAAGGTGATACCAAAGAATTGAATCAAGAATTGATTCAAAAAATGGAACAGGCTGCGGAAAATTTAGAATTCGAAAAAGCGGTTTTTTACCGTGATCGTATGGCTTTACTGCGTGATGTACAGTCACAACAAGCGATTTATAAACTCAAAGGTGAAGCAGATATTCTCGCGATTGCGTATCAAGCGGGGGTGACATGTGTACAAATCATGCATGTGCGGAATGGTAAAATGTTGGGTGGAAAAAGCTATTTTCCTGATATGTTGGGTGATGATTTAGGGCAAATGCTATCAGATTTTATTGCCAATTTTTACTTCCAAGTCGCAGATGAAGTGCCTACTGAATTAATTGTTAATGTTGAGGTAACTGATCGGAAAGAATTGGAAGGTGCTTTATATCAACAATTTGAAAAGAAAATTCAGATTAAGCACAGTGTTCGAGAAACCCGTGCAGAATGGCTCGAACTTGCTGAAATGAATGTACAACATGCGATTAAAGGTAAACTTGCCAATCATTTAGAACTGAATGAACGCTTTCACCAATTGGAAGAAGTGTGTGGTCGCCCAATTGATCGAATCGAATGTTTTGATATTTCTCATACGATGGGTGAAGCCACTATTGCATCCTGTGTGGTGTTTGATGCAGGTGGTGCGAGAAAGCGAGATTATCGCCAATTTTCCATTGAAGATATTACGGGCGGTGATGATTACGCAGCTATGCGCCAAGCACTAACACGTCGCTATAAAAAAGCCATGTTACCTGATTTATTACTTATTGATGGTGGCAAAGGACAGTTGCATATGGCAATGCAAGTTATGCAGGATTTAGGTTTAGATGCATTCATGGTTGGTGTATCGAAGGGGGAAGGGCGAAAACCCGGCTTAGAAACTTTACATTTTACCGATGGCACGAAAATTCAGCTTCCTGAGGACAGTAAAGCCTTACATTTAATCCAACAAGTTCGTGATGAAGCGCATCGTTTTGCAATTACTAAGCATCGTGCAAAACGTGATAAACGCCGTGGTGGGTCTGTCTTAGAAGTGATCCCGGGCTTAGGGCCAAAACGCCGCCGTGATTTATTGACGCATTTTGGTGGTATTCAAGGCGTGCTTAAAGCTTCAGAAAATGATTTAAAACTTGTACCGGGCTTAGGTGATGTCATGGCTCGAACAATTTATAAAGTTTTACATGAGTAAATTGATCGATGATCAACAGTATTTGCCAAAGTTAACATTGACGCATGAGTCACCGATCATTTTCAAACGAGTTAAAATATGAAACAGTAATGAAAGAATAAAACTTAGGATAACTCATGTCATTGGAAGCATTATTTCAACAAATTGAACAGCAAGAACATATTGATATTCCAAAAGGTTGGCTACAAGGTCGAACCATTTTTGGTGGTTTGGTTGCAGGTATGTTGGTACATAAAGCAGTCACGACCATCAATGATGTAACGAAGAAACTATTGAGTTGTAGTGTCACTTTTGTCGGTCCTGTCGATGATGTCCAAGTAAAATTAACGGCTGAAATTTTAAGACAAGGAAAATCGGTCACCACCATTGAAGTGCGTCTTTGGCAAAATGAAACGGTACAAAGTATTTTAATTGCGAGTTTTGGTAGTCAGCGAGAATCTCGTATTCAAGTTTCGCAAGAACCACAGATTCCTGATTTTCCTGAAATTAATCAACTCAATATTGTTCCAAAATATTTACCTTTTCCTGAGTGTGTGAAAAACTTTCAATTGGCATGGACTGAGGGGAACTACCCAATGTCGGGCAGCAAAGACCCTGATTTTTCAGGCATGTGCCGATTTGACCCTGAGTTACACTCTAATCGTGAAATGCATATTGCTGATATGGTCACGCTGATGGATGTATGGCCACCGGGCGTTTTACCAATGTTTAAAAAGCCTGCGCCGGCAAGTTCTTTGACATGGCAATTGACGTTTATTCATCCACTTGAAAATCAGTTGAATGATTGGTTTAAATATAACGTATTTACTGAATATGCCCGAGATGGTTATTCCACCGAATATGCACACCTGTGGGATGAAAATAATCGCTTAATTGCCATTTCTCGTCAGACAGTGACCGTATTTGCCTAGTCGACAGTTTTGGCTGAATCGTTTAAAGTAGCGAACATAATAGAGTATGAATCTCTGCATATTTTGTCTATTTAAAGGACAGATGAGGGGAAAAATGGCGGTGTCTATGACTACAGGTCGAATCCTGAATATTCCAAATATTTTGACGCTTGCTCGTATTGCGTTAATTCCTGTATTTTTATTAATCGCATATTGGCCACCTGCGGTAGGGGTAAATGGTCATGATGGCGGTATGACGCGTCATCTTGTACTCACAGGTATTTTTGTGATTGCAGCTATAACTGATTGGTTTGATGGCTATCTTGCTCGAACACTCAATCAAACATCAGCATTTGGGCGTTTTCTTGACCCTGTTGCCGATAAATTGATGGTGGCCGCAGCACTCATTGTTTTGGTGCAATGGAAACCGAGTATCGCAATGGCATTTGCTGCGATTGTGATTATTTCACGTGAAATCACCGTGTCTGCTTTACGTGAGTGGATGGCAGAGTTGGGCGCACGTACTAACGTTGCAGTGTCGACAGTCGGAAAATATAAAACGGCATTTCAAATGATTGCCATCACGGTATTTTTACTGAATTGGCAACCGCTTGAAACATTAGCGTATGGTTTATTATATACCTCAGTTATTTTGACTTTATGGTCGATGTTTATTTACTTAAAAGCGGCTTGGCCATACCTAAAGCAGCCTTAATAAGCTATTTGAAGATGCCATTCGCCAAATAAAAAAGCTCCTTTAATGGGAGCTTTTTTATGGGAAATAAATTTTTTGAAGACTAACTATGCGTTTCTTCCTCACTATCATCATCAAAAGTTTTGGCGATTTTTTCGATATTTAAGCTCTTCGCCATCGCATCAAAAATCTCTTTATACGTTCCATCTTGGTGATATAAATCATGATGTTCGCCGTGTTCTACAATCTGCCCCTCTTTCATGACATAGGTATAATCGGCATCAATGATTTGTGACAAGCTATGTGAAATCATAATAACGGTGCGTCCTTGTTTAATCTCATCCAAACTATTTTTAATTTGCTCAGCTGCAATTGCATCAAGGCTTGCAGTCGGTTCATCTAAGAAAATAATCGGTGGATTTTTTAGGAACATTCGGGCAAGCGCAATACGTTGCTGTTGTCCACCTGAAAGTAACAATGCATCGGCTTCATACGCATGTGGAAGTTTTAAAATTTGCTCATGGATGGAGGCTTTTTTTGCTGCCTCCATGACTTCTTCAGGCGTTGCAGTACTTTTGCCATAACGAATATTTTCAAAAATTGAACCGGGGAAAATATGATTTTTTTGCAAAACCAAGCCAATATGCTCGCGTAAATATTGGGTATCTATATCTTGTAAATCAATGCCATCAAGTTTAATTTGACCCGCTTGAGGTGCATAAAATTTATCAAGCAGACTAATCAGTGTCGATTTCCCCGCACCCGATAACCCGACCAAAGCAGTGATTTTATTGGGTTGAATGGTCATATTAATACGATGCAATGCTTGATAGCCATTGGGATAACTAAAATCGACATTGCTTAATTCAAATTGCCCAAGAATCTGTGGCTTTTGCGTACCACTTTTTTCGATTTGATCATCAGATTCTAAAATTTTAAAGAAACTTTCTGAATAGATCATCGCAGAATTAATTTCATCATAAATACGATGCAGTGAGCGAATGGGTGCAGAAACATTATTAAACAGTAAAACGTGATACATGATCATCCCGATACTCATTTGCCCATTTAGCACAAAATAAGCGGTTAAAATGATAATGAAAACAACACCTACTTGCTCAATAAAGGTTTTTAAACCATCAAAAATATAATTGGTTTGACGGGTTTGCATCTGATT
>CAXYZD010000076.1:0-11733 GCA_964293455.1 uncultured Acinetobacter sp. | reverse complement strand
AAAGCAGAATCCTGATAGGATAAGGGTTCTGTGAAATTTGTCGTGTACAGAGATAATTTTTATAAAAAAGCCCTAGATTTGAAATCAAGGGTTTTTATGGGCTATGGATGAGTAATCTTGTTGCATAATGGCGTTGCCCGCATCTTTTAAACCATTCAGCAGTTGTGCTAAAAGTACGTCTTTTGATACTAACGTGACAATCACCATCGGATGTTTCGCTGTAGGAACGGAAGTTAAAATGGTACGTCCGTTCTGAGCATCTAAAGAAATACTCTGACAGCCAGAAAGGTTGATCTCACCCAAAAATGCACCCACCATAGCTAAAATAGAGCTACTCACCGCAGCAAGTTTTGTTGAGTTGTAGGTATTGACCCTTGATAAACTCGCAAGCTCAAAACCATCCGTTGAACTGATCATGATGAATTCAACACCTTTGACATTCATCAAGACTTGGTGAATCTGTGATTTTGCGAACTCTACGAGTGCAATGGGGGCTGTTCGCTTTTCAAGGGAATCTGACATTCTTTTTATCCTTGTATATATTTAATTTCCAAAATGGTCACAAGTGTTTCAAGTAGCATTAATACGTCATTTTTTTTACGTGCATCAATAAAAAAGAGCGGGTAATTCATATTATTTTCAAGTAACCATTCGCGGTATTGATGTGTTGATTTTGAAGTTTCTTCATCAATATGGGTGATGCCAATGGCAATATTTTCACCATATTGTTTAAAGGTTTCGAGATAATGCTTTAAATCATCGAGCGGTTTTTCAATGGTGTGGTCAATCAGAATGACTGTGCCAATCGCCCCTTTACAGATGACTCCCCACATAAAATCAAACCGATTTTGCCCCGGTGTTCCATATAAACCAATTTTTGTGCCATCTTCTAAAGTGACTTCACCATAGTCAATACCGACAGTGGTTTGCATCTTTTTATGACTTTGATCATCTGTGTTGAGTGCCTCTGTTGCAAGTACTGGAATTTCAGATAAAGACTTAATCGCTTCACTTTTCCCTGAGCCCATTGAGCCTGCAAATACAATTTTATATTGTTGAATAATCATAATATTTCTCTTTAATACTTAAAATTGTCCTGAAAAACTCAGGTGATAAATTCAGTTAAAAACCAAAGCGTTTTTTAAGTCTACCAAAAAAGCTTTTAACCGCACTTTGCTCTTGCTGTGGAACATCATCTAAATTTTGTTTTTTAAATAAAGATTGTTGTGCTGATATGGTAAATGCATTGTCAAAAACAATATTTGCAGCAACAAATTTTTGTACAGCACTGATAGGAATATCGAAATGAGAAGCCACTTCTGAAATTTGAGCACCTAAAATGAAGCTCGCAGAGAGTTTAATGATAATATGGCGTGGTTGATCATCTAACAATTGTGGCCAAAATTTTAGTTTATAATAGTCATTTTCATGAGGCATTTCAGAAGTGATTCTTGAGTTCCATGCCAAAGTAAACATCCAATTTTCAAGATTATAGGCATTTGTTCTTGAAACTTTAACAAAATCAGTCAGTATTGCATCGGCACAATGTGCTACGCCTGAAGTTCTAATTTCACTCCTTGATGGATCAAGCCATACTTGATGATAACGGCGATCGGTAATTGCAAGTGTGCCTTGTTGATCAGTTAGATGAAATTTTCTTGTATCATATTGATATAAATCTTGAATCATGGACAGTTTAATATCATCAATCACAATTGGATCTTCAATTTGGCTTGATGTTATATCTACAATATTATTTTCAACTGATATTTTTTCGAACTTTTGTAATATATGGGTTGTTATCCAATTTTGAAAAAAATCATCTGCTTGAATAGGTAAATACAGAGTATCTCGATTGGGATGATCTAGCGGAGGATCATTGCGTGAAATTTTGAGATAGGGGGTATTTTGATTGATAATGACACGTTGAACATGATCCGAATCATAGAAATGCTCGTGAACGAATAAGCAGTCAATATTTTGATCAGCAATATTACTCCAATTAATACCAACATTTGCTGGTAGCATTTGCCGTAAACAGATTTTCAGTTGATCTGTTGATGATGAACTGAGACCTGAAATGGCGATATTGATACGAATATTGTTCATAATATCACTCTGATAAATTTTTTAAATATGTCACTTTAAATGCATCACATAGTATGTGGTTCTAAATTATATAAATATACCGTTAAATTATTCTTAAGATCACTTAAAAGTAATTTTCTTTAAAAGTATACTATTCTGTTTTTATTTACTAATACATTTTGAAATAAAGAAAATATTAATAATTTGATTTTTGAAATTAAATATTAATGCATAAAATGATTTTTGAATAGAATATAGTATAGAAGATACTTTATCAGGTTTATCAGTAGCTTTAAGCCTCGAATTTTTCATGATGGTGCTCGCTATGCTGTAATTGAATATTTTGAAAAATTATTATGATTGTCATGTATTGGCAAAGTATAGTTTATTTTTTTAAAAAATCTACAGAGTATATAAATATCATTGATTAAATTTTTTATAATTTATATCTTTTTTTAAACTATTGTTAATGTAATTTAATAAAAATAGCGAATGTTTAGTTTAACCTATTAAATATGTGATATTTATCTCATTCGACATTGTATATCTTTGTACTTATCATTTTTGAGTAACTAAAAGTAAAAAAAGTGACTATATAAGTCACTTTTTAATTTATTTCAAATTAAGCGAAAATATGCTGGGCTGCGCTGTATAGAATCCATAAAACCACTAAAGCGACTAAAGGTTCAGCAATACGTCCCCAAACTGGCATCGGTTGAGGTGTTATTTCAGTGACAGTATGATCAGTTATTACATGTAAATCTGTTGTTTGATGAACCATCTGATTAAACTCCTTCATAGTATCTTCCAATGATAACGCTTCTTGTACAAGAGGTTGAGAGCCAATCAGTTCTTTTAGATTGTTTGTTGACCAAACCCAATCGGGTGCATGTCCAGACAGGTGTTCAATTTGTCCAAGGAGTAATTCCCCTAGACCATTTTTACCAAAATTACCTGTGCTATCGAGTTGTTTTAACTCTGCAAACTGTAGACTTAAAATCTCAGTATAGCTAGATTCCATATCATTTTTAGCAAGTGTTGATTTATTGTGAGGAGAAGTTGTGAGATGGCGTGCAATTTCCTGAATGTATAGATGATCTTGAGATTGAATTTCTTGATAAACAGCATTCTGATCAGTTTTCCATAAGCTGACGATTTTGCCTAAACTTAGAATATTCATTTCTTTAAGATACAAATTACGCTCAGCAATCGGGTAGTCACTCAAGAGTGCTGGCTTTTGAATTTTAATCTGCTCTGCAAAATAATTTACTAAATCAAAAGCCATAGGCTACTCCATTAGATTGTATTTAAATTAGTCTAGTAATCTCAGTGTCGGTTTTTTCTTGGTGACACTTTGTTCTTCTGTTTCAGTTACTTTAGATTCTAAAGCATCTTCATTGATTTGAACATTGGCATATTCATCAGGATCGAAGAACATTCCTTGCCCATTTTCACGTGCATAAAGACCTAAAACAGCGGAAATAGGTACATAAATATTTTTTGATGCACCACTAAAGCGAGCCGAGAATGTAATGGCGTCATTGCTCATATGAAATTGATGCACAGCATGAGGTGCAACATTCAGTACAATTTGACCATCTTGTACAAATTGAGTTGGAACATCGGTATGGGCTTGTGTTGCATCGACCAATAAATGGGGGGTGAGATTGTTATCACAAATCCATTCATAAATTGCACGTGCAAGATAGGGGCGCGTAGGGGTTAAATTTAATTCTTGCTCAGACATAATCAAATACTCGAAAATTTATTTTGAATGGGGAATGAATGCACTGTAGCGATTTTTTTCTTGCAAGGTCATCGACTTTAAAAAGGCGGGACGGTTAAAAATACGCTGACAATATAGGTGAATAGGGCGACATTGTTGTGCAGGAAGTTCAATGCCCATTTGTTTTAAACGAATAAAAATGGGCGCAAGCATACAATCTAAAATACTGAAATGCTCAGACATAAAATAAGGATAATGTTGAAATAATGGCGTGAGAGAAATCAGAATATTTTTCAGTTGCTGTTGGGCTTTCTTTGCTTCAGCAGGTTTGAGTGTGTCTGAATGACACAAGATAATATCTGCTAATTTTAGCCAATCTTGCTCAAGCCGCCAAATATATTGACGTTGTTCTGCGCGTGGTGCAGGTGCATCGGCATAGAGTTTATTTTGACGATAACGATCGTCGATATATTCAGAAATAATCGGAGTATTGAAAATTTTTAAATCATTTTCAATGAGCATGGGCAGTTGATTGTAAGGATTTAAACTCGCTAAATCTTCGTCATCTTCATTCACAATGATCAAATGATATTTTATTTGTTTTTCAGCAAGTAGAAATCGAATCCAGTGTGAACGAAAATCATCCTCATGGCTATACAACGTAATCCCTTGTGGAGGTGCAGTTTCGACTGACATTATTTCCAAAGCTATGCAAAATGAATCAACTAGAATACTAAAATTAGACACAAAAATCATCTTAACTTTTCTAAGACAACAATAGATAGTGAAATTGAAAAGTTAAAGATAAGGAATACAGCATGATTATATTAAGAAATGGACTGAGGGCTTTTATAAAAATTTTCATCAGCACTTTTTTGATATTTGGTTTATCAAATACATATGCTAAAAAACAGTCTCAGATTGAAACTGAAGAGGCGGCAGATACTACTGAGAATATCGGGAGTGCATGTACCCAAGATAATTTTTGTGATGTTGCTTCAAGTGTCTCGGAGGATGAGCAGTATGGTGGTATTGAGCAGGAATATACGGTAAAGGGCTGTAAAGTTACAATTTATAATGATGGACCCGTTAAAATGGTAAACGAAAAAACAGATGAACCTTGTAATGCACCGCTTCCGAAAGATCATAAGTTTTCTAAAGAAACTCGAACTTATCAGGAAAATGGTTGCATAATTACAGAGTCCGTTGCCGCAGATGGTATGACTGATGCTGTAAAAGACTGTACAAAGAAAAAATAAAAATAAATGAAAGGTTATAATTTTGGGGTGATGGGGGACTTACCTGCTAAATTGAAAGCTTCTAGAAATGGAAAGTATATGCATAAAAAAACCTCGGCAAATGCCGAGGTTTTTTGTCCGAATTCGGAAAACGAATTAACGTTTAGAGAACTGAGGACGTTTACGTGCTTTACGTAAACCAAGTTTCTTACGTTCAACTTCACGAGCATCACGAGTAACGAAACCAGCTTGACGAAGAGCAGGTTTTAAAGTTTCGTCAGAAGCGATCAATGCACGAGTAATACCGTGACGGATTGCGCCTGCTTGACCACCGATACCACCACCAGCAACAGTGATGTAAAGGTCATATTTACCAACCGCTTCAAGAAGCTCAAGTGGTTGATTAACAACCATACGAGCAGTCTCACGACCGAAATATTGTTCTAAAGAACGGTTGTTGATTACGAGTTTACCAGTACCAGCTGATAGGAAAACACGTGCAGTTGCGGTCTTACGGCGACCTGTACCATAATTAGTAGCCATGTGCTGTTATCCCTTAGATGTCCAAAACTTGTGGCTGTTGAGCAGCGTGTGGATGCTCAGTACCTGCATACACTTTCATTTTCTTGATCATTGCATAACCAAGAGGACCTTTTGGTAACATACCTTTAACAGCTTTTTCTAAAACTGTTTCAGGTTTGTGAGCGATTAACTTTTCAAAGTTAGTCTCACGGATACCACCAGGGAAACCAGTGTGGCGATAGTATTTCTTATCCTGAGCTTTTTTACCAGTCACAGTAATTTCTTCAGCGTTGATAACAACGATGTAATCGCCAGTGTCAACGTGAGGAGTATAAGAAGTTTTGTGCTTACCGCGTAAACGACGAGCGATTTCAGTCGCAAGGCGACCTAAAGTTTTGCCAGAAGCATCAACAACGTACCAGTCGTGTTGAACTTCAGCTGGCTTAGCGCTGAGAGTTTTCATTAAACCACTACCTATTATAGTTGGTTTGGACTATGGAATCTGTCCAAACAAAAGGAGTGCGAATTCTACATGAAAGTACATAGATTCACAATTGAAATTTAGGATTTCAAGCGCTGAATTATAAAGGATTGCTCGTTATTTAACTAGTTCTTTTTTATGTAATGTGATATTTGTGGATTATCAGTATTTTTATTAAAAATAAGAAAAGGTTAGGGTTAATTGAAATGAGTTTTGATCATGGTAATAAATATTCAGAATGTTAGTTTCATCGTATTACTGCATCTTATAGCAACAGTATATTTTCCATTATATTATTTAATTATTCATCCAAATTCAGGTATTTGGACAATATTCGTTTTATTAGCAACAATGATTGCAATTTCTTGGGGTACTTTACTGATTCCCATTTTACTTGTTGTTATGTTCGGGTTAATCGTTAAACTTCCTTTTGTCTATTTTAGTTATCTCGTCTGCTTTGTCATTCCTATCTTTTTGTTGTTAAGGTCTAAACCTAAAAAAAGACAGTATTTTTTGAAAATTGGTTTTATCTTTTTTGTACTCGGTATTTTGATCTATGTTGCCATTTTTATTGCTTATTTGAATGGCGTGACTTTGAGTAACTTTAAATAAGAATATCAGAATTTTTTTTTAAGATTATGTAAACTCATTATCTTGAGATTATTTTCTTCAGGTTGCTTATGCTTCCCTTATATATTACCAGTGGTGAGCCTGCGGGCATCGGTCCTGACATTTGTTTAAGCCTTGCAGATCGTATCGATGAACGTCCGATTGTGGTACTCGCAGATATCAATATGCTGCGTGATCGTGCCAAAATATTGGATTTACATGTCGATATTATTGAATATATGGGGCAAATGGAAAGCTCAAAGCAAGGTCAAATTTTTGTTGAGCATGTGCCTTTATTTGAAGATGTCATTTTAGGTGAACTCAATCCAAAAAATGCAGCTTATGTTTTAGAGCAATTACGCCGTTCAGCTTTTTATGCCATGCAAGAGCAAAGTGTCGGTGTGGCAACTGCACCTGTACAAAAGTCTGTGATCAATGATGCAGGTATTCACTTTAGTGGTCATACTGAATATTATCAAGAGTTTGCATGTGTTGATCGTGTCGTGATGATGCTGGCCACCAAAACTTTACGTGTTGCATTGGCGACAACACATTTAGCACTGCGTGATGTTGCAGATGCGATTACCAAAGAACGTTTATATCAAGTCATCGATATTCTCATTCATGATTTAAAAACAAAATTTAAAATAGAAAATCCACATATTTTAGTTTGTGGTTTAAATCCACATGCAGGAGAGGGCGGTTATTTGGGCATGGAGGAAATTGAAGTCATCAACCCTGTGCTTGAAAGTTATCGTGCAAAAGGCATCAATATGAGTCTCAGTATGCCTGCCGATACTTTATTTACCCCTGAAAATTTAAAAGATGCCGATGCTGTTTTGGCGATGTATCACGATCAGGGTTTACCTGTGTTAAAATCGCAGGGCTTTGGTGAAGCCATTAATATTACCTTGGGTTTGCCATTTATCCGAACTTCTGTCGATCATGGTACTGCACTCTCCCTTGCAGGCACGGGGCAGGCGAAAAGTTCGAGCCTACATGTTGCTGTCGATTTAGCACTTGAATTGGCGCGTCACTGATTTTGTCTTATTTACCGTTGGAAATTTTTTATGTATCAGATTAATGCCTTAAACCCCAAAGATGAAGGGCATCACACGCGTAAGCGTTTTGGGCAGAACTTCTTACATGATCAACGTGTAATTGCCAAAATTGTACGTTCGGTACATCCACGTGCAGGTGAAAATATTATTGAAATTGGTCCCGGCCTTGCAGCGTTGACTTCGCCACTTATTGGTGAATGTGATGCTTTAACCGTGATTGAACTTGACCGTGATTTAGCGGCAGGTTTACCGGGTCGTGTCCCGCATCCTGAGCGTTTAACAATTATTGAAGCCGATGCACTGAAATTTGATTTCACTACATTGTTTAAAGATGACAAACCATTACGTGTCGTGGGTAACTTGCCTTATAACATTTCAACCCCTTTACTCTTTCACCTCTTACAATTTGGCGATAAAGTCAAAGACATGCACTTTATGTTGCAAAAAGAAGTGGTTGACCGTATTACCGCATCACCAAACTGTAAAGAATATGGTCGTTTGTCGGTGATGATTCAATATTTCTGTAAACCTACTTATTTATTTGAAGTACCGCCTGGATCATTCAATCCACCACCCAAAGTAACCTCTGCGGTATTTCGTTTAGAGCCATATGCGACTAAACCGATTATTGCTAAAAGTGAAAAAGCATTGGCTCGTTTGGTTGGGCATGTTTTTACCCAACGCCGTAAAACATTGCGTAATAGCTTAAAAGGTATGTTGGTTGAAGATGGTTTTGAAAATACAGGTATTGATCCGATGGCACGTCCTGAAACCTTAACACTTGCACAATTTGTGGCTTTATCCGATCAAATGGTAGGTATCTAAAGTGACGCGCGACAAGATTCGATATAATTATATCATTGGTGATGTACAAGGCTGTTTTGAAGCGCTGAAAGCATTGCTGAAAGAGATTCAATTTGATGCCGATCAAGATTTTATCTGGTTTGCAGGTGATTTAGTCGCGCGTGGTGAAAACTCAATTGGTGCATTGCGCTTTATTAAAAAATTGTGTGAGCGTGGTGGTGCGGCAACGGTTTTGGGTAACCATGACTTAAACTTGTTGGCGGTTGCACGTGGCATTAAAAAGCTGAAAGATAAAGATAAAATTGATGATGTTATTCATGCCTTAGAGAGTGATGACCTAATTGATTGGTTGCGCAAACAACCCTTGTGCTTATTTCCAAATGAACACACAGTTTTGACGCATGCAGGAATTCCATCCATTTGGACAGCAGAGCAAACCGCAACTTTAGCCAAAGAAGTTGAAGTGGTCTTGTCTAATGATGATTTTGCTGTCATGGATACCTTTCTCAACAATATGTATGGCACTGAACCAGATCTTTGGTTAGATGAGCTGACAGGCAATGCCCGTTTACGCTGTATTACCAATTACTTAACCCGTATGCGTTTGACTGATGCTGAGGGGCGTTTAGAGTTTTCTTTTAAAGATGCTTTGGATGAGCCGATGCCTGATGGTTTTCAGCCATGGTTTGAGTTTGATTCAAAAGCAGCACAGACACATCAGGTTGTTTTTGGTCATTGGGCGGCTTTGCAAGGTAAAACCATTAGTGATCGTATTCAAAATGTCGATGGTGGTGCCGTTTGGGGGCATCAACTCATTGCTTATCGCTTAGAGGATCAACAATCTTTTACTGTTGATAATCCCGCAATGTAATTATTGATTTTAAGTTTACATTATAAAAAAGCCACTGATGTGGCTTTTTTATATGGATCGTATAGAACTTTGAATAAGATAAAATCCGAAAATATATGTAGTTTTAAATAGAATCTTCAATGGTGTGACTATTTTACGCGTAACCAAGTTTGGTTGCGTCCAATCGTTGAAATACCGACATAACCACGCAAATTTAAACGGTTTCCATTGGCACTGAGTTTAGCTTTTAAGCTGTAAATTTTGCCCGTAAGCGGATCAATCACTTTACCATCGGCATATTCATTATCTTTAGTTAGTTTGAGTCCTGTAACTGTCTTCAATCCTAAAATTGGTTGATTGGTATATGGTTCAGGACATTTATAGCAAAATTCTTTTGGTTGATAACCTATACGCGGTGTAATAGTTTTAATTGTTCCTGTATAAATTCCTTGGTCATTCGGTTTAATTTCTATAATGGCTTTCACTTCACTTGTTTTATCATCAATACTTTGCCAAAGACCTGTAATATCTTGTGCTGAAGTCAATGTACTGAAACCGATTAATAGAGCAAAAGAAAGTAATTTAAAGTTGTTTATCATATTATTGTACTCATTTATTTTAATCATATTTTATGAATAATGCCTATAAATAACCATTTAAGTTCATTGTTGAACTGTCAGTTTATTGTATTTTTTGAATATATCGTCACTTTAATTTAATGAAAAAGATAAATCAATCACAATTATAAATAAATCCGATAAGATGAATACATTTTAGTTTTTAAAATATTTAAAATAAAAACTTATTAGTTTTTTTAAACTCATTATTAATGAATTTGAAGTAGTTTTAAATTATTTCCGATTTTTTATTAAGTAAATCTTAATTATTAATTCGATATTATATAATTAAAATTGATGTTTCTTACTTGAGTTAATCTAAATTTAAAAATAAAGTGCTCAAGTTGATTGAAAGAATCAATAAATCTGTGTTGAAAATGCAGAATTTTATTGTAAAAAATGGTTATTCTAAGCAAGTAAAAAAAGCAATATTGCTGTAATAATATGGAATAAAAAATGCAGTCTACAGAACAATTAACAACAATTTATCCGCTCATTGTTACCCCAAGTCATGATGGGAAATTTTTTCATAATTATGTTACTTCACTGCTTAATTTTCACAATACTGCAACTCATTTAGGTATGCCAATTCAGTTCCTATTGATGCAAGGCGAAAGTCTCATTACCCGTGCCCGTAATAACTGTGTTGCTTCTTTTTTAGCAAATCCTGAATGGACACATTTATTTTGGATCGATTCAGATATTGGCTTTAGTCCAGAAGCAGCATTGCGTCTACTTCAGGCAGACTATGAGATTGCAGCAGGTGTTTATCCGCTTAAAACAGAAGAATGGCCTGCAGAAGGCTTACCCAAAGATATGACCTATGTTGAGTTTAAAGCGCTATATCAAAAATATACGGTCAATGCTCGTGTACCAGCAGGGCAAGATACTTTTCAACTCGATATTCAAGAAGATGGTTTCTTAGAAATGGCTGAAGCACCCACAGGTTTTATGGTGATTAAGCGTGCAGTCTTTGAAAAAATGATACAACATTATCCTGAATTGCAATACGTTCCCGATTCACTCGGTGTTGAAAATAAAGGCTTACATTACCGATTCTTTGATGTCATGGTTGATCCTGAAACAAACCGCTATTTATCTGAAGACTATGGATTCTGTCGTTTGTGGGAAAATATGGGGGGAAAAATTTATATTGATTGTCAGTCTAATTTGACCCATCAAGGTTCAAAAATTTATTCAGGTAATTATGCAAATTCATTGCAAAATAATTTTGCACTCGCAATTCCTGCTAAAGAAGGTGTTCACCTGAAAATAACAGGTTTAAATTATTTAAAAGCAAATCCGTAATATCGATTTGATCATGCTTCATTTGTCGATTTTAAATTTAGACGAATGAAGCATGAATCGATATTAGAAAGTAAATCAAATCTAGAACTAGACATTATTTCACACGAATCCATGCCTGAGTTCGACCCGCTATATTATTTGAAAATCCTTGTAGATTGAGTCGGTTACCGCTAGCACTGAGCTTTGCTTTTAAACTTTGTTGTTTACCTGAAATAGGGTCAAGAATTTGACCTTCAGCATAATCACTGCCAGATACATGCTTGAGTCCTGTAATGGTTTTCAATCCAACCAAGCGTTGATTAGTATGCGGTATAGGGCAAAGGGTGCAAGTTTCTTGTAATTGTGAGCCAACACGTGGGCTAATGGTTTTAATTGTATAGCTACAATCTTATTTTAGGATACAATGATAAAAAATCATCTCATTAAGAT
>CAXYZD010000075.1:0-11760 GCA_964293455.1 uncultured Acinetobacter sp. | reverse complement strand
GTGAATACGAAGAAATTCACATGTGGAACGTAACCAATGGTAAGCGTTTTACAACCTATGCCATTCGTGGTGAAGAAGGTTCGGGCATTATTTCTGTAAACGGCGGCGCTGCATTGCAAGCTGACGTAGGTGACTTAATGATCATTGCAACTTTTGGTGATTTTACCAATGCCGAAGCTGACGCACATAAACCACGTCTTGTTTATGCAAATCCAGACAATACAGTCAATCATACAGCAAACTGCATCCCTGTTCAGGTTGCATGATTGTAGACTGATTGAGAAAAATCCTGCATATTGCGGGATTTTTTATCCTAAAAATTTCTTATTAATATTTTCATCTTTTAAATCATGACTCAATAAGTACATCGAATTGATTTTTTAATCATCATTTCTACTTCATAATACTTGTTCTTTTTCTCCAAAAAATATTTTTTTCAATTTCACCTTTTTGATTTGTAAACTCACACTTCAGTTCTTTATTTATTTCTACCTCACGACACGTATATTTTAAAATATATATATCATTAAGATCCTCTGAATTTATTATTGTAAATTTCAAAATATTATTTTTTTGTTCTATTTGGCTCACTGAAAAATATGGTGATACCACACTATTAATCAATAGCTTATCGTTATATTCAGAGATCCAATAGTAATCCTCATCATCGACTGAAATACCATTATCCTCATTTTCTACGATATCAGAATCGTCATATAGAGTAATTTCTTGCCACAATCCTTCAAAATTACTCATATTTTTCGCAAAACTAAATTGTGATGAGTAAACCATTCCTAGTAAAAATATAACTTTAAAGATATGTAATATCATCATTTTAGTTTTCTTAAATATTCTTAGCATCATTTTTTTCCTTCTATTTTTACATAATTAATCACATTATCATCTATTTATAGAACTGATGATTCTAAAGATGAAACTGTTTTTTTAAGCCAATCGGTCTATAATAATTTCACATCGCTTCAGGGCGGGGTGTAATTCCCCACCGGTGGTAAGTTAGTCTATAGTTTTCACTGTGATAACAAGCCCACGAGCAAATAACCTAAATATTGCGGTTATTTGCAGATCTGGTTAAATTCCAGAGCCGACGGTATAGTCCGGATGAAAGAAGACGACGTTACAGTAAAATTTTTTAATCGTATGATTTTTATCATCTATTGAAAATAGTTTTGTTACGCCACTATTTCACATGTCCTGAAATGTTCAACCGTATTTTAATTTTTACGAGAGCGTTTCAATGTCTAGTTTAATTCAACCCGAAATTTTCTTTTCTGCACTGCCACCTGCTGCACAGCGTATCGAACAAGCTTTAGAAGACATGCGTCAAGGCAAACCTGTTTTGGTCATGGATGATTTTGACCGTGAGAACGAAGCTGACCTCATTGTTGCCGCTGAGACACTGACTGTCGAAACGATGGCACGTATGATTCGTGATGGCTCAGGTATTGTGTGCTTAACACTGACTGATGAATTGGCAAATCATCTTGAGCTGCCCCCCATGGTGCAAGACAACTCAAGCCAATTCAAAACTGCATTTACCGTGACCATTGAAGCAGCCCAAGGTGTAACGACGGGTGTTTCTGCCAAAGATCGCACGACAACCATTTTTGCAGCAATTAAAGATGGTGCGATTGCAAGTGATCTCAACCGTCCGGGGCATGTTTTTCCTTTACGTGGTCGTGATGGTGGTGTACTAACACGTCGCGGACATACAGAAGGTTCAATTGACCTTGCACGTTTAGCAGGTTTGAAACCTTCTGGTGTATTGTGTGAAGTGACCAATCCTGATGGTAGTATGGCATCGGGTATTCAAGTGTTGTCTTATGCTCAAACACACCACTTAACCCTCATTACCATTGAAGAATTAGTACAGTATCGCTTACAGCATAATGTCTAAATACAGCACATAAGTATAAAAAATCTCAATATAATTTTAAAATATGCACATCAAAAAGCCACCGAATAACTCGGTGGCTTTTTGTATAAAACCACTAAAGTGATATAGAAACTGAGCGACTTAAGATTTTTTTGGAATAATAAAAGACTCAAAAATGGTGATTAATGGTTGTGGCGTAATAATAAAACCTGAATCATCTGGCTTTTTGAATACTGAAACCATCAAATTACCCGATTCCAATTGTGCTGCCAATTCATCTATAAATTGCTGAATGGTAAATGACTTGGGTACAAAACCATCCCAATCACCCACTGCACACTGTTGTGCAAAAACGTCATCTGACCATAATGGAAATAAAGTATAACCTTGTTTATCATCTTGAAATGTTGGCCAACCTTGCGTTTCATGGCAAAGCGCCCACAGGATGCCATTTTCAGATACTTGATCGAGGAAAAATTCGTAGCGATCTTCAGGCGTTAAAAGTAAAACGGTTTCTATTTCTTTAGGATCAATGCTCATTATGCACCTTTATTTTATATTGGACTTAGATGACCAATTTGTTTGTTATTATCGAGCTTTAAAAACAAAAATATTGATCAATATGCTATTTTTAAAACTCGAATTTCAAGTCATTCGATGTTGAATTATTCACTTATATTAATGCAAAATTGCTGAAAAAACTGCATAAATTCCATATATTGAAATCAAAGCTAAAATCAAACTACAACTGGCCAAAACTTTAGGATAAATCTACAAACCTGAGATACGTTCAAAGGATAGATATACGAATGAAAGTGCTAAGAAATCAAGAACAACCCAACTTAAGGCTTCAATGGTTAAATTTAAGTTCGTGGTTATGCCTACAAACTGTGGGAAAAATGCAGCAAAGAAAATAATATCTTTCGGATTTGATATTCCCACGAAGAAACATTGTTTAAACCCATCAGTTAGCGATGAGTTTGTACTGAGTGCTTCAGGCTATTCCAGTATCAACTCACGAATAATTTACATACCCAAATACAAAATATATAAGCATTCTAAAATTTTAACGAAAGCAAAAACTGTTCCTCAATGTGTAAAAAACTTTCAATATCAAAATTGAAAGACCTATTAAAACAATAGAAGAAAAATTAGTTCCAAAAATAGCTTGTAGGACTTTAGAAAAATAACCTTTTAAACCTTGCACTTACAACCAATAAAATTGCAGGAGCAGGTGTTGCAATCATCACGACAACAGCAAAACAGTACAATGCCTATTCTGAAATATTCATCAACTCAAAACATCTATCGCACTACTCATCATTAATCAGGTGCAGTAAGCTCTGACTAATCCCATCTGCACGTAACCATGCAAAATCATAACTTGCTGTTGCTAAAGCCAATACACGGCGCTCAAACTCCGCCCAAAGTGGTTTAATTTGATCACTTCGAATACCCAAACCGCTGTCATGAGCAAGATTTTTATTTTTTTCACAAATTTTTAAGGCATGATAAAACTTACGCCCACGACTGGCATTATCCAGTACACGAATGCGTTTACTATGGATAAAGCCTTCAATATGCTGCACATTTGCATGCGGTAACATCGGCACTAAAATCTGATCAAGCTGTGCATCTAAACGCTTCCATACTGCTAAACGCTGTGCTTCGTTATACGTATTCCACTGAATCACTTCATGGTTAAAACGTCGGCATCCCCGACAAACAGCATCACCAAATACAGTTGAACAACGTCCTGCACATGGGGTTAAAGAAGGAATCCTTCTATCTTGACTCAAAGTAACATCCTCAATAAAACCATATTTAAGTTATGGAATTCTCGCTTATTTCAAAAATACACGCTAAAATATGCGCCTGAAATTTTAACTTATCTTAATACATTTGGAGTATCCATGAACGCTACTGTAGAACAGCTTGCACCTGTAGAACAGCAAGCGACCTCTGGTTGGGTTGTTGCAGCACTTTATCAATTCAAAGAAGTTCAAGATCCTGCCGATCTTCAACAACGTCTTTTAGACTTGGTAAAAACCATCAACCTATGCGGTACTCTTATTGTAGCAGGAGAAGGAATTAACGGCACGGTTGCAGGCGACCGTAAAGCAATCGATGTGATTCATCAGTTTTTACTTGATGAAGGCTTCGTTGCAATGGAATATAAAGAATCTGACAGTGCTGAAAAGCCTTTCCGTAAAATGAAAATTAAACTGAAGTCAGAAATTGTGACTTTAGGCGTTGAAGTTAAACCACGTGACCTTGTTGGACATTATCTTGATCCTAAAGAATGGAATGACCTCATTGCCCGTGATGACGTGATTTTAGTTGATACACGTAACGATTATGAGTTTAAAGCAGGAACATTCAAAGGTGCGCTCGATCCGCAAACTGAAACATTCCGTGAATTCCCTGATTATGTGAAAACTCAACTTGAGCAACATAAAGACAAAAAAATTGCGATGTTCTGTACGGGTGGAATTCGCTGTGAGAAATCAACATCGTTATTACTTCAAGAAGGCTTTAACGAAGTTTATCATCTCAAAGGCGGTATTTTAAAATACCTAGAAGAAACCCCTGCCGATGAAAGCATGTGGGAAGGTGAATGCTTCGTTTTTGATGGTCGTACTGCTGTCACGCACGGTATGGAAGAAGGCGCAAATATTAAATGTCACGCATGTGGATGGCCTTTGCTCCCTGAAGAAGTTGATCAAGCAAGTTATGAGCACGGTGTTTCTTGCAAATACTGCATTGATAAAACCACTGAAAATCAAAAAGATGGCTTTCGTATGCGCCAATCGCAAATTTTAGCGGCAAAACGTAAACGTCTATAATTTTTTTGCATTAATCAATATAAAGCAAAAAGCCAAACTTAAAGTTTGGCTTTTTTATTCTGCTTTTTTACCACTGATGCCTGCTTAGAATGATGTAATATTTTTTGAAATTTTGCACAATCTAATGGATTTGCAAATGAGCAATTCACAACATGACGCAATCCCTGCCTTAACGTTTCTAAATGTTCAATGTGTTGATCAATCTCACATGCACGCTGCTCAAGTTTATCTTTATCGATAGGCATAAGCTTATTTTGTAACATTACTTGAATATCAATTAAACAAAAACCCGCCTGTTTCCCAAGTGAAATTAATAACAATTGATCAATTATTTGTTCATTAAAAATTCGTTGTAACCCTTTTCGACCAATCGAATGTATTAGTCCAATTCGTTCATAATAACGAATTGTTGAACTCGGAATATTGGTCCGCTGTACAATTTGAGAAATGCTCAGTTCTTTCATATTGACTTGAAGTTAACTTCAACTATTAAACTCACTGAATACTATAATCAAGCTGAGTAAATTATGAAAGAGTATCTTCTCCATGTGCTTTTTATCGGAATTGGCGCAACCATTTTTATCGATTTATATGCTTTTATCTTGCAACGCTATTTCAATATACCCTCTTTAAATTATCAATTTGTTGGGCGTTGGTTGGTCGGTATTTCCAAAGGACAATTTGTACATCATAAAATCATGCAAAGTCCGAGTGTTCGTTTTGAAAAATATATCGGCTGGTTCAGTCATTATGTAATTGGTATTATTTTTAGTACGCTATTCATCAAGATTGTTGGTACCCATTGGTTCATATCACCTAAACTATTTTCAGCATTACTTTTTGGAGTTTCCACAGTCATATTCCCATTTTTTTTGATGCAACCTTGCTTGGGTTTTGGAATCGCAGCCAGTCAAACACCGTCACCAAGTTCTGCACGGCTCAAAAGTTTAAGCACGCATTTTATGTTTGGCGTAGGTTTGTATTTTTCTACCATTTTACTCCATTGCTTCGACCTCAAATAAAGTTTGAAAAAATATTTTTGGCTTTGCAATATTTTAAGTATTTATCTCAAATATACAAAAACATACTGTAAATATCTGTCATTCAAAACTACGATACTTCAAATATTTGAAAAATAAATCACATGACTGATTGGATTATCTCCATCATGGAGCAACTCGGATATTTGGGCATTGCTCTACTGATGTTCTTAGACAATGTCTTTCCTCCAATTCCCTCTGAAATTATTATGCCTTCTGCTGGCTTTACTGCATCGCAAGGGCAACTTCTACTTTCGGGTGTGATTGTCGCAGGCTGTATTGGCTCTTTGATCGCTGCCGCAGTTTTATACGGTGTTGGACGCTTACTTCCACAGGAACACTTATTTTCTTGGGTCGATCGTTATGGCAAATATTTATTTATCAAACATCAAGATGTTCAAACTGCACTGGATTGGTTTGAAAAATATGGACATCGAATTGTCTTTTTTGGACGCATGATTCCAGCTGTACGCTCACTGATTAGCATTCCAGCAGGTATGAGCCGTATGCCCTTTTGGAAATTTATGCTGTACAGCGGATTAGGCACCATTATTTGGACAACTTTTTTAGCCTGTGTTGGTTTTTACTTTGGCAATAATCCTGAGTTGATGCATCTCATTTTTAGTCGTGTCGGCTATGTGATTTTCGTAATCGTACTGATTATTGTTTTATGGTTTGGCTACAAGAAGTGGCACAAGAAAAAACTAGACTAAATTCGTTCAAATTTTGATAAAAATATTGAAATAATCCATAAAAAACACCTCAGATGAGGTGTTTTTTATACAGCATGATATTCATTTATCTGTCACATTTTTATAAAAATAAAAATTATGTAGGTGTATGGAACATCAAGTAAATTTCATTGAGATTTTCTGGAATTTCTTCCGCAATTTCGTCCATCAATTGACCATTACGGCGAAAAGATTCCATTTGTGGATCTTCATCATCTACACCACTGAAAACCATCATCGGTAAAGTCAAATCAACCACTTGTTCTTCATGTTCTGGTGTAAACCAAGCATCTTCGTTTAAGAACATTGCATCAACAAAACCAACGCTCCAATCACCAAGGCTTGACTCAACATCAGCTTCTTCAATTTCAAAAGGAAATGCAATCCCTTCTTCATTGGCTAAGTTTTGACGAAGCGACTCTAACCATGCTTTGATTTGAGCAATAATTTCAGCAGAAACTTTCTTTTGATTATTATCAAACAATTCATCTAACCAACGATCAAATTTTGGTCCAACAGCAGTGGCACATAAAAAACCATGAGTCGCTGCGAAATCCAGACCATATTCGTTTTGGTCGCCATCCAGAAAATCTTTTAACTGGTCTAAATCTAAAGCACTCATTTTGTATCCAATTACGTCTAAATTCAGTGTGGAAGCATAGCATTTTCAGACACTATGCCCAATCTATTTTTATTCGTCTTCGTCATCAAAATCATCGTCATCATCTAGATCATAATCATAATCTTTGAGTTCACGATCTAAACGGCGTTGTGTAAGCAAATCGTCGATTAAACGACGCTTTTCAAGAGATTCTTTCGCTGTGATTTTACTTGATGTTTCTTCAAAGCCAGCATCATCATCACCACTGTAACTATCATCTAGTTCAAAATCTGTAGAAGACACTAAAACTACCTCATAAAATTTAAATGGGTCTAGGCGCTATTTATCTTTGTTCTGAAATCTTGTCAAGTTTTATTTGTTTTTTTACGTTTAAATCGACTTTTTAGGCTTTCAAAAAGCCCGATTTTATGCCATGATATAATCCACCCTGCGTTTTTCTGTTTCCTCAGCGTTTCCACGCCTACAGATTAAAAAATACGCATGGGCTGATCTTGAAAACAACAACATCACTCCCCATTTATTAAACTAAATCGATATAGATACATTTGATCAAAGTCCTGTTGAATACTGAATTTTGATGAGATGTAGCATGATTTACCTTTAAATTCGTCATACGTCTATTTATTGTACGTATACAATCAAGAAATCAACGAGAAGAGAGCAAAGATGAGCGATATGCAATCCCCTACTTCGCAAGTAGCGGCGCTGATTAGCCGAGGCAAAGAACAAGGTTACTTAACATACGCTGAGGTTAACGATCATCTGCCAGCCTCAATCACTGAAAGCGAGCAGATTGAAGACATCATTCAGATGATTCAAGACGTGGGTATTCCAGTTCATGAGCGTGCACCTGAAAGTGACGACACCATGTTTGAAGGTGGCAGTGAAGCAACCGATGAAGTTGCTGAAGAAGAAGCTGCTGCAGTATTGGCATCGGTAGAAAGTGAACCTGGTCGCACCACAGACCCTGTGCGTATGTATATGCGTGAAATGGGTACGGTTGAGCTGTTGACTCGTGAAGGCGAAATTAGCATTGCAAAACGTATTGAAGAAGGCATTCGTGACGTTCTTCACTCAATTTCGTATTGGCCAAATGCGGTTGAAGTCGTTTTAAACGAATATAAAGAATATGAAACAGGTGAACGTCGTCTTGCCGAAATTCTTTCGGGTTATTTAGATCCAGAGTCAGATGTTGTTATTCCTGAAGTCTTGGAAGAAGAACCTGAAGAAGAAGTCGATGAAGAAGTCGATGCTGCGAAAAAGCCAACCAAAGATGTAAAATTGGATGATGATGATGAAGAAGAAGAGTCTGAAAGTGATGACGAATCTGAAGGAGAATCTGGTCCTGATCCTGAAATTGCAAAAGCACGTTTTGATGAATTAACTGCTGTTTGGCAAGCTGCAAAAGAAGCAATTGCAAAACATGGTCGTCATAGCGAAGAAGGCAAAGTTGCAATGGAAGCATTGGCAACTGTGTTCATGATGTTTAAGTTTACACCACGTCTATTTGATATCATTTCAGAAATGATTCGTGGTACACATGAACAAATTCGTACTTCTGAACGTGAAGTAATGCGTTATGCAGTTCGTCGTGGTCGTATGGATCGTACGCAATTCCGTACCTCATTCCCAGGACAAGAATCAAATTTTGCTTGGTTAGATGAGCAAATTGCAAAAGCACCAACGGAAATGCGTGGTTATTTGGAAAAAGTTCGTCCAGACATCACAGCATTCCAACAGCAAATTGCCGACATTGAAAAAGAACTTGCATTAAGCGTTCGAGATATCAAAGACATTTCTAAACGTATGGCGATTGGCGAAGCCAAAGCGCGTCGTGCGAAAAAAGAAATGGTTGAAGCCAACTTACGTCTGGTTATTTCGATTGCGAAAAAATATACCAACCGTGGCTTACAATTCCTCGATTTAATTCAGGAAGGTAACATCGGCTTGATGAAAGCGGTTGATAAGTTTGAATACCGTCGTGGTTATAAATTCTCGACTTATGCGACTTGGTGGATTCGTCAGGCAATTACTCGTTCGATTGCCGATCAAGCACGTACGATTCGTATTCCAGTACACATGATTGAAACGATTAACAAAATTAACCGTGTATCACGTCAGCTTCTTCAGGAAATGGGTCGTGAACCAACACCTGAGGAATTAGGCGAACGTTTGGAAATGGACGAAGTTAAAGTACGTAAAGTGCTTAAAATTGCCAAAGAACCGATTTCGATGGAAACACCAATTGGTGATGATGAAGATTCGCACTTAGGTGACTTTATTGAAGATGGTAATATTACCTCTCCAATTGATGCAGCAACGTCTGAAGGCTTAAAAGAAGCAACACGTGAAGTTCTAGAAAACTTAACTGAACGTGAAGCGAAAGTCCTGAAAATGCGTTTTGGTATTGATATGCCAACGGATCATACATTAGAAGAAGTCGGTAAACAGTTTGACGTAACACGTGAGCGTATTCGTCAGATTGAAGCGAAAGCCTTACGTAAACTTCGTCACCCTTCTCGTTCTGAACATTTACGTTCATTCCTTGAGAATGACTAACTCATTCTTAGGACAATACAGGCTTGAATATGGGGCTTCATACCCCATATTATAAGCATGTAGCAAATAACTCAAAATACCTGCGCATAGCAGGTATTTTTTAATAAAGAGGTTTCCCATGACTGACATGACGCATCGTGCACCATCTCGTGAACTCCAAGAACATCTTTGGGTTTTTCCAATGGACTACCCGATTAAACTCATTGGTGATGCAGGCGAACAACTTCGTGTTTCAGTTATCGAAATTTTGGTTAAACACTTCCCTGATTTTGATGCTGAAACTTTGAAAGTTCAGGCATCTCGCACAGGTAAATATGACTCAATCACTGCGCAATTGCGTTTTGTAGAGCTTGAACAAGTTCATCAACTCTATGCAGATCTTGCAGCATGTGAGCATATTAAGACTGCTTTATAACAATCAGCATTACTTATCTTGCTGATAGGATTATCCTTCTCATTGGCAAGCTGATGGGGACTTGAAGTTAAATACTCAGTCCCCATTTTATAGGGTATGAAATAATAAACATCAGCCTCTGGGCTCATGTTAAATAGAAAGGCTGTCACTCATGACTATGTTAGACCGTACACCATCTCGTGAACTTCGTGAAGATCTTTGGGTTTTTCCAATGGACTACCCGATTAAACTCATTGGTGATGCAGGTGAGCAACTTCGTGGTTCAGTCGTCGAAATTTTGGTTAAACACTTCCCTGATTTTGATGCTGAAACTTTGAAAGTTCAGGCATCTCGCACAGGTAAATATGATTCAATCACTGCACAATTACGTTTTATAGAGCTTGAGCAAGTTCATCAACTCTATGCAGATCTTGCAGCATGTGAGCATATTAAAACCGCTTTATAATTTAAAAATAAAAAACACGCTAAATAGCGTGTTTTTTATGTTTTAAGCCTACTCACAAACTAAAATAGCGACTTCATCTCATCGTAATATTTAAGTAATGCATATAGTATCGGAAAAAGACTTATTGGAAAATTTACCATATCAGCATAATGCCTAACTGTTACGAATCTGATAAACCTATAAAAGATATTTTTCAATGTACTTACCACCACCCATTTGATGTAAATTTATTTATAATAAAAAATACTTTTCCATTCTAAGGTCACTTATCTGTGAATGATGCTGTTCTCAAGCCACAATTGATTATTCGCCAATATTCCAATTTAACGTCATATGCCGAACGTTTTCTGGAAATGAAAACCTTTACGGAACAACGTGACCAAGACTCTCCTGATCAATTGTGGATTTTGCAACATACCGATGTCCTCACACAGGGGCAAGCAGGAAAACCTGAACATATTTTGATTCCAAGCAATATTCCTGTGGTACAAAGTGACCGTGGTGGACAAGTCACGTGGCATGGTCCGGGGCAAATGGTGATTTATTTCATGTTTGATTTAAATCGTCTGAAATGGAATGTACGCACCCTTGTCAGCTATGCAGAACAATTGATGATTGATTTGCTGAACAAATATGGCATTGAAGCCTATGCCAAACCCGATGCACCAGGCGTTTACGTTAATGAGCGTAAAATTGGTTCACTTGGTTTTAAAATTCGTAAAGGTCGTAGTTATCACGGCTTAGCATTGAATATTGATTGTGACTTACACGGTTTTCACACCATTAATCCGTGTGGTTATGCAGGACTTGAAATGGTTAGAATACAAGATTTAATGAAAAATTATCCTGACTTCAATCAGTTATCCATGGATATAGTTGAATATTTTCAACAAAGTGGTTACTTTAATGACGTTAAAGTCATTTCGAGTTAAAAGACTTTCTTTTTCAAGAAAAATAAAATAGAGTAATTACTCTAAAAACATAAATACAATTTGCAGAAGGGATACGCGAGTGATTTCAACCAAATCTGTAAAGCCCGCTTTGGAACAAAATTACGTCAAACTCATGATGGATGTGATTGGTCGTGGTTTGGTCATGGCAAGTCAAGTCGATGACGAAATCAAGCATGAAGTTTCAAAATTTCCAGTCGGCTTTACCTTATCAATGAAAGTTTACCCCAATGGGGCAAAATTTATTGCCCGTGTTAA
>CAXYZD010000074.1:0-11851 GCA_964293455.1 uncultured Acinetobacter sp. | reverse complement strand
TATGGTTACCGTTATAGAGTGAATTATGAGCAGGAAATGTCAACACACCCTAAATGACTTATAAATAAATTTTATTAAAACCACATAAACAATAGATATAAAAAAGCACCTTAATTTTAGGTGCTTTTTAACTTATTTTTTCTTTTTAAACCGAGTCACAGGCCAAGACATTTTAAAACGTGCACCACCCAATGTTGGGCTTTCATCAACTTGAATGGTGCCACCAAACCAATACGCAATTCGACTCACAATCGACAACCCTAAACCATAACCACCCGATGCACGAGTACGACTGTCATCTAAACGTGCAAAAGCTTCAAAAATTCGCTTACGGTCTTCTTCGGCAATACCTGGCCCATCATCTTCAACACACACATAAGCCATCTTGGTTTCTTCATCAATACCGCCCGATAAAGTCACTTGCTTATCACAGTAACGAATTGCATTGCCCACTAAGTTCTGTACAACACGATGTAAATAACGTCGCTCGGCATCGACACGCACTGTATCTGACAATGGATTTAAATGAATAATTTTATGTGTTTTTAAAGCTTCTGTTTCGACTGCAACTTGTTCAAGCACATCAACCAAAATAATATTTTCAAAATCGAGAGATGGTGTTCCTTGCTCTAACTTGGCATAGGTCATGATTTCATCAATCAATGTATTGAGTGCTTCAATATCTTTATCGATCATTTCAACTTGTTGAATTCGACATTCATATTCGTCTTCATCCGCAAGCATTTCAAGCGCAAAACGAATCCGTGCAACAGGCGTTCTTAACTCATGTGATACCGCCCGCATCAACTCACGTTGCGACTCAATCAAGCGTTCAATATGATCTGACATACCATTATAACTACTCGCCAGACTCGCCATTTCATCGCGACCTTCAACAGGTACACGCATGGTCATATCACCCATTCGAATCACATCTAAGGCTTGATTGACCTGACGTAGTTTACGTTGTATAGGCACAATTAAACCATAAACCCCCAAACTGATGAGAAATAAACTAAAGAGTGTAATACCTGCTGCAAGCTTAAATGGCATCCAGTTAAACATGGGAATTGGACCCATAACCAAAACTGAACCGAGTGCATTGGGCATTGGATATAAAACAGAAATATTGGTGCCATTTTCACTGGCACTGTCTCTATATACAATTACACCTTGATCAGCACGTAAACGCCCAACCTGCTCTGAATCTAAATTCAATTCAGCAGTTTTTTTGATATCAACTGGATAGTAAAAATGTTGTTGAATTTTTTTCAGATATTCTTGTTCTTGACCAGGGTAATACACTAAATAATCAAGAATAAAGATTGGCAAAGCTTTCATCTGCTTTTCGCCAATCGAATCGACTTTTATATATAGATAATGTTCTGGATCATTTTTCACCCCAATCACGAGGTAAGCCATTTTTTTCTCTGCATCAAAACGAACAACCGCTTTACGTTCTGTAATTCGTTTTTCTTCAGTACGGGACAGTTCAACTTTTGAAGCATCTAGATAATAAATAGGAAGCTCCAGTAAATCTGAAGCATCCGAGATCCAGTCCATTTTTTGTTGCTGGGTTTGTTGTCTCGCCACACCCTCACTTATCACAAATGAGATGCCATCGGTGAGAGATTCTCGATATTCTTGCGCACGTTGATAATTGATGACCTGAACCAACAGATAACCAAAAATTGCCACAAGAATGACCAGAATGACTAATCCTGCGTAAATCCGCAAAAATATACTGTGTCTAGACACGCCCTTCACCCACTGACAATTTGCCTACTAAAAATATGGGCGATTGTGATCGCCCATATTGAATTATAAGCCACTGGTTTCTTTTACAAACAAATAACCTTTACTACGCACAGTTTTAATACGTTTTGGATTTTCAGGATCATCGCCAATTTTTGGACGAATACGCGAAATACGCACATCAATCGAACGGTCTTGACCATCGTATTCAATACCACGTAGACGCTCAAAAATATCTTCACGCGATAAAATACGACCTGCATTCGATGCTAACAACCATAAAAGGTCATATTCAGCACTAGTAAAGTCAACCAATTCACCATTTAAGGTCACTGAACGACCACCATTATCAATCACGAGATCATCGAATTCGATACGTTGTGCCACTTCATCGTCAGGTGTTTTGTCTGTACGGCGCAATAAAGCACGAATACGTGCCAATAAAACACGGGGTTGTACAGGTTTTGCAACGTAGTCATCTGCGCCCATTTCTAGACCAAGGACTTGATCCATATCTTCGGTACGTGCAGTCAACATTAAAATCGGTTGGTGATAATGTGGACGAACTTCTCGACAAACGGTTAAACCATCTGCACCGGGTAACATCACATCAAGCACAACCATATCAGGTTGCTCAGCAATAATTCGACGAATAGCACGATTACCATCAGGTTCAACCCCGACTTCCAGTCCATTACGGATCAAATATTCTTGAGTAAGGCGTGCAAGACGCTCATCATCTTCAACAATTAGAATTTTTGGTAATTTTTCTTCCTGGCTCATACAAGACCCCTTTAATTTGTTTCTATATCTACGGTAAATGTCGCAGATTCAACACACTATAGTTTGCAATATACACACGTTTACATTGTAAACAAGACCCTATTCACCAAACTGATACATGTAAATATCAATTTGTTGTCTTTTTTTATCATTTGAATTCAATTCGCTTTTCAGATGTATTTCTATGTAACTGTAAATCCTGATGCAATATGTTTTTTGTGATTATTTTTTACACAAAATAATTTATTGTTCATAATTTAGCTGATCAATACGCTCTTTTAAACTTATCCACATAGTTATCTATAAGCACTTTGTTTTGTGTTTGTTATACTATGCCCTTGTCTAATAAGACTTATCATAAATCATATTTTCAAGCGACAAGTTTAGGCAAAAAAAATTATTTGATCTGGGTGAAATTATTAAAATGTCAATATTGATCTCACCTGAAATTTACCGTATCTTGTGTCCAAATCTTAATTAAACCACTAAGTCTTGTGTTTAACCTCAAATATCGTGACTGGACTATTTTAGTTCTCGTCCGGTTCAAATGGCCTATAAACATAACAATGATGTCAATGGAGCTATGCTGACAATGAGCGTAATTACCACCCCCGGTCAACTTCAAGTGATCAAACGTACAGGTGATGTTGCACCTTTTGATGCAGATAAAATATCTGTTGCAATTGGCAAAGCATTCCTTGCAGTTGAAGGTCAGCAAAGTGCTGATTCAAGCCGCATTCACGACCGTATTATACAATTAACAGAAATGGTGATGAATACGTTCAGTCGTCGTTTACCCTCTGGTGGCACGATCCATATTGAAGAGATTCAAGATCAGGTTGAACTTGCGTTAATGCGTACAGGTGAGCAAAAAATCGCTCGTTCTTATGTCATTTACCGTGAACAACGCACAACTGCTCGCCAACAAACTAGTGCACACCATCATCCAACACTACAAATCACCGATGCGAAAGGTCAGCTTCAACCGCTTGATTTAAGCAAGTTACAAGCAACGATTGAAAAAGCAAGTGAAGGCTTGGAAGGCATCAATGTTCAAGCAGTGATCGATGAAACCGTTAAAAACTTATATAACGGCGTAAAAGCATCTGACATTGCTACGACGATGATGATGGCAACGCGTACACGTATTGAACAAGAACCAAACTATACTTACGTAACTGCACGCCTACTTCGTGATGAGCTTGTTTCAACAGGTCTAACTTTCCTTGACTTAGCGACAGATACAGCTGAAGGCGATGCACTTGAAACGTTCTTAAAGAAAGGTATCGAGCTTGAACTCCTTTCTCCAGAATTATTGAATTTCGACCTTGCTAAATTGGCTGCTGCGATCAAACCTGAACGCTCAAACCAATTTACTTATTTAGGTCTACAAACATTGTTTGACCGTTACTTCATCCATTCTGATGGCGTACGTTTTGAATTACCGCAATTATTTTATATGCGTGTTTCAATGGGTCTTACACTCAATGAAGAAAACCGTGAAGATCGTGCAATCGAATTCTATGACTTATTGTCTAGTTTCGACTACATGGCATCTACACCGACATTGTTTAACTCAGGTACGCTTCGTCCTCAGTTATCAAGCTGTTATTTGACCACCATTGATGATGACTTGTTCGATATTTATGGCGCAATGCGTGATAACGCAATGTTGTCTAAATGGGCAGGTGGTTTAGGGAATGACTGGACGCCAGTTCGTGCCTTGAACTCATACATTAAAGGTACAAATGGTAAATCTCAAGGTGTTGTTCCTTTCCTTAAAGTTGCCAACGATACTGCTGTTGCAGTTAACCAAGGTGGTAAACGTAAAGGTGCAGTCTGTGCATACCTTGAAACTTGGCACTTGGATATTGAAGAATTCCTAGAGCTTCGTAAAAATACAGGTGATGACCGCCGCCGTACACATGACATGAATACAGCGAACTGGGTTCCAGATTTGTTCATGCAACGTGTACTTGAAGATGGTCAATGGACACTGTTCACGCCATCTGAAACACCTGATCTTCACGATTTAACAGGTTTCAAATTTGCTGAACGCTATGCGCACTATGAAGGCATTGCAAAAGAAAATAACATGCTACACAAAGTCATTCGTGCGAAAGACTTGTGGCGCAAAATGTTATCTATGTTATTTGAAACTGGTCATCCGTGGATCACATTCAAAGACGTATGTAACTTACGTTCACCACAACAACATGTTGGCGTGGTTCACTCATCTAACCTATGTACTGAAATCACTTTAAATACCAATAAGGATGAAATTGCAGTATGTAACTTAGGTTCGATCAACCTTGTACAACACGTTCAAGGTGGTGTTTTAGACCGTGAGAAATTGGCTCGTACAGTAAAAACTGCTGTTCGTATGCTCGATAACGTAATTGACATCAACTACTACGCTGTTCCTCAAGCTCGTACATCGAACTTAAAACATCGTCCTGTAGGTATGGGCATCATGGGCTTCCAAGATGCTTTATATGAAATGAATCTAGCTTATGGTTCTGCTGAAGCTGTAGATTTTGCTGATGAATCTATGGAAGTGATCAGCTACTACGCGATTTCAACATCAAGCGATTTAGCAGTTGAACGTGGTACATACGAAACATTTAAAGGTTCATTGTGGGATCAAGGTATTTTACCAATTGACTCACTTGACCTTGTTGCAAAAACACGTCCTGAAGGCATGTTTGAAGTTGACCGTACACAGCGTTTGGACTGGAACACTTTGCGTGCCAAAGTTCAAAAAGATGGTATGCGTAACTCAAATGTAATGGCGATTGCACCAACTGCAACCATTTCAAACATTTGTGGTGTTTCTCAATCAATCGAGCCAACATTCCAAAACCTGTATGTAAAATCTAACCTTTCTGGTGAATTTACAGTGATCAACCCGTACCTAGTACGTGCGTTAAAAGATCGCGGTCTTTGGGACTCTGTGATGGTCAATGACCTGAAACATTTTGAAGGTTCTGTACAAAAAATTGCCCGTATTCCTGAAGAATTAAAAGCAATTTTTGCAACAGCATTCGAAGTTGAGCCACGCTGGATTGTTGATGCTGCATCGCGCCGTCAAAAATGGATCGATCAAGCACAATCTCTTAACCTTTACATCGCTGGTGCAAATGGTAAGAAACTCGATATGACGTACAAAATGGCATGGTTACGTGGTCTTAAAACCACTTATTACCTCCGTGCATTGGGTGCGACTTCTGCTGAGAAATCAACAATCAATACAGGTGCATTGAACGCAGTAAAAGCAACAACAGTTGCGACTCCTGTTGTAGCAACACCCGTTGTTGAAGCGAAAAAACCTGAAGCTGTTGACGATGAAGGTTTTGGCGAAGCAGCTCCAGTACCTTTAGCATGTTCAATTGACAATCCTGATTGTGAAGCATGTCAGTAATTTTTTAATTCCCCACCCCTCCTTTGAAAAAGAAGGAGTTTCCTCAAAATAATTTGAGAGAGAAAAGTCCCCCTTAACAAAGGGGGACTTAGGGGGATTTTTCAAATCAAGAGGCTAAGAAATGTTCCATTTAAGTCATAACTACGAGTTAGGCATTTTTGTACTGATCTTAGCCTTCTTAATTTTTTACGTGCCTGTTGCGTATGCATTTATTGCTATTCGCAAACAGCAAAAGCGTAAGCAAAATAAGTAGTGTCCTCTCTGCGCTCACCCGCAGATAAAAGTTTTTAATCGGCAAAACTTAATTTTGCTTACACAGAATAAGCGTATAGTGGGACATCTCTTGCTTGAGATGTCTAAACAAAAGATATAAAGCAACGAAGAGAGAATTGATATGTCTATCCTAAGTTGGGACGATTTCGAAGATGATAAACCGAAACAAGCTACACTTGCTGACCAGTCTGCGCCCATCGAACCGCAGAAAGCGACTTCTTCACAAGTGGTACCTGATGCACAACAGTCATCGCCGATTGTGGCAACACCACAACCCACTAGAACCCATCAAAATCGAGCAACAGATCCAGCCGATCCGTTGGCAAGAGCATCTAACGCCTTAGAAACATTAGATGTTGCACCGGGTTTAGAAGAGCTAGAAATGGGCGCACAACGCGTTCAAGTTGATGACAAAGCCATGATTAACTGTCGTGCTGACTTGAACCAACTTGTACCGTTTAAATACGAATGGGCTTGGCAAAAATACCTAGACGGATGTGCAAACCACTGGATGCCACAAGAAGTTAACATGACGCAAGATATTGCGCTGTGGAGATCTGAAAATGGCTTAACTGAAGATGAACGTACTATTGTAATGCGCTCACTCGGTTTCTTCTCGACTGCAGATTCATTGGTTGCCAACAACTTGGTATTGGCAATTTACCGTCACATCACCAACCCTGAATGCCGCCAATATATTTTACGTCAAGCATTTGAAGAAGCGATTCATACGCATGCTTACCAATACTGTATCGAATCTTTAGGTATGGATGAAGGCGAAGTCTTCAACATGTACCGTGAGGTTCCATCTGTTGCACGTAAAGCTGCTTGGGGCTTGAAATACACCCAGTCATTATGTGATCCAACCTTCCAAACAGGTACACCTGAAAACGATCAAATTTTACTACGTAACTTGATCGCATTTTATTGTGTACTTGAAGGCATCTTCTTCTACTGTGGTTTCAGCCAAATTTTATCAATGGGTCGTCGTAACAAAATGAATGGTGTTGCTGAGCAATTCCAATACATTTTACGTGATGAATCGATGCATTTAAACTTCGGTATCGATATGATTAACCAAATCAAAATCGAAAATCCAAGTTTATGGACGGCAGAGTTCCAAGAAGAAATCATTCAAATGATTCTTGAAGGTACAATGCTTGAGATCGAATATGCGCGTGACACTATGCCACGTGGTGTATTGGGTATGAACGCCGCAATGATGGAAGAATATTTAAAATTCATCGCAAACCGTCGTTTAGCGCAATTGGGCTTACCTGAACAATTTGCAGGCGTAAACAATCCATTCCAGTGGATGTCTGAAATGATGGACTTGCGTAAAGAGAAGAATTTCTTTGAAACGCGCGTAACAGACTATCAAACGGGTGGCGCTTTAAGCTGGTAAAATTTTAAAATATCGTCACGCGACACATAAGTTGTCATTTGCGACGCATAACATGTCATTGAGCGACACATAAGTTGTCATTGATAAAAAACCGCCATAAATTGGCGGTTTTTTTCTTTAATTGAATTTTAATATTATAAGTTAATCTAATTTAACTATTTGATCATCTTTCCAAATATAAACTTGTTTATGCAGATATTGTTTAGTTTTGAAATATTCATATACTTCAACACCGCCCTTATAGTTTTGTCTCCGCTCCCCCCACAATATCCATATAAAAGTTTGTCCAGTTTCTGTCAGATATTTTTGGAAAAGATCTTTTCTCAAATATGATAAATGACCTTTCAGATTCCCAACATCGGTCTTGAATGTTCTGAAAATAGACGCGACTCCATGAATATCATATAAGTCTGGATCGCCATTATGATATTTTAAATTTAGTCTTTGACATAACTCAGGATTTGGAAAGTCAATTCCCCCTGCTTGATTCAATGAACTATGATAAGACTCCCAAGAATAAGATTGCACAGGAACTTCTATTAAGAAGCTTGATTCATCCCATTCATCAAATCTTACTCGACTACTTACATCTTGATTCAGATTTAAAAATGTATTGCCCAAAACCATTTCGCCTGCATATTTGTAATAGTTTTCAGGAATTTGTGGCAATGCATTATTACCAAGATAATCCTTATTACTTACAAATTCACGTATTGTAGATATATATTCATTTGCAACAAAAAAACCTCTCATGAATGTAAATATTTCACGATAATCTGTTTTTGAATCTTCTTGTATAAATCCATTAAGTAAAATCCAACTATCACCTTGAGTAAACTGCTGAGTCTCCAAAAGATTAAAATAATCAGGGATTGGTCCATGTAAAATCCACTCACCAATATCATTTGGAGAATTAGTAAATATATCTGTAAGTTCTGGATTCCAAGAATTATCAATTTTAGGGAACGTTGGATCGATACTCACATCGCTACATCTTTCGTTGTCCCGCCATTCATCTAAAAGATCTCTATCAGACCGCCATCCATACATTTCGTAGAAAGCAATCCAACTATATTTTTTACCATATCTATCAATTTTTTTATCATTCTCATAGCGAGAGTTTGAGCTTGAGGATATATTTCTATCTATTTCTTGAAATTTTGCTGGAACATAACCAAGTTGTGCCATTCTTCTCAATATAGTCTTTCGTGTTTGGATGTAACCAGGATGTGAATCATCATAATTTCCCCGTTCAGGCACCAATCCACCAATAGTGTAGTTATTAAAATCCATACGTAAGGCTGATTCCTTTATAGCCTGAATTTCTTCATCACTTATATCAGGAAGACTATCGAACAGATCTGGTAAATGCTTATAAGGCTTTTGACAATAATCCAAATATTCTTGACTGACAAAATTTTGATTTACCGTTGAAGCATAATTAATAATACCTAGGAAATATTCTCTTAGAATTGTATGAGTAGTTGAAAATTTTGCATCTGGCACAAAACAACATTCAATTATTCGTGTCGCAAAATCACAAACATTACTACTTATTTTTTCGCCATCAATAAAATCAGCACTTAAAATCCCTCCATATGCTGCGGCAAAAACTCTTTCTGGCACATATGGATCGGTAATATCTAATGAATTAATTGCCATCTCAAAGAATGCTCTTGGATCTTTTTTAGCATATATAGAAAGTACTTTTGTTGCTTGATCTCTTAGATCTCTATGGTTAGTTGTTAATAACCATTGGACCCATATAGCTCGACCTTTTTCATCAGAACCAATTTGTATTTCAGACCATCTTTTTTCAAGGACCTCTAAGTCATTTTTAAGTTCTCTAGAATTTCTTCTTATCCATTCAGACCATGTTAAATCACGGTATGTATTTCCCATCACTCTTAAAGCTTTGTCTAAAAAGTTTGCATCAAAGGGATGAGCATATGCTGACCGAGTTGTTTTCAGTTTTGTAAATGCTTCAAATGCAAACTTCTCTGAGGATAATAAATATTCCTGAAACTTCTCGATTGTTTCTCTATTGATAAGAGCCGCTTGCTCTTGAGTTGTTTGTAAAAGAGCTTTCTCTCTGAAAGCCCCTTCCAGCAATTGCCAAAATTGTTTTCTAGAATAATAATTAGGATACAAGCCAACTAATGAGTTAAAAACATCATAAGCCAAAGTATTTGAATGTGGTTGATGATATTGAATTTTATTTATATTTTGTATAATCCAGCTATTAAAATCACCTTTCAACAGGTATTCAGCTATTTTAAAGCCAGCCATTAAATCATAAGCAAAACCTATCTCTTGATTACCATTTTGTGATCTATACTTTAATAATATACCCTCGGATTCAAGGTTTTTTATTAAGCTGCTTCCTGACCTCACGACTTCATTAGCAATACTACGAGCCTGATTAAAATCTAATGTCCTACGATTTTCTGTCCATAAAACTTCAGCAATTTTCAATAAAGTATCTTCAATATCTTCATGATATAACCTTTGATTTGACGGAGATAAATCTACAATATGATCAATTGCTTTTTCAAAATATTTCTCAAATATAGCAACTTGAGAACGGGGTAATGCTTCTACACCTACAACTATTCTTCTTTCTGAATTTGCTGATTCACAGTAAAGTCTTAATGTTAAAGGATGTGAAAGTAGTTCAATTGGTATATCTGCATCTAAAGCATCTATTTTGTAATGTTCAAAATAACAATGTATAGCCGCAATTGGATCATCTACAAACCCATTCAACTTAAAAGTTGGAATTGGTTCTGGAATACAATCTTTATAAAACTCCCCTCTTAAAGTTAACACGAGTAATATATTTGGATAGTTTTCTAGTAATACATTTGCTTTAGCTACTTCATTTCTCCAATTTCTTGGATCTTCAGATTCACTTAACCCATCAATTACAATTGGAATACGTTTACAAAGACGTTGACCTGCTGCATCTACAGCTTCTAAAAGATCCTCAAATGTATTAACAGGTCGTCCATATATCTTAAAACTTTTGACTAAATGATCTAAAGTTTCGCCTGCATTTAAATCTTTTCCTAAAAAAAGAACTCCAGCATTAATGCCATCTCTTGGTCTACATATGTCTAAAGCAAGATCTGTTTTACCATAGCCAGCCTTACCAACGATAGTAATGACCTTGGTATTTAAAGCATTCCTTACCCTTTTTATTTCTTGTGAAAAAGCATAAAAATCTGCTAACAAATTTGCTGCAAACATAGCAGTATAGCTTCTGTTAGCTCGTAATCGAGCTATCGTTTTCCTATATTTAGACCCATCACAACTTAAATCTTCAACCAAAAGCTCTTTTGCTTTTTCAAAATTTCCTACTGCCAACTCTAAAAATAAAGAATTTAAAAAATCACTCAATCTTTCCCCATCTGCTATAAAATCGGGCAAGGTTGTTTTGACATAGCTATCATCAAGATTAACTGCATCTTTGACTATTTTTAAATTATTGTTTATAGATTTTTCAAGGCTATCTAGTGAGTCCCAAGAAGAGTGTCTTCCTAAACATTTTTCAATTATCTTTTCAGCTTTAACCGTTTGGTGCACTTCAGGTTGAAACTTCTTACTATGAGTAGATGCTATGATTTGATAATATTGATTTAACACTTGTTCATCAATTACCAACTCACCAAAATAAGCCTCTTGCAAAGCTAATGCTGGTCCAACCAATAAACTCTCAATGTCGTCACAAGTTTGAAGATGTAGTTTAAATGGATAATTAGCTTGCAATCCATAAAACCACTCTTGATCAGCTTTAGTTAAAATATTTTTCGTCCATAGAACCCAATCGGTTAATTCCTTCAAGGAATTTTTAGATTTTTCAATTGCATCAACAATTTGAGATCGTCTTGCTGCCCCAATATTGGTTGCTTTAGGGATCTCATACCATTTGCATTGCCATCCATACCATCTCGTTGAATCTCCCAATTCACACTCTTTATCTAACTTTAGATGGAACTCAACCCCAGCCTGATTAGCAAGCTCTTTAAAAGAACCATATTGACCATAGTGTCTTTTTATTAATGATCTACAAAGCTTTTCAAAATTTACGTCAGCTGCACCAGATAAATTTTCAAATTTATTCCAATCAAGTTGAGACATTCTATTTTTCCTCAACTTGCTCAGGATTCTCAGGATTCTCAGGATTCTCAGGATTCTCAGGATTCTCAGGATTC
>CAXYZD010000073.1:0-12044 GCA_964293455.1 uncultured Acinetobacter sp. | reverse complement strand
AAATCATGCTTAGATTAATAAAAATAATAATGATAAGTTCAGCTTTACTCTCATTAAGCGCCTGTCAGCATCAATTTGAGCTGACCAATACACAGCCAACAGAAGCTGCATTGGTCGCAAATGCGATAAACAATGGTATGGAGATAGAGTTAGAGATCAATTATTTAGAAGCTTATAAAAATCTGAAAATAGCCTATCGTCAATGTGTTGCTTTCACATCGGAGCAAGCCTTTGTTTTTACAGATAGTCAACTAGAAGATAATTTTGAAATGGGGACGATTTTTGCGCGGGGTGAAGATGGTGCATATTTATCTAAAGTGTTAGTTGAGGCGCTTGAACCAAACAAGACACGTCTGACATTTTTCGTACCGAAAGGTTACCCCTTTGCCAACTCACGTTTTCGTCAGGAAATAAAACGGGCAAAAGGGCAAGATACGCAATGCAATGTAAAACCTACATAAGGTTTAGGTGATATTTTTTGAAAAATCGTTTATTGAGATGAGTCTGACTTTCCTGTTGGTATGAGCATACCTGCAAGTTTGAGCATTTCATTTTGAATTGTACCGACTTGCTGTTCAAACTGTTTAATATTGATTTTACTCACATCGATATTGCCATTCAGTAAAGCTGAGTTAAGCAATTCTTTATTGGTCTTTAAAACATGTTGGCGAATGTTATCAATTTCTTGAGTTTTCAAATCAAGTGAAATCAATGCAGTATTGAATGCTTGTAATTGTTGACTTAAGTTTTTTACAGTTTCTTGTAATGCAATTTGATCTTTCGATTCAATTGCATTTTGCAAATCAGCTTGGGCTTGAGTCACTTTTTCAACATAGTCACCTGTTTTCAATTGAACATCGGCAACATCACGAGCGATATAAAACATATTGCCACTTTTAAGTGAAGATTGTGTTTGTTCGTTCTCTGCCAGATTTGCATTGTTACTACGACCCTGATCTACTGATACTTCAGCTGTTGAATTCTGTGAGCTTGATTGTTCAGGTGAAGGTTCACATCCCAATAATAAGAGACCCGAAGTAAAAATGACAAAAGGAAGAAGCGCACCTTGGACGATTTTTTTCATTGCATGCATCTGAATTTCTTTAAAATACTTTGACTGTCAGCTTTGAACTATAAAGTGGAAATGTGAATAAAAATGGGATTGTTGCAAAGTCATAACAATAAGCCATACGAATATATAAAAAGGAACGATATCCGTTCCTTTTGTGTTGAAAACTTAAGCAATTTTACATTGGATGAGGTGTTTGCTTATTTGGCAAGTTCTACCTCTAATACCTCTAATAAGCGTGGATCATCGGCGGTAATATCTGGTGCAAAACGAGCAACGACTTCACCTTGCTTATTGATGACAAATTTTTCAAAGTTCCAAAGCACTTCAGGTTTTGCATTTGGTGTTAGCCCATAATCAACAAGGTCTTTCCACCATGGACCTTCGCCAAGACGTTCAGGAATAGCGTGAATGAGCGTGTCATACAATGGATGTTTGTCATCGCCTGCTACAGAAATTTTAGCAAATAGTGGGAAATCTACATTGTAAGTCAAAGAACAAAACTGCTGAATTTCTTCATCTGTGCCTGGTTCTTGTGCAAGAAAGTTATTGGCAGGGAAACCTAGAATTTCTAAACCTTGATCTTTCTTTTCAGAATAAAGTTTTTCAAGCCCTTCATATTGGGGTGTCAAACCACATTTTGAAGCAACATTGACCACTAAAAGTACTTTGCCTTCATATTGATTGAGTGTGCTGTCTGTACCTTGAATGGTTTTGACTGGAATATCGTATACAGATGCCATGCTGAAGTCCTTGCTATGTTTATCTAGTTTAATTGTATGTTTTAACGATAATTTAGTATCTAGACAAGTTTTTATCAGACCTAAATACAAATTTAAACTTTTAGCAGATCAATAAGGCACCCATAAGATTAAAAAAGCAGATCAAATGATCTGCTTTTTCATAGCGAAAATATAAGCTCATTATGGTGAAAATAAAACATTTAAAAATAAAGATGGATGTTTGAGATGATCGTTATTTGACGGCTTGTAGTGCCTGCATTTCAGTGAGTACCGTTTTTTGAAGTTCCATTGCTTGAGTTTGTAATTGCTGCAGTTTTGCCGTATCAGGTGGCATTTTAATACTTTCTTCTGAAAGCGAAAGGCTTAAAATATTGGCTTCTTTCATTTTGTCACGTAGAGAAGCACCTTCACTGCTCTTAAGAGATAAACCATCTAAGTCATTGTTAAAATTGGTCACATAAGTTTTTAGATTGTCCACGATGGCTGTAATTGCTGACTTCTCTCCTTTTTGCGCAGCTTTCATCATCTCTTGCTGAAATGTTAAAGCTTCTTGCGCACGCGTACTAGAAAGTGTTTGGATGGCAACGAAATCACTTTTCATATCAGCACTATTTCCAGTACTTAATGATGCCTGAGCAGGTGCTGTTGTTGCGGATGCATTACTTGTGCTCGTGGTACTTTCATTGGTTTTTTTGTCGCATGCAGTTAAAATTAAAGTGGCTGCGCAGAGTGAAACAAGTAAAGATTTTTTCATTATAAGACCTTCATTATTTAGAATAAAAAAATTGAAATTTGAATATTATATCGTACATATTCAAACATGCTGGATCGGCATATATGACAAATTCTCATAATTAGATGCAAGTTGACTATAGCTTTTTTGTATATAAAGTCATCAAAATAAGAGTATAGGTTGGAATACTGTGCTGAATAAGCTGTAGATTTATTTTTTTAGAACAGCTTATTGGTGTCGCATTTGGGCTGGGGTTTGACCTGTAAAACGTTTAAAAAACTCAATAAAACTAGAACTATGTTGATAACCAAGTTCTAAACCAATTTTTTTGACCGATACGCCTTGTTGAATTTGTGAGATTGCATAAATGATTTTAGAGCGATTACGCCATTCAGACAAACTCAATTGTAATTGTTGCTGACTCAGTCGTAGCGCATGCCGTTCTGAAATTTGAACTTGATCTAATATTTCTTGCAAACTTAAATGAAAATACTGAGTTTCAGACATACGATCAAGGATGGGTTTTAAAATAGGATGATTGCTCTGCGGAAGATAGTGTTGATAGTGCGTACTTTTCTGAATTTGTCCAAAGAGTAATTGTAAGAGTTGCTCATAATACTCAGGATCGCTACATCCTTGTTTTTGTTGTTCTAAAATTTCAGTAATGGTTTGACGTAAGAAAGGGCGCACATTGAGTGTTTGAGTGATTTGAGCAAAAGACTGACATAGTGTAGGGTGAATTCGAATACAAATATAATGCGTCAAAAGATCATTCACAGCAGTACAACAATGTTCAGTTTGTGGTGGAATCCATAAACCATAATTGGGTGGTGATAAATAAATTTGGTCTGCAACATTCAGCTCTAAAGTACCATTTAGGCTTAAGTTAAAATCTCCCCATAAATTGCAATGTGAAGTCACAACATCATGTTTTTGATAGAAAAATTCATCGATTGAAATCCGTGTGGAAAACATATTTACATCCATTGATTTTCAGTGCAATTAGCTTGCTTGGCACTATAAAAATTGTCAACTGTACTTCAGCACGATTCTTGTTTTATGGAGTGAAAACAGTGAGTTGATCAATTTCGCTATATTATACTTTTTAAACATGAATGGGGGCGGAGATACCCTATAGATGTCTGAAATACCATATTTTAATTCAATGGGACTTTATTGATAATGGTTCTCAGTAAAGGGGGCGAGCATAATCGCTGTAATCTCTATTGTTTTAGTACATGAGTGATGAAAATGTTAAAGACTCAACAAAAAATGTGGTGGGCATTTGCGCTTCCTGTGCTTGCTGTATTTATTTGGTCAATGAACCTTGCGGTTACACGCTATGTCGCGGACTACATTTCACCTGTGAGTATTAGTTTGTATCGTTGGCTGATTGCTTTTATTGTTTTAACTCCATTTATGGCAGTGAAAGTGTGGCAACAACGTCAATTAATTAAAACTCATTTACATCAATTTGCCGTACTGAGTGCTTTTGGTATGGCGTTATATCAGGGTCTCGCTTATAGCGCATCACACTATACTTCTGCGACCAATATGGGGATTATCAATGCTTTTATTCCTGTATTTACGCTCTTTGTATCATTCGTAATTTTAAAAGAGGTGCCGAATCGTTTTGCTGTAATGGGCAGTCTTTTGTCATTTACAGGTTTACTCTACATCATGGGACAGGGTGATTTAACCAGTTTGTTGCAACTTGGACAGCATTGGGGCGATATCATGATGATTCTTGCTGTTTTTTTCTACGCATTTTATGGTGTGTTTTTGAAAAAATGGCAACTGAAAGTTCCCTTACTTATTAGCCTTTATGTTCAGATAGGATTTACTTTGATCTACCATTTACCCTTTGTGTTGTGGAATGGTCTAGATTCATTAAATGCAGAAAATGCTGCCAGCGTTTTCTATGCAGGTATTCTGCCTTCTTTGATGGCACCGTTATTATGGATGATGGCAGTGCAATATATTGGCCCTAATCGAACCAGTATTTTTATGAATCTGATGCCTGTCTTTACTGCCATTATTGCGTATTTTTGGTTAAAAGAAGCGTGGACGGTTTATCATAGTATCGGTGGTGTAATTATTGTACTGGGTATTCTATTGGCACAAAAAAAGCGCAAAGTTACGGTATAAATCTCATTTATTGATATTGTACAATTAGATAAAAGTGGTGAGTTGTATATTTTTGATTAAAAAAAAAGCAAATAGAAATTATTTTTTAATCTAAATGTATGACTTTCTTGACTAAAGATTATATTAATAAGTATAAAAAATATAAATTTAATAAACTATAAGAATAACTTAGTTTGAATACTTTTTTTGTATTTCACTTTTTTGTATTTATATCTCTAAACATAAGATAAATAAAATATTTGTATAAAAAAATCATTTATCGCATAATAGCCACATTGAAAATCACAGTCATTCTAATAAATTAAAAAGTGATTTTCTCAAGCCATTTTCAAGACCCTCTGGATGTGTTTTGCACATCCTTTTTCATGCTCAGTCACTTAGTTATGACTGAGCTTTTTTTTTGCCTATAAAATGAGTATTTTGAAAAATTAGACTAATATTTAAGTGATATTTATGCAATTTAAATTGTATTTAAGCACGAATAATGTCACCTGTTTCAGCATCTAAAATTTTACTGGGTTCATTGCCAAAGCCTAAATCACCATTGAGATAATGGAGCTCATCACTAAAATATTGATTGGCATCTTGCAACGAATGTGCAGGTTCAAGTCCAGCAGGGTTGGCACTGGTCGAAACAATAAAGCCATTAAATGCATTACATAAAGCAATACAGAGGGGATGTGTCGTCACTCGGACAGCGACTTTGGGATGATTGCCTTTAATCCATGTTGGAATATGCTCATCGGCAGGCAATAACCATGTTGTAGCACGATCTGTTAGCGTACGATTTGTCCAAGTTGAAATGACTTGTTCACGAATAGCAGGTTGCAGGTTTTGAAGCAGATGTTCAACTTGATTGATGTGGCTGGCAAGTAAAATCACCCCTTTTTCAATTGGGCGTTGTTTCAGGCGTAAAATTTCAAGGAAAGCATGTTCATTGAATGGGTCGCAACCTAAGCCCCATACTGCTTCTGTCGGATAGGCAAGGACTTTACCTTGCATTAAATATTCGGCAGCTTCAGCAACTGAGGTTGTAATCATAGATCCGTACCTTGGCAAAGTTCAAACGGTTATTGTGAACCCTAAAAGCTTTTACGACAACGTAAGTAAAGCCCAGATTGTTGAATACACAAACCCAATAATTCAAGCTCCATCAGTGATGCAGTCAGCTCTGCAACGCTGATATTAATATTTTCTGCAATAGAATCAATATTTTGTCCAATCCAATCAAGTTGTTGATACAGTAAAAATAAATGTTCGGGAATATCGTTTGAAGCGTCAATATTTGTTGTAGGGCTTATGTTAGTACGTGAATTTTCATTATTTTTTTGCTGATAATGCCATTGTGTTGGGAGAGCAACATCCTCAATAATTTGTTCAGGATGATCGACTAAAATCGTACCTTCTCTGATGAGTTGATGGCAGCCACGATGAAAGTCACTGTAAATATGTCCTGGAATAGCAAAAGTTAGTTTGCCTTGTTCGGCAGCTAATCTTGCTGTAATAAGTGAACCACTTTCGACAGCTGCTTCGGCAACCAATACACCCATGCTGAGCCCACTGACAATACGATTGCGCCGTGGAAAATGCTGTTGCAAAGGTTTTGTTGTGGGTAAAAACTCAGAAATTACGGTTCCTGAATTTTGTAAAATTTTCTTTTGTAACCCCTCGTTTTGTGAGGGATAAATGAGATCAAGCCCTGTACCAATCACAGCAATGGTTCGATGATGTTCAAGTGCGCCCATGTGAGCTGCTTCATCAATGCCTTGTGCTAAACCACTGGTAATAAAAAAACCTTTTTCACTTAAATAAAAGGCAAAATCAAAAGAAACCTGTTTACCGTGTGGACTAGGCTTACGACTACCCACAATAGCAATTTGTGGTTGACTTAAATTTTGAAGATTACCTTTACCAAATAAAATTGGAGGGTGATCATTATAGGGAAGTAATTGCTGCGGATAGGAAGGCTCAGATTCAGTCACAATAAAATCTGTATGTTGCTTGATTTGATCTAAGCAACGCTGAAAATTTTGTTCACCGAGTGGTGTTCGTATTTCTTGTAGACGTTCTAGGTGATTTTTATGTAGTTTCAGTTCAGACCATCTAGATAAATTTTCGGTTGAAACCGCAGCTTCAACCGAACCAAAAAATTCTTCCAATTTACGAAAAGCAGAGAGTGAATGCTGAACCAAATACCACAGTTGAATCGTCTTTGTATGTTGCAAAGAAATTTGGTTCAGCATCGTTATTGACCTAAGTACTAAGATTAGTAGCCTGTTGCAGGAGGTGGTTGAATTTCAGCACCGACTTTAATTGGCAATGCACTATCAAGTACATAAGCATAGCTTAACTGGTCAAATGCCTTGAAAATCATGACTGTACCCACACGCTGATTGGGTAGTTTTACCATTTCTTTAGTCTGTGGATCACGAACAGTTTCACCTTGTTGGTAAATACTAAAGACTTGACCTGATTTCGCACCATGCAATGAACCACGGTCTAAAGTCACCACACCATGTTGTGCAGCAGTTCCAATCGAACCTTGTACACGTACCACCTGACCACCTGACGTCACTTCGTTTGGAATGGTTGGATAGAAAAGACTTGGCATATTATTATCATATTTGGGCAATACGAAATCACTTTTACGTACTTCGGCATTAAAACTCTTGGTGAGTTCAAGTGTTGTGATGTCATTTTCATTTGCAACAGCGGTCGCAGATGCAACTTCAATAAGCTCAATACCTGCATTAAATTTTTTGCCTTCGGCATTGGTAAATATGTACGGTTCAGCTTGACGGAAAACACCGTACTGTTGACCTGTTACTAAGCCATTACCACGTGCATAAACGGTTTGACCTGCACCTGTAATCACACGGTTATCTGCTGCACCTAAAATATACGGAATATTGGTTAGTGATTCAGGAGAAACCACAATGCTGTGATCGAGCCATTGTTGAATATGTGCCAAGGGAACAACAGGAATACTATTGGCTAAAGATTCAATGCGTATTTGTGGTTGAAGCGAAGCTCCCCCTTGATGACGACGAATAATTCCTTCACAACCATCACCTTCATCTTTACCAATGAGTGGGCGACCATCAAGTGTACACAGTAAAAGTTTATCGCCTGGATAAATCCAATGTGGATTTTTGACATGACGGTTGCTTGCCCAGATTTCTTTCCAACGCCAAGGACTATTTAAGAATTTTCCAGAAATATCCCACAGTGTATCGCCACGTTTCACCACATAGACATGCGGTGCACTTGTTTTTAATCCAGGTGGATTTTGATTTGGACTTGCTGCCATCGCAACATCCATATAAGCGACGCCTGCGCTAACACAGAGTGCGAGTGCGAGAACTTGTTTTTTAAACCCCATGGCATGCAAATTCACTATGCCCTTGAAAACTTTTTTCATTATCATAATTCCTGAAACTATGGATCTATATGCGTTATAATAAACATATTACACATTTTTTTTTAATGAAGCATAATTCTTCATTTAGTTTTAAGATCAATGGCATAGCCAGTGAGGATACAGTATGGCCTTATTACCTATTTTAAGTTTTCCTGATCCCCGTTTGCGTACCATTGCAAAACCTGTCGCAACAGTGACAGATGATATTCGTCAATTGGCTGCAGACATGTTTGAAACCATGTATGAAGCACCCGGTATAGGCTTGGCTGCTACACAGGTTGATCATCATATTCAGCTCATCGTTATGGATTTGTCTGAAAATAAAGATCAGCCGATGGTCTTCATTAACCCTAAAGTTACTTCATTGACTGAAGAAACGCTACCGTATGAAGAAGGCTGTTTATCCGTTCCTCAAATATACGATAAAGTTGAGCGTCCGTCACGCGTGAAAATCAATGCAATTGACTTAGATGGTCAAGCATTTGAAATGGAAACCGATGGATTGCTTGCTGTTTGTATTCAACATGAAATGGATCATCTAAACGGTAAGCTATTTGTCGATTATCTTTCGCCTTTGAAACGCCAACGTGCGCGTGAAAAAGTGGAAAAAACGGTACGCCAACGCATAAAAGATAAAACACCTGTAAAACGTTAAAATTTTGTTTTACATATATATGAAAGATGAAGCCCAGTTTTGACTGGGCTTTGTTATACTTAAACCATGAAAATGTTGAGATGAACGTTTTGTTTTTGAGAATGGGGCTGTTGCTAGGATTTGGCGCAGTATTTTTACAGATTGCTGTTTTTTTACAGCCTTTGTTGCCGAAGCAATATCAAATTGCTCCGGTCTGTGAAACTATTTCTCAAACTTTGTTACAGAGCAATTATTATCAAATTAAAAGTGCTCAGCTTCAGAGCAATCAACATTTAAACCATCAGCAACTCAATCATCAGCAAGATGAAAAGACTGCGCTACATGAGCATGCTCATCATGGCAGTGGTCATGATCGCCATGAGACTCCTCAGCAAGTGGCCGAACAAAGTTTCATTGAGCATCAAGTACAGCAAGCATCCGTAAGTGCTGGTCATGATCATCATGATCCTAACCATCAATGTCAATATTGTACGGTTTATGGCAACTTAGTTTTACCTCCTGTGCTTGAAGTCAAAGAAGTCTTGGTAAAAATTCAAGTTCGTCTGATTGCTTTTCAGCAAGCCTATCTTCATGTTTGGTTTGCACTTCAACGTTTATTTCTGCTCCCTCAAGGGCGAGCCCCTCCGCTTTTTGCATAACTTTAACGTTAAAACTTAGAACTTTAAATTTCAGGGTCTCCAATGGCTCTCGTACAGTTATATTTATGCATTAAGTGAGAAGAAAATGGCTAAGCCTAACTTTCTATTACAGCCCCTTGCGGCTGCGGTTTGTGTTGCGTGTTATTCAGGGATGATTCATGCAGAAGAACATTTAAAAATATCGGAATCGAGTACTTTAGCAGCACAGTATTCCGCAGAGAAACTTGCCCCGATTGTTGTGACAACGCAAACAGCTCAACAGGGCAATGGCTTGGTCGTTCATGCTGATCCAAAGCAACCGATTCAGCCAATTCCTGCAACTGATGGCGCAGATTATTTACAAAGTATTGCGGGTTTTAGTGCAATTAAAAATGGTGGTACCAATGGTGATGTCACTTTCCGTGGCATGTTTGGATCACGCATTAAAATTTTGACCGATGGCAATGAAAGTCTTGGTGCATGTCCTGCACGAATGGATGCACCGACATCTTATATTCAGCCTGAAAGTTATGACCGAATTTCAGTGATTAAAGGGCCACAAACGGTTCAGTACGCCAATACAGGTTCGGCAGCAACGGTAATTTTTGAACGTCAAAAACCTGAACTCAATCGTGATAAGCCTTACCAAGGGCAAGCGAGTGTTCTGCTCGGTTCATTTGGTCGTTTAGATCAAAATGTTGAAACTATTGTGGGCGATGAAACGAAGTATGTTCGTTTAAATGCCAATCGTTCAGAGTCTGACAGTTATCAAGATGGTGATGGCAATACCGTACCATCGGCATGGGAGCGTTGGAATACCGATTTAGCTGTGGGTTGGACACCCAATGATGATACTTGGTTAGAGTTGACCGCAGGTAAAGGCGATGGTGAAGCTTTATATGCAGGTCGTGATATGGATGGTTCACAGTTTGCCCGTGAAAGTCTGGGGCTACGGTTGGAGAAAACCAATATTACTGAGGTGATTAAGAAAGTTGAAGCATCAGTCAACTATAGTTATAACGATCATGTCATGGATAACTTTAGCTTACGTACTCCGCCAATGATGGAAATGACACATGGTCATCATACGATGTCGATGCCGAATCCTTCAGAGATGCAGGTCACACGTCGTACGCTAAATTCACGTCTTGCTATGACTTCTGAATGGAATCAACTTAGTTTGATTACAGGTGTAGACACACAGCAGAATCATCATGCAGGCAGTATGAAATCAATGATGATGGATATGCCTTTAGCCACCAATATGAAGTTCAATTCTTACGGTGCTTTTGGTGAGCTAGGTTATCAATTGAATGATCAATACAAATTCGTTGGCGGTGCGCGTATCGATCAAGTGAAGATTGATGCGATTAAACTCAATGATGATCGAAAGGAAACATTGCCAAGCGGATTTATTCGTTTAGAGCATGAAAGTGCAGAACATCAAGCAAAAAGTTATATCGGGTTGGGCTATGTCGAGCGTGTTCCTGATTATTGGGAACTTTTCAGTACAGCACATGGCAACACTGGCATGTCGAAGCCGACATTTAATGACCTAGATACGGAAAAAACTTTGCAGTTGGATTTGGGCTATCAACATCAACATGGCGCATTTAACTCGTGGGTTTCTGCTTATGCAGGCTTGATTAATGACTACATTCTCATGAGTTATCACAATCATCCTATGGCAGGAATGGGTGGTCATGATCATGGTTCATCATTCAGCGCAGGAGCAAAAAATGTAGATGCGACCATTGCAGGTGCAGAAGCAGGCATGGGTTATCAATTTACCGATGCCATTCAAGCCGATGTGAGCTTGATGTATGCGTGGGGTGAAAATACTGATACCAATAAACCATTGCCACAAATTGCGCCATTAGAAGGACGTTTTAACTTACGTTATGTACAAGATAAATATACTTTAGGTTTGTTATTACGTGCTGTTGCAAAGCAAGATCGTATTAGCTTAAATCAAGGCAATATCGTGGGTTATGATATGGGTGAAAGCAAAGGTTTTAGTACTTTAGCGCTTAATGCAACCTATCATATCGTTAAAAATGTTGATTTAGCCCTAGGCATTGATAATGTCCTCGATAAGACCTATACCGAACATTTAAATCGTGCGGGAAGTTCAGGTTTTGGCTTTGCATCTAATGAACAGTTTAACAATACAGGTCGTAATTATTGGGCACGAGTCAGTATGAAATTTTAACTCAGTCTTTTTGATGTTATGAATTGATTTTGAAAATAGAAACCATTGTTTACGAACAGTGGTTTCTGTCACAATGAATGTGCATGAAATTTAAGCGTAATTCATCCATGAATGAACAAATAGAAATTTATATCAATAAATTAAAAAATTTTAGTGAAGTCTCCATTGCTGATACTGAGTGGACGGCTGAATTTGAACAAGTGTTTCGTACAGAATTAAAACAACAGGGAATTGATGAAATTCGGATTTATCGAACCCTTCAACAACCTGACCGACGTTTAATTTGTCGTATTTTTCATCAACCGAGTATGGCCGTTGAGCAAGAATATAAAGAACGTTCAATGTTCAGTGTTTTACTTCCGATTATTATTTTAATTTTAATATATTTTTTACCTCTGTACACGACAAATTTCACAGAACCCTTATCCTATCAGGATTCTGCCTTC
>CAXYZD010000072.1:0-12047 GCA_964293455.1 uncultured Acinetobacter sp. | reverse complement strand
ATTATTATGACATTATTTCAATGAGTTATCTATTTTTGTCGTGTACAGAGATAAATTTTATAAAAATAGATGCTTAGGTAAAAAATATGTCAGCAAAAATTATTAAATGCAAAACTGTTGATGGTCGGGATATTGAGTTTGTCGATGAAATTATTGGTTCAGGGGCGATGAAAGATGTTTATTTTTCACCTGATCGTAGTTATGTCGTATGCTTTTTTAGCAAAGAAAAGAATAAATTTTATGATTCAAAAGCAACACTTGAGCAGCAGAAAGATCGTTTAAAAGAAATTGTTGGCAATAAATGGCAAGGGATTTTTAACGGTGTAGGCGGAGATTATTGGAAAAATATTTTTTGTTGGCCAGATGGTTTGGTTGAATATAACAACCTTTTAGGCATTACCGCTCCGACCTATAAAAATCAATTTTTCTTTGAATTTGGCTCAAAAAATAATGATTTTCTGCAAATCAAGGGTAAGGAAAAAGAAGGTAAATGGTTTGCGAGTGCAAATAATCAAAACAAATTTTTAGATGAACGTGAAAAAGGAAATTGGTTAAATTATCTGAAAATTGGTATTTTAATTTCTCGTGCAGTACGTCGTATGCATGCGGCAGGTTTAGCCCATTCAGATTTATCGTACAAAAATGTCTTGGTTGATCCTGTGACGGGGAATGCTTGTGTGATTGATGTAGACGGTTTGGTAGTTCCGGGTAAATATCCACCTGATGTGGTAGGGACACCTGATTTTATTGCCCCTGAGGTAGTACGAACGAGCCATTTGTCGAAAGACAATCCTGATCGGATTCTGCCGAGTATTGCCACAGATAAACATGCTTTGGCGGTTCTGATTTATATGTATTTGCTGTACCGCCATCCACTTCGTGGTGGAAAAATTCATGATATGAGTGACCCACAAAAAGATGAAACTTTGGGTATGGGTGAAAAAGCACTATTTATTGAGCATCCAACAGATCATTCTAATCAGGTGAAAACATCACAATTAAAAGTCAGTCAACAGCCGTGGGCAGACCCTGCTAAAGTACCCTATACCGTGACGGGGCCTTATTTATCTGAATTATTTAAGAAAAGTTTTATTGATGGTTTACATGATCCTGCAAAGCGTCCCTCAGCCAATGAATGGGAAACTGCTTTGGTGAAAACGGTAGATCTCATTCAACCGTGTCACAATCATCGTTGTGGTCAAAAATGGTATGTTTTTGATAACTCGACTCAACCTGAATGTCCATTTTGTCATACGCCATTTAAAGGTAAATTGCCGATTTTAAATTTGTATTCAGCACGGCAACAAGGCAATTTTAGACCTGATAATCATCGTTTAATGGTGTGGACAGGTCAATCTATTTACGCATGGCATGCCAATAATTTAATTGCACCGAATGAGCGACTAACGCCTGAACAAATTAAACGTAAGGGATATTTTGTTTTACACAATGATGTGTGGTGGTTAGTGAATGAAGATTTACCTGATTTAACCGATGTGGCGAATAAAACACCGATTCCAATTGGTGGGAAAATTGAACTGAAAGAGGGTGTACAGATTCTATTTTCAAAAGAAGATGGTGGACGTCTGGCTGTTGTACAAATCGTTGAAGCATAGTGGTTATGCTTCAACCTGATTTTTAATCGATAATAATTTTTGTTTCCATATTTGATGGATACTTTAAACTGATTTTGCTAAATGTTGCGGTTTTACTACGCCAAAGGTTTTATAACGCAATAAAATCATTTCAGCCCAATTTTTATGTGTTGCAGGTTCAATCATTGAACCATGACTTTTAAATACACTTTTTGCATCATGTGCCAAAATCAGTTGCGCTTCTTGAAATTCTTCAGCTTGCACTTGAAAAGATTGATGAATATGTTCAATTTGCTTCGGATGAATCGCAGTTTTGGTGTAAATCCCGTTATTCATATCTTGTTCAATTTCTTGTTTGAGCAAATGAATATTTTCAAAATGCTCACAAACAGGAGAACTCAATTGAAATCCATTGGGAATAAATAATCCTGCAAGTTGTGAAATGAGCAATCCTACAGGCGTTTGATAAATTGTGGTATTTTTCGGACGGCGTAAATTTAGGCAAGAAAGCAGATCATTGCCGCCAATTCTTAAACACAATGTTTTATGAAAGTCATATTTGAGTGCTTGATAAAGCTCAATATTATGTGAAACATCAAATATTTCTTTGGTTTCAAGTGTTGGCATATATTGTAAATTGGCAGGTAAAACATCCATCCAATTTTGTAAGCTGGCCATATTAAATTTAGGTAAAATCATGCCGTTATAGGTTTGGTTTAAATTCCAATCGACAATATGTTTTGCCATTTCAACATTTCGTGGACGAATAAAAATAGCAGGCGCTTTTAAATTTGGCTCATCCAATCGTCTTTGCAGTAAATGTTTTAAATTGACCATGGCGGTCTGTACATCTTTTTCTAAGACAGCATCTTCTAAACAGACCGCTAAAGACTGAATGAAAGAAAATTTTTCACCTTGCGTGACTTCCCAAAGTTGCTCATGAGTCGCAGGAATATACATGGTTGCACCAAGTTCAATCGCATGTTGCAGTGCTTTCATGGGGTTTTCTCAACTCTTTTTATCAGTGTGACTGCATGATAAGGGCCTAATTTTGAGCCCAAAATATCTACAGGAATATTTTGTTCACGTGCAAAGTGTAATAATAATTGAACGTGGGGATTATTTGCATCTTTAATAAGAATTTTTTCAGGTACACGTCTAAGCACAGCTCGTGTGGCCTCAGCAATACTCGGTTTAATGTAATTGACATTGGAAATGGTATATTCAGTTTTAATCCATTCAACGGTTTCAGCACACAATTGTTGTTGCTTTAAGCGAATCGAATTATTCCAAACAACCGTATCAATTTGTGGATTTAAATCTATTTTAGCGAGTATTTTTTCAATAAAATCAATAGATAGGTCATATGGTTTTAAATGATCGTAGATCAGACAACTGTGCCATTTTTGTGGATTATAACAATCATTTTCAGCATCTTCACGTGCAATTGATTGCTTTAAAATGGTTCGAGAAGTTAAACCTGAAATTACTGAACCAAGCATACCAAAGGGAATTAGCCAATCATCACTGCTTGCACTTAACCATGAATAACCACCTAAGTCGGATAGGGTGACTAAACGAGGAATTTGCCAATTTTCATCAAATAATTCAGGGATATGTTGTACATTTTGAGTTAATTCTTTGCAAATTGCCCCTTTACCTGTCCAACCATCGACAAAGACAATATTTTCAGCGCCATGTTGCGAAATAATTGCTTGTAATGCACCAAAATCAATGCCTCGATCTCGAATAATACTGATGCCGTAATGATAACAAGGCTGTTCTTTTTCAATACAATGCTTGAGTAAAACACCCAAAGGTACGCCTGCACGCACCAAACTAATGAGCACCAAAGGTTTGTTTTTAAAACGTTTTAATAATTGATTGGCAATTTTTTGTACTTCTTCAGCGAGGCGTTGTGAACCTTGTTCAAATGCATATTGAAAATGTTGCATCTGTGCCGTAGAGGGTGGGTTTTCTACACTAATCATTTGTGAATAATGCATTTTCCCAGATTGAATCAAATATTCCTTTTCTTTGACATCAGTCGGTGCAATATCATCAATTTGCATGAGAAAAGTCACATCTTCAGGGCGATATGAACCGTGAAAACCTAATTGAGTGAGTTTTTCATTGAGTGGTGATTTCACACGCTCGATGACGTCAACTTGACTGTTTTCAACCAAATGAGGGAGATTAGACATGACCTAAATATCCTTTTGTGTCAAAATTTTGAGAGAGTTTTGTATTTAAAAATGTATCAAGTTGACTTTTTTTTGGCATACCGTACCAATCACAGCTCGTCAAAAATCCTGCATCAGAAAGACTATCACCCAAGCCTAAAATAGGACGTTCACGTTGTGGATCGTGCTTATTGATATAAAATTCAACAGCATTTTTCTTGCTGACATGATGAGGAATAATTGCGAGATTATTCCCATTAATATGCACATAACACTGATCAACAATGTTCAGAGGTAGTTTTTCAAGCAGTTGATCTAAAAATAATTCACCCGCTTGCCTCTGTTTGGCAACCGCATAAATGGCTAAATTATTTTCTACCAATGTCCAAGTGCGAACTTCACCTAAATCTTTGGCATAGTCATGTAAGGCATCGGCTAAATCGACCATGGCATCATGCAATTTGAGTTCAGATTGTTGTTGAATTTCAACCCATTCCAAATCAACATTTAAGTTATGGTCTAAAATTGTACCGCCATGTGAACAAATTGCACCGTATTGAAAGGGTAGCTGTACACGTTTAAAGCCTTCTACAGAACGTGCCGTCACAGGCACAACATCCGCAGATTCAAGCAACCAATTGACAAAAAATTGCTGTTTTTGATTCATAAAAGACAGCGGTTCACCATGTTTATCAGTGGTTGCAATTTTATGCTGTGCAGTGGGCTGTTGCTTACGATGGGTTTGAAACAGGGTGTCATCTAAATCAACAAAAACCAAAGGTTTATGAATCATAGCTAATCACCTCTAGGTTTTTAATTTGTTCAAATAGGCTAGGATCGACACTATCTTGTGCGGTTTCAATGACTAAAAGAACACGATCAAAATCTTGATGTTTGATGTTATAGGCAAAATTGGAAATATTCAGCCCATAATTATCATGGAAATGGCAAATACTTTGAATGGCATGTCCTTGCATAATCGGTGAGCGTGTGGTCGAACTGAAATAGGTTTCAGCACCTTGTTGTTCGAGTTTTTCAGCGATTAAAAATGGAATCCAACTAAACTCACCTGAGCCTAAAACTAAAATTTTCTCGCCTGCTTGGTTAATTTTGACATTTTCCCATGCAGAACATTCTAAATAACACGGTTCACGTCCCCAATTATTAGGAGCAATGATTTTATGGGCTTGTTGTTCAGTTGAATTTACATTCGGCATATCAATTTTAATAGGCTGTTGATTGCTTTCCCATTGCCAATTTCCTTGTAATAACGATACAACTTCAACAGGTAGATCCAGTTCATCAGTTGCCAAGCTATTTTCAGCCCAATTGACTAAGGTCACCAAAATGACACGTTCAACATTTTCTAGCCCTGAATTACGTAAACTATTGATCAGGTTTTTAAATGTTTTGCCTGTAGAAATTTCATCATCGACTAAAATTAATGTTTTAGCATCAATCACTTTTTGATGTTTTTCAGTATCATGACTACTTAAAATAAATTGATCTTGCGCATGACTGTGTTCTTCTAAAAAAAGCCCAAGCGTGGGTAATGTAGATACAGGATGGCGGGTCGTGGTGAGGAAAATCGCATCATGTGCATACTGTTTTTTCAACTCACGATAGACACCTGCACCCAAGCCAACGGCTGTTTCAGCCATCCCAATGACGCAAATTGGCCCTTGTAAATTTTTTGGAATTAAGTTGACCAAATCTTCATAACTGCGTTTCATGACAGACGGTGCAACAGGAATGTGCTTACCTAAAACTTTAGAAACAAATAAAAAAGCTCTTTTGGGGTTAATTCGTTCTGCAAAATCTAATAAATCGTCTAAGTTCCAATGCGTATGTTGCTGATTGACATGGACACTGAGTCGTCCTCGACTTAATTCTATTTCTTTCATCTAAATTAGTGATCCATTTTAACGCTATAGCTCATTGGGAAAGCTTTTACGGGAGATTGAGTTACATTACGTTGTAATTGCACATTTAATTTTTCAGCAAAGAGTTCAGCGACTAAATTGACACCTGTATGTTTGCTATAGGCAAATCCGCCCGCAGGACGAGGGTTAATTTCTAAAATGTGCCAATTTAAATCTTGATCTTGTTTAAATTGAATATTAATCAGTCCATCACATTGAAAAAGCTTGACTAAATCTATACAAGTTTGATGACATGAATGTTGCAAGAAGCACTCTTGAAAGTAATCATGCTTAATACGTGTGACTTGTGCAATAATTTTTCCATTGCTACAGGCAATATCCACAGAACATTCACGACCTGTCAAATACGGCATGACTAAATATTCAATGGGCTTTTCTTGCTGGCTATAGGCTTCAATAAACTGCTGAGTATTACATTTAAAAGCCGACTCAAAAGTCTTAAAATAATTCACGTGATTTTGTAAGCGTAAAAAACCTGCGCCATATACGCCATACACAGGCTTAACGCATAATTCAGAATATTGCTGTTGAAGCTCGTTAATGGCAATTTGTAATGATTCAGTCGAATTTGCCAAACGTGCAGGAATTGCAGGTAAGTTTTGCGCTTCGCACTTGAGGGTAAATTGATATTTATTGTTGATTAAATCATGAGAATAACGATTGATTGCACCTGTAATGAGTGTGATTTTATGTGCTTCAAACTCAGGACGCAATGCTTCAAGGTAATGACTATGTTTACCAGCAAAGAGAATATGAATGTTGTGTTCAATGCATTTTTGCAAAAGCCACGGCGCACTTTCTGAAATTTTCGGTTGTTCAAAATAATGCTCTAAATTGATCAGTTCAGGGCGATTTCGACTATGTGAAGTATAAACAGCTAATTGTGTTGAAAAAATTGAATTTTTGAGTAATTCAATGATATCAATTTGACAAGAGTAGCACTCTGCGATCCATATTTTATATTGCTGTGACACGGGTAGTTTAATCTCAAATTTTATAAATAATAATAAAAGAAAGTTCAAGCTGTTGAGGCTTTAATATTAGGCACGAAATATAACAATATTGCATAGATATACAACATTTAATTTATTTTTTAAGCTGAATTTAATATTAATTAAAAAAATGAGATCAAATATTTTCAGATTATAAGTTTTTATGGTAAAACATTAGAGAAATAGTTTTCACTATATTTGAAATTGTTTAATTAAATCAATTTATTAACGATTGATATTGGTTTTTATCAAATTGCGATAAATCAACATATGGATGGTAGGATATGCAACTGGTTGCTGGTGGAAATATTCAATTAACAACTCCAGAAATAGAGATCTTGATTAAAACCAGTTTTTCTTCAGCATTGGAGCTAGATGCTACAGCCTATTTATTGGATGCAAACACCCAAAAAGTTCGTGGCGATCATGACATGATTTTTTATGGTCAAACCCAAACGCCCAATCAAAGTATTGTGTTGATAGAATCAGCTTCAAAAACGCCTTATATCACAAAACTAAAAATAGATACCGCACGCATAGATGCACAAATTCAAAAAATTGCACTATGTGTAACCTTAAATGAACCGAATAAATTAAGCCAAGTTCAACCGATTGAAATTGAAGTCTATGATGCAAATCAAAAGATCGCATTTGCACAAGTGAACACACAAAATAAAACTGAAAAAGCGCTTATTTTGGCAGAAATATATTTACACAAAGGTACTTGGAAATTCCGTTTTGTCGATCAAGGTTTTAATGGTGGTTTGAAACCATTGGCTGAAAACTTGGGTGATGTGATTGCTCAAGACATTCAGCAGGCTACACCTACAACGACACCTACACCTACACCTACACCGTCATCGAATATCAATTTATCTAAAATCAAACTTGATAAAAATAATTCAAGTATTAATCTGACGAAACAGGGTTCGGGCTTTGGTAAAATTTCTGTCAATTTGAATTGGAATAAAAGTTCGCCAAAATCAACATCATTCTTTCAAAAGCTGACAAGGTCAGATTCTATTGATTTGGATTTGGGTGCAATGATCCAATTTAAAAATGGTGATATTAACCTTGTACAGTCACTTGGCAATCGTTTCGGTCATTTTGATGCAAAACCATTTATCAAGTTAGATGCAGATGATCGTACAGGATCATCCATAAATGGTGAAAATTTACATATCAATGGAAATCAATAGGAACAGATTGAAAGAATTTTAATTTACACCTATATATATGAAGGTGCAGCCAATTGGGCGGCAACAGATGGTGTTGTGACGATTAAGATACCCAATCAATCTGAAATTGAAGTTCGTTTAACAGATGGTAACCAACTCAAAACCTGCGCTATTGTAGAATTACGCAATATAAATGGTGCAATTCAGGCAAATCGTGAAGTGCGCTATTTTAAAGACCAAAAGTATTTAGATGAATATTATCGATTTGGGTTCAATTGGACTCAGGGTTCCAAAGACTAAACATGATAAAAACTTGATCATGTTCGTTAGTGACACTTTACAAGCTTAATACTCTAGAGGGACAAAAAATGGCAATTTCTTTAAATAAGGGTGGAAATTTATCACTCAGCAAAACAGATCCAAATTTAACGCATGTTTTAGTGGGTTTAGGTTGGGATGCTCGCTCAACTGATGGTGTTGATTTCGATTTAGATGCTTCAGCATTTCTACTGACTGAAAGTGGTAAAGTCCGTGGCGAATCAGATTTTATTTTTTATAATCAAACACGTTCACCAGAAGGCTCGGTGGAACATACGGGCGACAATCGTACAGGCGATGGTGATGGTGATGATGAGTCAGTTAAAATTGACTTAAGCAAAGTCCCTGCAGAAATACAAAAAATTGCGATTACAGTGACCATTCATGATGGTGAAAGTCGTGGTCAAAACTTTGGTCAGGTGCAAAATGCTTTTATTCGTATCCTCAATGATCAAAGTAACACTGAAATTGTTCGTTTTGATTTAAATGAAGATTATTCGACTGAAACAGCGATGATTTTCGGTGAGCTTTATCGTCATAGTGGTGAATGGAAGTTCCGTGCTGTGGGTCAAGGTTATGCAGGTGGTTTGGGGGCAATGTGTCGCCAATTTGGAATTAGCATCTAACCTTAGAGCTTATTGAATGAAACATTTTCGATTTTCAATCATTTTTTCCGTCATCTGCTTGGCTATTTCTGCCTATTGGGGTTTTACCCATGGTCCAGAGGCGGGTGTCGCAAGCATGTTTAAAGTGCTGGCAATCACAGCAATTCTAGCGGTGATGGAGGTTTCATTATCGTTTGATAATGCGGTGGTCAACGCTTCAGTACTGCGACATTGGAATCAATTTTGGCGCACACTGTTTTTAACAGTGGGTATTGTTATTGCCGTTTTCGGTATGCGTTTAGTCTTCCCATTACTGATTGTTGGCGTCACTGCCGATATGAGTATGATTGAGGTGGCTAAACTTGCCTTGAATGATCCTAAAACATATTCAGAAAAACTGATGGCACATCATGCTGAAATTGCAGCATTTGGTGGTATGTTCTTGTTATTGGTGTTCTTGAACTTCTTGTTTGATGATGAGAAAGATGAACATTGGTTTCATTGGTTGGAAGCAAAACTTGCCGATTTAGGCAATATCCAAGCAATTTCAGTCTTCATTTCACTTTGTATCCTCCTTGTTATGGCAAGTTTTGTTGCAGAAACGTCACGCCTTGTTGTGGTTATGGCAGGTATTTGGGGCATCGTGGTATATGTTGGGGTGCAAGTACTTGGACATTTACTTGAAGGTAGCTCACATGATGACGAAGAAGAGGATCAACCTCAATCCAATGGTGCGCCCGTTACAGGTACGATTATAAAAGGCGGTATTGGTGGTTTCTTATATTTAGAAGTTCTTGATGCATCTTTTAGTTTCGATGGTGTAATCGGTGCATTTGCAATTACCAGCGATGTCGTTGTGATTATGCTCGGTTTAGCGATTGGTGCCATCTTCGTGCGTTCAATGACTGTGTATTTGGTTGAAAAAGGTACATTGGAAGCATATGTATTTTTAGAACATGGTGCTCACTATGCAATTGGTGCTTTAGCACTGATTATGATTGCAAGTGGTACAGGCATTCATGTTCCTGAGGTTGTTACAGGTTTAATCGGTGTAGCTTTCATCGTTTGGGCTGTTATTTCATCTATTTCATATAGTAAAAAGCAAGAATCAATTGAATCAACAACGGAAGAAGGAAAGTAAACATGGCGATTAACTTATCTAAAGGCGGTAATATCAACCTGTCTAAAACTGCACCGACAATGAATAAAGTCGATTTAGGTTTAGGTTGGAACCCACGCGCGACAGATGGTAAAGCTTTTGATTTAGATGCAGTTGCATTTTTAACAGGCGAAAATGGCAAAGTATTGGTAGATGGTGGTTTTATTTTCTTCAACCAGAAAACTTCACCATGTGGTTCTGTAAATCATAATGGTGACAACCGTACAGGTGATGGCGAAGGTGATGATGAATCAATTTCTGTAGATCTTTCAAAAGTTCCTGCTGATGTTGCAAAAATTGTATTTGCTGTAACAATCCATGAAGGTCAGCAAAATGGTCAAAACTTCGGTATGGTTGATAAAGCTTATATCCGTGTGATTAACCAAGATAATAATGCTGAAGAGCTTGCTCGTTTTGACTTGTCTGAAGACGGTAGCACTGAAGTTGCAATGATCTTTGGTGAATTATATCGTCATGGTGGTGAGTGGAAATTTAAAGCAGTAGGTCAAGGCTTTAATGGTGGTTTAGGTGCGCTTGCTGCGAACTATGGCGTTGCTGTTTAAAGTTTAAAAACAAGTATTAAAAGATTTATCTTTTAGTACTTGAAAATTATTTGATTACTTTAAGTTAAATTATTTTCAAGTACTAAAATAGAGAGCCATCATGCAATTTATTAGCGGTCAAAAACTTACATTGAACCAATTACTACAAGCAGATACAGCATTTCAAATTCGTGTACAGATTCAAGCACCATTTGACATCGATATTTCTAGTTTTGGAATCACACCGAACGATAAGTTATTTCATGATGATTATATGACTTTTTATAATCAACCTCAGACGCCACAGGGGGAAGTTCAATATAAATGTGTTGAGCAGACCCATATTTTTGCTTTTAACTTAAATAAAGTGAACACGAGTCAAACATCACGCTTCGTTATCTGTGCGACGGTCGCCAATGAACAATTGAGTTTACAAAGCATTCAATCTATTCAAGTTGAACTGTGCAATCAGCAGGGTAAAATTCTCGCTACTTACAGACTAGATGGTTCGAGTTTTGTTCAAGAAAAAGCAGTGATGCTAACTGAAATTTACTTTAAAAGTGATGTATGGCGTTTAGCATGTATTGGACAGGGATTTAATGGTGGATTAAAAGCCCTTGTACAGCATTTTGGTGGTGAGGTTGAAGACTCTAATTCTCAGACATTCACAGAACAAACTTCTACGACTCTACCTGTAGGGAATACATCCAAAATTGATTTAAAAAAGAAAATCATTTTAGATAAAGTTGAACAAGCAGCACCATATCTTATTGATCTGACCAAAAAGTCACTGATTAGCTTAGAAAAAAAAATCTGCTTGATGTCAAAGCTCGCGTTGCTTTAGTGTTGGATTACTCAGGTTCGATGCATCAACAATATGTGAAAGGTGATGTTCAGAAAGTATTAGATCGAATTATGCCTTTAGCCGTAAATTTTGATGATGATGGCAGTTTCGAATGTTGGGCATTTGCAGAAAAGTCATTGCGCTTGAGTGATGTTACATTAGAAAATTTACAAAATTTTATTAATACCGATCAGGGTGGTCATCCGCAGTGGAAAGCGGGGGCTCGCTATAATAATGAAGTGGCTGTACTTGAAGATGTATTAAATTATTTTACCAAGCAAAGTCCATCGGCATTGCCTGTTTATGTGGTATTTATCTCTGATGGTGGAATTTCGGCAAGTAAGAAAATCAAGCAAATTTTGAAAGATGCATCGAGTTTGCCTATATTTTGGCAATTTGTCGGTATTGGTGGTCGTAACTATGGTGTATTGGAACAGCTAGATACCATGAGTGGGCGCCGTGTTGATAATTGCAATTTCTTTGAAATGGATAATATTCAAAGTATGTCAGAAGGTGAGCTTTACGATGCTTTGTTACAAGAGTTTCCAATGTGGTTAAAAGAAGCGAAAGCGCAAAATATCATTTGAAAATGAGGAATTAATCATGGCTAAATTTGATTTGGTAGGCAGTCCTGAGCCATTTCTATTGGTAGATTTGGTACAAGGTGAAAAAATCTATTGTGAATCAG
>CAXYZD010000071.1:0-12153 GCA_964293455.1 uncultured Acinetobacter sp. | reverse complement strand
ACTACATAGAATAATTTTTTAGTGATCGTTTTGTGAATAGAGCCGAACATCAGCGTAGTATTTTAGCAACTTTGGGGATTGATGTTTGGATTCCTCAGGTTGGCGTGCATGTTGAAAGTTATATTCCGCAAAATTATCGTGATGTGGCTACTGTTGAGCAAGCTATTGTCACAAGCCTTGAATTTGCAATACCACAAAAAATTATACCAACTCAGCCACCGATTCAAGCCAAGCCTGTTGCTATTCAACAAAATATTGAAAAGACAGATATTCAATCGACTCAAGTTAAAAAGCTTATTGTTTCTCAATCAATTGAGCCATTAGCGCCTAATTTACAGATCGATGCTTTTGATGTGCAACTGTATGCGCTTGAGCATTGTGTTTTGTTGCTTGATGCGACGGATCTAAATGATGAACAGCGTGAATTGTGGCGTAATATTCAAGAATCAATGCAAGGGCGAGAAGCGACATTACATTGGCCATTCCCTCTCATAAATATTCAAGATGGTCGTGGTGTAGCGCAGTATCTACAAGGGTTTATTGATGTATATGGTGTGGAAAAACAGTTAATTTGTGTGGGGAAAATACCACATTTAAATATGGATCAATGTACGGTACTTGCAAGTTTACAGCAAATGCTTGAACAGCCGACATTGAAACGAAATTTGTGGCAAGTAATGCGAGCAAAGGTCGTAGTATAAAAGACAGTAAAATTAGCTTAGACACAAATGATAAAAATGGCTGTAAATCATAAAAATAATCTAAATCGACATGATCTTTTTAGGTTAAAAACTATAAATTTATCTGATAAAAACGATTTGAATTAACTTAAAATCTAAATAAAATCACTGAATCATTGGGCTAGTTATGATTAAACGTGCAAGGGAGTTTGTATGCAAAAAGTAGTGGTATTTAGTCAGTTAGATCAAGATATTTTGCAGCGTTTACAAGAAAAGTATCAGGTTGCGATGATCAACCCTAAACTTGGTGATGTAAATGAGCAAATTTTAAAAGAAGTACAAGATGCCGATGCCATGATTGGGGCAGGACGTTTGTTAAATGAGAAAAATTTAGCTTCAGCGCAAAAACTGAAAATTATTTCATCGGTAAGTGTAGGTTATGATAATTATGACCTTAATTATTTAAATCAACATAAAATTTGGCTTACAAATACACCGCATGTGCTGACTGAAACGACCGCAGATTTGGCATTTACACTACTGATGAGTGCTGCACGACAAGTAGGTTCACTTGATCGTTGGACGAAGCAAGGGCATTGGCAACGTACAGTCGGTACCGAGCAATTTGGGCAGGAAATTTACGGTAAAACGCTCGGAATTATCGGTTTAGGTAATATTGGTGCAGCAGTGGCAAGGCGTGCACGTTATGGCTTTAATATGAATATTGTTTATCATAATCGCCGAGAACGCCCTGAAATGGCAGAACCGCTTATGGCACAATATCTGAGCCTCAATGAGCTATTACAACAGTCAGATTTTGTGGTGGTCGCTGTTGATTTAAATGCAGATTCGAAAGCTTTAATGGGCGCAAATGAATTTGCGAAAATGCAGCCACATGCAGTTTTTGTCAATATTGCTCGTGGTTCTGTGGTTGATGAAACAGCTTTGATTGAAGCAATTAAAAATCGTCAAATTTTTGCAGCAGGTCTTGATGTTTATCAAAAAGAACCGTTGCAGCAGTCAGAATTATTTTCACTTGATCGTGTGATTACCTTACCGCACGTGGGTTCTGCAACGCAAGCAACACGTAAGCGTATGGCAGAGTTGGCGTATCAAAACTTAGTTGATGCATTGGAAGGTAAAGAGCCACGCTATATTGTCAATGCAGGGTTTTAGATGTCTTAAATATGATGATCTGAAATTTAGCGTAATGTTGTTAATAACTTCATAACACTTCATTGCAAATTGCTTCAAATTTCAATGTTATATTGCTTTAAATCTCTCCATGGATCTGCATTTTGAAAAAGACTTTGCTTAGCCTGTGTTTACTCTTGACCACCACATTCGCTGTGGCGGATGATTTTCATTCTGCGATCGGTCCGCAGTTTGAAGTCCCTGATTTGGGTGGTGGCGTCGGTTTTATTGATCAGCAAAAAGAACGTGCGATTGGTGAGAAAGTGTATCGGCAGGTACAGCAACAACTGCCAATTATTCAAGATCCATGGCTTGAAGACCAATTCATGACTGTGTTTAGTCGAATTTTAAGTCAAACACAGTTGGGTCAACCGATTGGGTTGGTGGTGGTTCGGGATCCTCAAATTAATGCATTTGCTGTTCCTGGTGGTTTATTTGCCTTAAATGCAGGTATGGTCACTTCCTCTGCAAATATGGATGAAATTGCTGGGGTGATGGGACATGAAATTGCCCATGTTACACAGCGCCATTATAGCCGTTCACAAGAAGCCTTTAAGGGGCAGGGATTGCTTGCGCTTGCAGGAATTTTAGTGGGTGCGGTGGTTGCATCACAGGCAGATGGTGATGTGGGTGGTGCACTAATGATGGGGACTCAAGCTGCTTTGATGGATCGGCAACTGAGTTATAGTAGAAATCAAGAGCGAGAGGCAGATCGTATCGGCATGCAGTTTATGTATGGCGCAGGATACGACCCTAATAGTATGGCTGATTTTTTTGAAACCATGCATCGCTCAACCAGTCGTTTGAGTTTTTTACCTGATTTTTGGCTGACGCATCCATTAACCACTGAGCGTATGAGTGAGTCGCGTTTACGAGCGCAACAATTTCCTCGGGTACCATATCGTAGCAATAATCAAGATTTTGATATTGTAAAATGGTATACCGCAGTGGTTGCAGGGCAGAGCAATGAGCGTGAATTGCAGGCTTTGGCAAAAAATAATCGTTATGCGGGTATTATTGCCTTAAGTGCTTTTTACTTGAAACAAGGTGATTTTTCGGCAGCACAGCAACAGATTGATCTAGCACGTAAAATCAATGCGGATCATAGTTTGATTACACTTATTCAAACCGATATTTATTTGGGGCAAAATAAAGTCGATGCTGCCTATGAGGTGATTTTGCCGAAACAGCGCATTATGCCGGAAAATCGGGCATTGAGTTTTAAATTGGCTGAAGTATTGATTCGAGAGAAAAAAGTGTCAGAAACTGAAACTTTGGTCAATCGTTTTATCAATAAAAATCAGCGAGATATACTGGGTTGGCAATTGTTACAACAAGCTGCCAATTTGGATCAAGAAAATCCATTAAGAACGATCAATGTATTATGTAATCGTGCTGAAGGGCAGTACTGGTCGGGTGATGAAGAAAATGCCATTAAGTCATTATTACATGCACAACGTTTGGCGAAAGATAATGTGTCTGCCAAAGCCAAAATTGATGCACGTTTAAAAGTCATGCAAGATGAGCGTAAGTTAAAAATTTAAACTTTATGATATGTATTGTTTGAATGGGGAACAGTTTTAAGAAAAATGACTTTCTATTCAGATGTGAAAGCGCTAAGCTTGTTTGCTTAAATTTATAAAAATGTAACTGATTCTTATGAAAAAAATGATTACACGTGTTGGAATGATCTGTTTGATTTCAAGCTTCATGGTAGCAAGCACTGTCTCATTTGCTGAAAGTATACCTGACCAGTATGTTCGTGATATTGAGCAAATTTCTACACGCTATAATGCAGATATGAAATTTTTTCTGCGTAGTCTTGATCCTAAAATAAGTCAGTTTAATCAAGCACAGCAAGCCCAGTTTTGCGGTATTTTGAAGCAGTATGTCGATGATATGTATAAAACGACTGATCAGCATCGGAAATATTTGCCATTATCATCGCAAACGGTGACCAAGCAAAATATCATTGATAAAGTTATGGTTTCACCTGAAATGCAAATTTTGAAAAAATATAATATTCAATGTAATTTGAATTAATAAAATGGATATTGCCTTGTTCTAAAATTGCTTTGAAAAAAATATGTTGGGAAGGATCAATTTGTCAGGGTATGGGTTTTGAATGAAAATAGTTTAGATTAGAAATTATTGGATAACCATAAATGTAATGATCAATTTGTAAATTTTATTATTTTGATTGAATGCAGAGATTGATTGGCTATTTAACTTTCATATTGTGCTTTAGAAACCACAAAAATAAAAAATTAAATAGTCCAAATCAAACACAAATCAGATTTATGACGTGGGGAATTAGCCAAGTTTTGCTTTAATTTTTGCAGAAACTTGTGCAGGATCGGCACGTCCGGCTATGATCGGACGTAGAGAATTCATCACCTTACCCATATCTTTCATGCTAGTTGCACTTTGCGCATCAATAGTTTGCGCAATGAGAGAATCAAGCTCTTCCTCTGACATAGCTTCAGGTAGAAATTGAGATAAAATCTCAAGTTCGGCTTGTTCTTTACTAGCTAAATCTTCACGGTTAGCACCTAAAAAGGCTTTCACCGATTCTTTACGTTGTTTGATTTGCTTTTCAATGACCGCAAGAACTTGATTATCGTCAAGTTCAATGCGTTCATCTACTTCGATTTGCTTGATTGCTGCCTGTAGACCACGTATTACCGTTAATTTCCCCATTTCTTTAGCACGCATTGTTGCTTTCAAAACTTCAGTAATTTGGTTTTTTAAAGTAGTCATTTATCTAATCCAGGTAGTCAATCAATCACAAATTAATCTTAGTAAAGGCGAGTCGTACGTACTGATTCACGCGCCAATTTCTTTTGGTAGCGTTTAACAGCAGCAGCTTTTTTACGTTTACGTTCTTGAGTTGGTTTTTCGTAGAATTCACGTTTACGAACATCAGCAAGAACACCTGCTTTTTCGCATGAACGTTTGAAACGACGAATTGCTACGTCAACTGGCTCGCCTTCTTTCAATTTAACTTGTGGCATGAAGAATCCTCATTAAGTTACGGATAAGATCTAGGGTCGAATTACCCGAGATCACAAGTGAAGGTCAGTATTTTACTCATTTACATCTCATATCACAAGTCTATAATGGCTTTAGCAATATTTTGAAACGGGTAAAAGGCAGTTTAATGATCGTTCTTGGCTTAGAAACCTCATGTGATGAAACAGGGTTGGCACTTTATGATAGCAAAGTCGGTCTACGAGGACAGGTGCTATATAGTCAAATTAAACTGCATGCAGAATATGGTGGTGTAGTGCCAGAGCTTGCATCACGTGACCATGTACGAAAGCTTATTCCATTAATAAATCAGTTGCTTGCGGAAAGTGACGTAAAAAAATCTGAGATTGATGCAATTGCTTATACGCGTGGTCCGGGTCTCATGGGCGCACTCATGACTGGTGCATTGTTTGGTCGTAGCTTGGCATTTTCGCTTAATAAACCTGCAATTGGTGTGCATCATATGGAAGGGCACATGCTTGCGCCACTTTTATCTGAAACACCACCAGAATTTCCGTTTGTCGCTTTATTGGTCTCAGGTGGACATACGCAACTCATGGCTGCGCACAGTATTGGTGAATATGAAATTCTTGGTGAGTCGATTGACGATGCTGCGGGTGAGGCTTTCGATAAAGTTGCGAAAATGTTGAAACTGCCTTATCCAGGTGGTCCAAATATTTCCAAATTGGCGGAACAAGGCGATAAAGAAGCCTTTGCATTCCCACGTCCAATGTTGCATCAAGGTTTAGATTTTTCATTCAGTGGTTTAAAAACTGCGGTTTCGGTTCAGCTTAAAAAATTAGATGGCGAAAATTCTGATTCTCAAAATAGGGATGCCGATATTGCAGCCTCATTCCAAGAGGCTTTAGTGGATACTTTGGTGAAAAAATCTGTCAAAGCACTGAAACAAACAGATTTAAGACGTTTGGTGATTGCGGGTGGTGTAAGTGCAAATAAACGTTTACGTGAGCGTTTAGAGGCAGATTTAGCCAAAATTAAAGCCACTGTATATTATGCAGAACCAGCTTTGTGTACAGATAATGGTGCAATGATCGCATTTGCAGGCTATCAACGTTTAAAATCGGGGCAAAGTGAAGGATTGTCAGTGACTACGACACCACGTTGGCCGATGACTGAGTTGACCAAACCTGAATAATATTCAAAACCTTATTTAGAATGATATTCAAACTTAAAATATGAAAGAGGCGAAAGCCTCTTTTTTATGATTGTAATTGATGGATATTGCAAAAATATCTTTTTATTTCAGTGGGTAAAAAATTGTTATTGCCAATAAAAAAGCGAATGTAATTCTATACATATTCAGTTATGTTAAATGTAATTTTAAAAATATTACAAAATATAGAATAGGAATCGTTATGGACAAATCTCCCGATCAAGATCAGTTTTATCAGGCTTTTACACAAGGTATTCAGCTACCTTACGATGTATTGGATATTCACAATATTCCAGATGGGGCAAAACAAGGCAATTTTATTGAAGTGCATTGTGGTGGTTTTGGTTCAGAAATATCACCTCATCTAACTGAAAAGAATCAATTTTATGCACTGACAGATCGAGGACCAAATACGACTTATGATGTGAATGGTGATAAAGGTAAAATCTTTTTAGTACCCGATTACACACCCAAGATCGGACTGTTTAAATTACAAGAAGATGGTTCTATCCAAAAATTGAAAGAAATTTTACTCAAAGATCCGACAGGTAGACTGATCACAGGCTTACCCAATCAGAATTTTGGTGCGACCAAAGAAATTGCTTATGATCAACATGGCAAAGTTTTGGAAAATGGTACAGATGAATATGGGCTAGATTCAGAAGGTTTGGTTGCACTAAAAGACGGTACATTTTGGGTCAGTGATGAGTATGGACCTCATATTGTGCATTTTAATGCAGAAGGCGTGGAGATTGATCGGATCAATGCCTATCCGAAAGATAGTCGCCGTATTTCAGGTAATTTATTGCCTTTAGAGTTTGCCAATCGTAGACAAAATAGAGGGATGGAAGGTTTAACCATCACGCCTGATCAGAAGGCATTGGTAGGTATTATGCAATCGACCATGAGTAATCCTAATGTATCTGTCACCAAGTCAGATTTGGTTCGTATAGTGATGATTAACCTTGAAAATAAACAAATTGCTCAATATTTATATAAGCAAGAAATGAAAGGCAACTCGAATACGGCAATCGTGGCGTTAAATAATCATCAATTTTTAGTTGCTGAACGTGATGATGATTTTTATAAAGATAATTCAAACGCCTTTAAGCGTGTGTATAAAATTGATATTAAGCAAGCGACAAATTTAGAGCATATTCAAAGCAACTTGCAAATGTCCCAAGATGAAAAATTGGGTTTACTGATTGAAGAACAAACTTTAGAGCAATATGTATTGAGTGCTGGTTGGCAAGGCTTAGCGCAATTTAATATTTTACCCGTTAAAAAGACTCTAGTTGTCGATTTGGTGCAAAAAATAGGCTACCCACATGATAAGGTTGAAGGTTTGTGGGTGATTGATGAACAGCATTTGGCTGTGATCAATGATGATGATTATGGCTTTTCTGAAACAGATGGTGTGCTTGAACAAAAATATTTAGATTTAGATAAAACTGTGATTGATGTAAATACGCTCTATATTATTGGTGGTCTAGATTTAAAACCTTAATGGTTATTTAATTTTGATGCCAAGAGAAATTGTTTATTTTTCTGGGTGTCTTGTCATAAATACGTTGTGATTTAAAATATAAAGCGCAATATTTTAATCAATATTGCGCTTTATATGAAAACTAAACGATTAATCTGCTCGAATCATTTCATTAAATTTTTCTTTCAATTCAATATATTTTTCATTGGCTTTCGCTTGATCACTCTTTTGTTTAAAGATTTTTGCGACCGCAATTTTAGCTAAATCTTCAGTGTTACGTTGTGGTTTTTCAGTCGAATTTTCAGGGTTAACTACGACTTTAATTTTAGGTGTTGCGCCTTTGCTTTTACGCCCAGTGATCATTGAACCTTTTTTATGGTTGGCATGACGACGTGAACGGGTATAACCCATGAGTAAGAATTTGCGTGCCATGTCTGCACCGACAAAATCATTATTTTCCAAATATTCTAAGAATAAGGCAAAAATTTTATCACTGCTTTCAGTAGCTTGAGCTTCATCTTCAAATGCCCAAAACGGTAAAATTTCAGATTTGTACGGTTCAACCAACAGTACGCCTTCTTCACCACGACCAATACGATATAACTTTGGGCGCTTTTTAAAGTTGATTTTTTCAAAGTCGAGTGAAAAGTCAAAACTGCGTGAAAATGGTACGGTATCTGTTTGAAGTGGCGGTAAATTGATGTCGAAATCGGTCATCGGGAGAGTCCTTAAAATGGGTAAATCCTCTAAATCATGAAAAATAGACGTGATTATAAAAAGAGGTTGCACAGAGTTTGATGTATTTTATCGTACTTTGCTGTGTTAAAAGCTAAAAACTGATCACAATAGTTGCTTATCTGTACTAAGTCATACGATTATGACTTTCAATAAATGTGTAAATAAAATAAATGCCAGGTCATTCATCAATTTAAAGCATATGGCATTGATTGATGAATGATCAAAATGGCGACTTTTCGATAATTTTTCTAAACAGAAGCAAGCTGGGTTGAACCAATCCAATGCTTAGAAAATTGATAAGCAGCACGACCTGAACGTTGACCACGTGCTTGACTCCATCTTAAAGCCTCTGCACGAACATGATCATTATAATTCATATTGGCTTTTGCTAAATAATGCTCAACAATTTCCAAATACAGATTTTGATCCATTGGATAAAAAGACAACCACAAACCAAAACGATCGGATAAAGAAATCTTTTCTTCAATGGCTTCTTGAGGATGTAATTCGGTATATTGAGGAACATCGACACGTGTTATTGGCGTATTTTCATGCATAAATTCAGGCAGTAAATGGCGACGGTTACTGGTCGCATAGATAATAAAATTATTTGAGCCTGACTGTAGTGAACCATCTAAAACACTTTTTAAACTACGGTAATTTTCATCTTCGGCATTAAAAGCAAGGTCATCACAATACACAATAAATTTTTCAGCACGATGCTGAATCAATTTCTGAATTTCAGGTAAATCTTTTAAATCATCACGTTCAATTTCAATTAAACGTAAGCCTTGATCTTGATACGCTGGGAGCAGTGAGCGAACAATCGAAGATTTGCCTGTACCACGTGAACCTGTGAGCAAAATATCATTGGCAGGAAAACCTTTGAGAAATTGCTCGGTATTTTGCAAAATTTTGGCTTTTTGGCGTTCAATACCTTTCAAGTCCTCAAGTAACATGGCTTTAGGGTTTTCAATGGCTTTGAGTTGTTTGTCTTGCCAATGAAATGCGAAAGCAGAAAAGTCGGTTTCTTGTTTAGGTAAAGGTAAACTTTGATGTAATTGTTCTAAAACAGTGGCTAAGGTTTTGATGATATTTTCAGGTAAGTCTAGGGTTGGCATTTTTATGACTACATTTGATCGATGCTCGAAATAGTAGCATTTGGTGAGAAAATTTTCCGCAAAGCGATTTAAAATGCTTTGTCAATTTATGATATTTGTCGAATATTATCATTCTAGGCTTGCTTATCGAAAGCGGATTCAACATATTAGATTAAAGAAAATAGCAGTCCTTCGGAACGAGCGGAAAGGGAAGAGGCGAATATGATTTTACAATCCATCCAAGATATGAATCCACATCAGGTTTATCGCATTAAAAAACTACAAAGACAGTTAGATCGTGCAGAAAACTATGAAGAATGGAAAAGTATCGCCTTGCGTTTAGATGAGGAAACAGGGGCGCAGGAATGGAAATTTGACAATAGTTCGCCTTATTTTGATGCAGAGATTATTTCTCATCGTCTAAATTTATTACGCCGTTATCGTTTTCAAAAGCGTACAGCAGATTTGATGTACATTTTACGTGAAGGCTTTAGTCACGATGTGGCTAATATTGGGCATCCATTGTTATTTACCCAAACTTATATTGGGACAAAAAAAATCATTGAGCATTATATTGAGGAAGTCAGTCAGGCGCTGTCCTATATTGCATCATCTAAATGTGAACAATTCACACTGAAAGAAAAACTGGATTTTTTTGAAAATTGTGAGAAAGCTTATGGGCAACCTGCGTTGATGTTTTCAGGCGGTGCGACATTGGGGCTTTTTCATAGTGGAGTAGTAAAAGCGCTTAGAGAGCAAGATTTAATGCCAAAAGTGTTGTCAGGTTCGAGTGCTGGCGCCATTATGACGGCAATGCTGGGTGTGGCAGATCCTAGCGAAATTCCACATTTGTTGACGGGTGAACATTTTTATAGTGATGCTTTTCATTTTCGTAGCTTACAAGAATTAATCAAAGGCAATGGTGGTCTTGCTGATGTGCGTTATTTGAAAAAATTCTTGGTGGAAAATTTAGGTGATGTGACTTTTGCTGAAGCGTTTGAGAAATCGGGGCTCGACATTAATGTGACTGTTGCACCATATAATGTGGCGCAAGAAGATGCACGCATTATGAATAAATACACCTCACCTGATTTGTTGGTGTGGAGTGCTGTTTTAGCTTCATGTGCTGTGCCAGTCTTATTTCCACCTGTGCGTTTGACCAGTAAACGTTATGATGGCGTACATACGCCGTATTTGGCGAGTACACGTTGGGTCGATGGCAGTGTGCGTAGTGACTTTCCACAAGAGCGTATGGCACGCTTATATAATTTAAATTACACCATTGCGAGTCAAGTTAATCCACATATCGTCCCGTTTATGCAAAATGATGAACAGCGTTTCCGTCAAGATTTACTCAGTTGGCCTGAGCGTATTTTACGTCAGCAAGGCAAAATTGCAGTAATGGGTGTGATGGATTTTACTCGCTCACATATGGGGCGTATTCCATCAATTCGCCGTTTACTCGACCATGGCTATGGTATTGTCGATCAGCGTTATTATGGCGATGTCAATATTGTGGGTAATTATGGTTTGCGTCATTATGGCTATATGCTACAAAATCCAAAGCCAAAATTATTCAATATGCTACAACGAGAAGGTGAGCGTGCAACGTGGCCGAAAATATCGAGTATAGAAGCGCATGCTCGCATTGGTAAAACGATTCAACATTGCTTGGAGATTTTAAAATCACCTCAAGTACAGAGTAGTATGGCTTCAGATTTACATGTCCCAGCCTAAAATAAATACAGATAATATTATGGGTAAATTAGCGCCTGTTGATTTGCCAAGCCCTCAGATCGATCTCACATCACTCACCGCTTGTAATAGTCTGAAAAGTCAGGCTTTAGGTCGCCGTGTATTTAAAATCAATCAACATGGAACGACTTGGTGGTTGAAAGGGCAGGTCAAAGGGGTTAATGCACTGAGTGAGCAAGCTTTTCTCAATGAGCTTGATACTTACAATAAGCTGACTACGTTACAGGTTGGCTTTTTATTACCTTTTCAGGTTTTTAAGCCAATTCAAAATTCAACAGAACCCAGTTTAAATTTGCAAGCGCCGTGCCAAGCCACTCAAAATATTTGGCTTGAACAAGGGCTCAAAGTTCAACATGCTACGGCACTTTTTAGTCAAGAGCCTAAACAGTTGAGTATGAATCAAGTTATTCAAGTACTTTTACAAAGTTTAGATGTTTTAAATACACTACATGAGATTGGTTGGCTTCATGGTGATCTAAAGATTGAACATTTTAGAAAGGATCATTCACAGTGCTATCTCATTGACTTTGAACAAGCACATACTTTGGATAAAAACTTCTCAAAAATATCAGCAACCCCACGCTATATGGCACCTGAATTGTTTCATGGTGAAGCAAAAACAGTACAAACGGATATTTATGCACTCGGAATAATTTGGTTGCAGTGGTTGACGCAGCAAAAATTGAGTGAAAAAAACTATTTAGATTGGGCGTATTTGCATTGTCAGCACTTAAAAGTGCATTTGCCACCCCAATTTTTGCATTTAACAATAATTTTAAATGCCATGTTGGCAAAACATAAACAGCAAAGATGTACAAATATTTATCAAATAAAACAGATATTAAGCGATATTGTATAAAGAAAAAGCAAGATATCTCAAGTTTGTTTTATATTTAGCCAAACGATGATCTTTTTAATAAAAAGGGCTTGTCATGTAGGGGTGATCTCTATAATATACACAGCCATTGGGGACGTGGCGAAATTGGTAGACGCACT
>CAXYZD010000070.1:0-12670 GCA_964293455.1 uncultured Acinetobacter sp. | reverse complement strand
CACCTAACTTTTTCAACTAACTACAAATGTGTCGCACTTGGGATTTGAATCCGCGCAATAAATTAAATAAAGAATTTACAGATACTAGAAATAGTTCTGTAAATTTTTTTATTTATAATTTATTATATTTAATACCTAGATATTTTGTTAATTATAACCATGATGTCCGTTAAAAGATTTGTAATGACTAGTGGTGAGCGATTTGCTGTTCTTTTGGATAGTGATGGTTTTCCTATGACGTATCCAAATTTATATACGATCATAAACTTAAGAAATTCTGGTCAATCAATTAATACGATTTCAGCTATCTTGGAAGATATTAAATTGCTCTTTCGATTGTTGGATCAGTTAGAAATTGACTTGGAACAAAGAATAAAAAGTAAAGACTTTTTTGAATTAAATGAAATTGAAGCTATAGCAAATTTAGCCAGTTTTAGTCGTAGTCGATTAGATGGGATGGCTTCAAATAAAAAGGTTATAAATTTCCCCAAAGTCAATAATAAAGAGCGATCTAGAGCAAAATTGGTTATTTCTCAGGATGAAGTTTCCAAGCAATTAATATATAGACGATTAACTAATTTTGCTGAATATATTGGATGGTTAGAGACATATTTTCATTCATCAGTAAAAACTAGCACAAAATGTTTATTAAGATCTCGTAGACCTCGTAAGCCTGTGGATAGTCAGACTGAATATAAGTCCTTTGATGGTGAGCAAGTAAATAAAATTTTAAAGGCGGTTGATCCTGATAATCAAAATCGTATTTGGATTTCAGATTACATTACTTATAGAAATGAGCTGATTATCTATTTGTTTTTATACTTAGGATGTCGTAAAGGAGAATTATTAAATTTAAAAATTACAGATATAACCCCTCCTACAGATGGTACATCTTATCTGACTATTAGACGTAATCCTCATGATGATAGCGATTCTCGGTTATATCAACCTTTGGTTAAGACTAGAAGTCGATCAATTGCACTCAATCAGAATCTAAAGAAAAAATTAGAAATCTATATTCTAAATCATAGGTCGACAGTACCTAATGCAGAGCTAACAGATTTTTTGATCTTATCAAATAAGGGACAGCCGCTTTCAATCAATGCACTAGATAAAATTCTTTCAGAAATTTCTAAAGTTGTTCTATTCAATGTACATGCACATGCATTCAGACATACATGGAATGATAAATACACAAATAAGGTTCAAGCTTTAATTCAATCTGGAAAAGTAACGGAAGATCAAGCCGAGAGAGATCGAGAGTATCTGATGGGTTGGATACTAAATTCAGAAAGTGCGAGAAGATATTCTAGACGTGCAGATAACAAGCGAGCTATGGAAGTAGGTTTAAGTATCCAAGAAAAATTTGAGGATGAGAGTGAATAAGTCGCTTTTAATCGATAGTCTCGGTATATCACAAAATACCTTTAACTCATTCAAAGGGTATGAGTTTAATATCTATAATGAAATATGGATTTTAGACATTAATGTCACTTTGAATTTAACATGTTTGAAACGACTGAAAGAGGATGTGCGGCATGATGTTATATTTACACTAACTAATTTTGCTCGATATTCTTCAAGCTTTCATACTGCTAATATGAGTAAATATATAGCGAAATATATTGAGATCAGTGGAGAGGATCATTTTTCAATTAAAGGCCTTTTAAACTATAAAAATTTTTATTCGTCTAAAAAAGAAGAATATAAAGTAGCTATGCTACGAGTTTTTTTAAAAAAACTCTACAATTTAGGATACTCTTCAGTAGATGAAGAAATTTATGATTTAATGGATTCATGGAAATTAACTGGAAATGAAAAAGGTACAGCTGTTCTTTCCCTTGATCCAGATGAAGGCCCATTTAGCCCATTTGAATTCCAAGCAATTATTACTAGAACCAATGAATATCTAGCAGAAAATAAGATTTCTTATTATGAGGCTGCTTTAATTCGTGTTTTTTGTGCGACTGGTAGACGACCAATACAAATTGCTGGGTTAAAGGTAAAAGACTTATATGTGACCAGTAAGTATAAGTTTGAGGATAAAAAAAAAGTTCATGTACTCAATATTCCAAAAGCTAAAATAAGAGGTGCTAGTGGATTTCGATTTGCTTTTCGTGAAGTAGGAATTCGTGAAAGTATCGTACAAATATTGTTTGAGCATACTCGGATTTTAAAGCAGAAATTAAGTAAAAAAATAAAACGAGAGTTATCTGAACAAGAGTTTGCAGAGCTACCACTATTTTATGATTTTGAGAAATTGGTTAATTTGGATTGGGAAAATCGGCATGAAATTTCAGAAATTTTGCCAAAAGAAATTATTCATTTGCCTACGGTTGAATTAACTCAAATATTGAAAGGTGCGGTAAGAAAGCTTGGTGTTCGGTCAAGGGAAACAGGTAAGCCAATATTTGTTACTTCTTATAGGTTTCGTTATACGCTTGGTACAAATGCTGCTAGACAAAAAGCAGGCGTGATTGTCATCGCAAATTTATTGGATCATCATGATACCCAAAATGCACATTGCTATGTACAAAGTGTGCCAGAAATTGCACAGCAAATATCATCCATCATGGACGAGAGTTTACGCAAATATGCAGATGCTTTTCAGGGGAAAGTTGTAAAGGATGAGATTGAGGCTCAATCACAAATTGAAGATGCTAATCGAATTTCTTGTGTAGAGCAGGATTGTGATGTTGGATCATGTGGTACACATCAATACTGTAACGATTATGCACCAATCGCATGTTATCTGTGTAGTAAATTTATGCCTTGGGCAAATGCACCTCATCATCTTGTTTTAAATAAATTAATTAACGAACGAGATGACCTAATTACAATGGGGTGTAGTCTTGAAGTCGTTGCCGTGAATGACCGAACAATTATTGCCGTTCAGCAAGTCATTGATGCTTGTAAGGAGTTTAATTATGGATAATTTAATATATTTTCCAACTGAGAGAATCCAGTCTCCTTACGCTGAAATTAAGCGGTTTATTGATTTTGTTAAGCAGTTATCAGAATTAAATGAAGATATTAGATTTGAAGACCATTATTGGAAAGGCGAAGTAAACTTTGTCAAAGCAGGTATTTCATCTAAAGATAGATCACCTGAAAATATTTTACACCACTCAATTCTAGAATTTGCCAAGGCATATGTTAAATATCAAAGAATTAATCGTAAATTAAAAACTCAAGATACTATTTTAGCAATTCGGATAATAGAACAAATATGTTTAGTTAAATATGGTGAAGTTGGCTTAACTAAACTAGTTATTGCTGACTTTGATTTGGCTGCTGAAACTGCAAAGGAAAATTATAAAGCCAGCTCTGCTTACCATGTGGGAAGACATTTAAAAATTCTTTTAGACTTTCTTCGTCAATTAAAAATTGTTGATTTACCAGAATGGAAAAATTTAATTAAAAAGCCTGTTGATAAGGGAATTGTGCTAGATGATGTGTCCGAGGAATATAGAGCTTCTAAACTTCCTGACGAGGAAGCGATTTTTATCATAGCTGATATTTTTTCCCGCAAGGATTCTGAATTATCAAATAGAGATGTTTTTGTTAGTAGTGCTGTGGGGTTACTTTTATCTGCACCTGAAAGAGCATCAGAGCTATTTTTCCTTAAGGTTAATTGCATTAATGAGGAAGAAGATAAAAAGTCTTCTCAAAGCAATTTAGAAGCTGTAGTAGATGATTCTAATGAGGATGAAGTATTAGGTATTAGGTGGTATGCGCAAAAAAATTACGGGTATGACATTAAATCTATTCCCAGTGTCATGATTCCAACAGCCAAACGGGCAATTGCACGTTTGATTAAGATGTCAGAAAAGTCTAGACATTTAGCATATTTGCTTGAGACAAGTGATAAATTTCCGAGACATGAGCTTTGTCCTGATGTACCTGATCATCAATTATTAAAACGCAGTGAAGTATTGTTGGCAATGGGTTTTGATGCGGCACTATTGGATGCTCGTCAAGCAAGTATAAGTGGAAGACAATTTTTAAGAACTCGTGATATTCCTGTTAATGATTATGAAGTTTGCCTGAATGACTTAAATATTATCCTGCGAGATAGGCTGCCCAAAGGCTTTCCTTATGTACCTTTTCACACTGGTGGTGGAGTTAAGGTTAAGTGGTCAGAAGCTTTATTTTGTAGTTTCGCAAACCAATTTCATAGTAATAAATTAACCATTTGTTCAGAATTATGGATGCCACATATTGATACATTAAATGAAGACTTATCACCTACTAAAAAGAATTTAAGAGGAAAAGATGAGTTATCAAATGTGCAATCTATTTTTCAACGGTGGGGATATGGTGACTACAGTATAACTACCCACCAGTTTCGACATTTGTTGAATACGATAGCAAATACCAATGGAATGGATAGCTTGTTACTTGCTAAATGGTCAGGGCGAGCTGATATGAAGCAAAATCGAGTATATGACCATACTACGGTTCAAGATCGTAATCTTGGCTTAATTGAGATGCAGAAAAATGAGGTTGGTACGGTAAATACTGATAGTACATTTACATTTCAGATTGCTACACCTCGAACTCTGCAAGAATTAAATACTAGAACAACATTGTCCATGCACACGACTGAGTTTGGGCTTTGTACACATTCATATATTGATGAACCTTGCCTAAAGTATAGAAATTGTCTTAATTGTACTGAGCATGTCTGTACCAAGGGTGATGAAGAAAAGAAAAAACGGCTTCAAGATCGGCTTAGAAAAGAAAAAATTCTATGGGCAAAGGATAAGGAGGCTGTTAGTAAGAATGTTACTGGCGCAACGGTATGGTTGGAGATGAGAGAACTAACAATTAAACGTTGTGAACAGATGATTGCACTACTGGATGATCCAAATATTCCTGATGGCACTCTTTTGAGCCTTCCATCCTCTGAGGATGTCACACATCTTGATTTGGCTTATCAAAAGGCGGGGCGTAAACGTATCCCTGTAATTGAGAATACTCAACGTAAAAAGATAGAGGATGAGGCACATTCGCTCAATTCTGTATTGCTAATGGATTCATGGATTTGATATGGCACAGCATTTAACTGATAAAGATATTGAAAATATTGTCGAGCTTCTTGATTATTGGTCTCTAAATGAAAAATTGACATGGGAACGGCTCTGTAAGGCTATTGAGCTACAGTTAGAATTTGTACCTGCACCAACTCGCCAAACGTTGCAGAAATACACTCGTATTAAGAGTGCTTATGATCAGTGTAAAAAGCCATCTAAAGCTTTGAATATAAATATCAAGCAGACGAGTAAACTACCTGCTAGTTTGAAAATTGCTCAAACTAAAATTGAAGCTTTGGAAGCTAAGAATGCCAGATTGGAAAAAGAAAATGCTATGTTGTTGGAACAGTTTGTGGTGTGGCAATACAATGCTTATAAGTATGGGCTAAGCATTGCTAAATTGAATGAGCCAATGAGCAAAAAAAGTTCGGATTGATTTAAAAAAGTAAATTATTACACGGCTTATAAGCCGTATCTGAATAAAATCTTACAGAAAATCGATAAATACCATCAATGGCCTATTTTGGGTCTTCTGCTTCTTCAAACACACCTATGGGGTTCAAAAGCATGTGTTTGATCGGTTGGCTAGTTAACTGGGCAATATCCAAAAGATCACAAACCATTTGTTGTCCTAGCTGTTCACGCCGAGCAGCTTCAATTATTTCATGCATGTTTTAAAATTCTTCAAAATTCAGAACAGTAACTTCTGATGTATTGTTCGTACAAACAAAAATAGATTTGTGACTATTTTTGATACATGGAATAATTTTTCGCCAAGATTTGTGAATATCGCTCACAAGATACTCTCTATTAATAATCAAAGCTAATTTATATGATAGAAGCCTAACATGCTTCTATCATATTCTTAACTGCGGCCAACTCACACTTTAGCAAAAAAATTTCCTTATTCTTCATCTTAATCAAGTTATGGATTATTTCAGAAAGTGATGGAAATCGTTTCAGATAACGCTGATAGATGGATAGTTCATTACTGATTTCTTTAATTTCAGCTAGGACTCTATCATTTTCGAGTGCTAAGCTCATTTTAATATCGATGTTGGATTCATCAATACTAATTAAATTTAATATTTCTACTCGTTCATAATTTGAAGAATATTTATAAGTACATGTTCTACTATCGATTAATATTAGGCCTATCGAGGCTAGTTCTCTGGTTATTTGATAAATTTTTGCATAATGTTTTTTAGCACTAAACTCAGGATAATCATTAATGAAAAGAGTTCTTAAGTCTTTAAACTCATAGCCTGTGAATGTTCTATTTGATAAAAAATCAAATAAACAGTATTTAAGCTGATGATTTGTAGACATATAGATATACCGCATGAAGAGTTAATTAATAAAATATCCTGTTTTGGGATATTTTTGATAATAGTACAACATCTTGGGTTATGAGCTCAATACATGATCCTAGATACAAAAACTTGATTAAAGAATTAATTCAGATACGTGAGTCCAAAGATATAACTCAGGTAGAACTTGCTACATCTTTAAAAAAACCACAATCGTACATAGCCAAAGTTGAAAATTTAGATAGAAGATTAGATGTTTTAGAATTACATGATTGGTTGTTTGTATTAGATATCTCAATTGTTGAATTTTTTAAAACAAGTTTTAAAAAATAGTGGCAATAGATTTTGTTCAAAATCTAATAAAACGTTGTGATTTTGATTAAATAGCACCAAATAACAATGCTATTTTTACATGACCTTTTATAGTAGAAGAAAAAGTACATCGATATTTCGAGTAGTTATTAAAAAAAGGGTGAATAAAAGCGGTACGGTTCACATAAAAATAGCTCAGGTTAAAATTGATGCGTTGGAAAGTAAGTTAGAGAGACTAGAAAAAGAGAACACTATACTTTTAGAGCGGTTTATAGTATGGCAATACAATGCTCATAAATATGGAATAGTATTATTAAATTAAATGAACCTATGAATAAAATAGTTTGAATTAAATTACAAATCATTTATATAGTCATCCTTAATGGATGTGGCTTGTATCTAGCTTGTCACATGAGATTGAGGATTTTTATGTTGCTCTTTAAATTTTAATGTAGACTAATTACTTGGTCTGTAAAACTAATTATGATTTTTTCAATTAAAAACATAAAAATGGAGAAGATGTGGAAGCTTTAAAAAATAATATTGACTTATTAGGGATTAATTCTAGTATTAAAATTAATGAATTGAGGGCATTTGATTACAATTTAAGGAATAAAATTAGAGCAATATTGTTTTCTGATGGGGAGGATGCAATTTCACTTTTAAATAGGCTCAGGACCAAAACTAGCATTTCAGAACTAGTCCAATTGGAAAATTTTCTTAGAAAATTTAAACTTAAAGATAACAATTGCTTGCTAAGTTCATTGTATCCTTCTATTCCGCAAACTTATAACAATTACAAAAGACTAAACAGTTTAGGCTTTGATCGGCAGCTTGATTATATAGAGAATTTGTTGAAAACTGAAGAGGTTAAAATATTAGATTTTTTTAATAAAATCTATACTTTAAATGAGTTTATTTTTGATAATAATGAAAATAAATATAAACTATTTGAAGATATTTTAATGAAATTTGGTTATAGTCATTTTTTATTAAGAAAAGCAATAGCGATTAAGATATTTGATAATGGATATGTGGATAAAGTAATTGATAATCTAATAAATGATTGTGGCTTTCGAAACAATAATGTTGTAATAAGCTCTTTGTTTCAGTGCTATCAGTTGGAGCAAGATTATATTAGCTTAAAAAAATCAGTTATGAATTTTCCTGATAGAAAAGACCAAAATAAATATACAAGGGATATTATAAGGATACCATTCTCTCCAGTTGCTAATAGTGAAGAGGATTTATGTGATTTACTTCAATCATGTTTACAATCATCACTTATTGATACCGTAATAGTAATGTTTGTTAATAAAAAATTTATTGATTCAAAATATAAAAAAATAAATAAAATTTTCGATTATCTAAATGATAAATTTAATGATGATAAAAAAATTTCAGAATATTATATTTCACTTGATGAAATTAATACAGTGGAAGATATATTTTTTCAACAATCAAGCGCATGGTATGAGTATGATTTTATAAATAATTATAGACTTCTTCCTGATAATTTTTATGATGATCCAGATGCAAAATATATAGTAATTAATGAAGAATTAATAGAGAATATAAAAAAATATAATAATAATATTGGGTTGAATGAGCTTGCTAAAGCTAATGATCTTAAATGTCATAACTATGATAATATAAAATCAATTGAAAATAATGGGTATATCACGAGATCTTCACTTTTTAATTTTATTGTTTATAATAATAATGGTGCTGATTATGTGACAGATGATAATTTATATCAGTTAATGGGTAGTACAAGGGATTTATCTAGAACAATTAATATTAAGAATGTTAGAAATTTAGCCTCATTTACGAATTCTGCTGAATCTAAAATTATATACTACTTATTAATATCTAAAAAGAGTAAAAATGAATCAGAGGATTTTTTATTAAGAAGATTAATTCAGGAGGTGGTAATAAATAAACATTCTGGTTTACTTTTAGATTATATTAAAGATATGAATGAAAAAAATTCTTCAATAGCATATTATATTTATGAAACTTGTACTGAAAACTTTATCGCTAAATTATCGCATATCATAACCTCAATATCTCAAATTACGGAAACAAGAGCTGCGCTACACAGGTGGATGGGAGAAACTACGGGTGAGAAAAGCTTTACGGATAGGGCTAGAACAATATTAATTGATCAACAAATTAGTAGGGTTAGAAATGAATTGGATGATCATAGGATTTATGTGGATTCAGCAAAATTTATAGAGTGGATTAATGATGACTTGATTAGAGAAATAAATGCTGTTTTATCTGGCATAACTTATAAGCTTCAAACTGAAGATACAGAAATTCCCTTACTATATTCGATAATAGAAAAAGCTTTTTATGAATTTACTAGTAATAATATTTTTGGAATAGCCTCTTATCTAGGTAGAAGAATTAGGCATGGGACTTTTAAAGGGCATTTAACTTCAATTGTTAAGAATATTGAAATTGAATATATGGATTTTCTAGAAGATCCTTTTGTAAATTCAAAATGGATAATGTGGAAAGAAAATTTTGAAAAAAATGTAAATATTATAATTAGAAATCACCTACATATTCAGAGTGCTAGTAAGAGAGACGGATTTTTAGTACCATCTCTATCTGTAAATGATAAAACAGAGATAGCATTAGCTTGTACACAGGATATTTTAAAAGATTATTTTGATAATAATGCTACGTCGGTTTTGAGTATTTTGGTGGATTATTGCTGGCGATTAATTGAAGTTGACTTAAGGCAGATACACTTTTTTTTAAATAATAAGAAACAATTATTAATTAATTCTGAAAATTTAATGGATATAAAGGAAGCATGTAACAGTAGTATTGAATCAAAAGAGTTTATTCGAGAGATTCAGCATTCAGTATCTGAGAAAGTAACTATGATGTCTTCTTGGTTTAAAAGACCACAAAGTGTTGCTCCTAAAGCTGCATTATCTTTGCTTTATAAAGCAGTTGTAGCAGAGGTTCATGATAGTTTTCCTGAGTTTTCACCAGAATTAGATTTTGGGGATGATCAAATTGAGCTTATGGGGGGGGCTTATCATGTACTTTATGATGCATTCTATGTAGTGATATATAATGCAGCAAAGCATGGAAAGAAAAAGGGTGTCATAACAAGAGAATTTAAGATAATTAAAAATGAGAATTTGGCTGCTGTAAATGTTATTATAACTTCTGAAATTAAAGATTGTGATGATGAAGATTTTATTCGTTCAAGGCTTAAAGTTTCTTCAAGTGATGATATTTTAAATGCTCAATTAAAAGAAGATAGAAGTGGAATTAAGAAATTATATAATTTACAAGCTAATGATCCTAGTTTTGTAATAAATGAAATAGAATGTAAATTTAGGAAAGTTATTGTTGATATGTCTTACCTAGTGGTGCATTCATGAAAAAAATTCTATTAATAGAAGATGATAATTTTAAAGCTGAAAGCCTTGAGACTTTCTTTTATAACTTTATGCCTGATTGTATAGTAGAGATTAGAACTAATTTGGTAGAATCAATTGAAATAATTAATACTCAAAATTTTGATTGGGTAATGGTAGATATGTCTATTCCAAGCCATCCTATTGTCCCTGGTGAAGGTGCTCCAGTATCATTCTTAACAGGGGGGCTTGATGTGATTTTGGAGTTACAGGCTCTTGGTAGATCAGATAAATGTATAATTGTTACACAATATCCAGAGATAGAAATATGTGGTCAATTTTTCCATATAAATGAAGCCGCACATCAAATTAATATAAATTTTGGTTGTTCTATAGTTGGTTGTATTGAATACGCTGATAATAACACAAGTTGGAAAGAAAATTTAGAAGCACTATTACTAAGCCTATGAAAATTTTATTATTAGAAGATCAAGATTGTAAATATGAAGCGATTGAATCTGTTATAAAAGATGTTGATACATCAATCGAGATTGTTAGAGTCAAGTTTTTTTGTAAATTTATAAGTGAAATAAATAGAGAATTTTATGATCTAATTATTTCAGATTTATTAGTACCTCTTTTTGAGGATTCTCTTGATACCTCTGATACTACGCAACAAATGATCGAAGAATGTAGAGATCATAAATGTAAAAATTTTCGGACACCTATTATTGCATTAACTCAATTTGATTCGACAGCAGAAGAAAATTTTAAAGATTTAAACCGAAAAGATATAGTAGTGATTACTTATGATGAAACAAATGATGCATGGAAAGGTAGTTTATCTGATAAAATTTTAAAAACAATTCCTGAGAAATCTTATGATTTTATTATTTTTTGTGCATTAAAGAAAGAAGCAGATGCTTATGATGTTCTTGGTTATACAAATAGTGATGATGAAAAAATTATTTCTTCTTTGAAATGTAAAGAAATTCAAATTTCAAATAGGAATGGCATTGTTATCACTTTACCAAGAATGGGGTTAGTGACGGCAGCTATTACAGTTACAAAAGCAATTGAAAAATTTAAACCAAAAATTGTGTCTATGAGTGGTATTTGTGCAGGGATAGATGGTAAAGCAGATATTTATGATGTGATAGTCCCTAATATCTGCCATCAACATGATTCAGGGAAATGGACGACAAGAGGCTTTATTCCAGAATTATACGATGTCCCTTTACAGCATTCAGTTGAACTAAAAATAGATCACATAATTAATAATAAAAGTTTTATTAAAACTATTGCAGAAGATATTCACCTATCGAGAAGTGAGTTTCCAGACGATAAAGAAAAATTGGAATTTAAGGTGTTATTAGCTCCTACATCTAGTGGTAGTGCGGTAGTCGCAGACGATGAAATGAATCGGGAAATCATTAAGCAGCACAGAAGAAAAACAGCATTTGAAATGGAGTCTTATGCTTTATATGAAGCGGCTAGAGTTTCCCAAATTGCTCCTGCATTTTTTAGTGCTAAGTCAGTTGTTGATAATGGTACGAATAATAAGGGAGATAATTATCATAGGGTTGCTTGTTTATTATCGGCAAAGGTTGTTTATGAGATTATTTTAAAATTGGATTATTAATTAAATTAAGTAAATCAAAATACTAGACCTCTTGCGTTAGTCAAAATTTAAACAGCCACAAGCTATATTTTATAAGATTTTAGCCAATGCAAAAATTAGGTAAAAGCATACTTTCGCAAGAGGTCTACTAATTTTGGTTTACTTTTTTAAATTATTTTAGAAAAATATATGATTGATATTAATCCTATTGATGCACTGAAAATGTAGATTATTCTAAATAATTCACCGTAAGTTCTATACTTTAAAAAACAATTTTTTTTATGATTTATTGCTTTTAGTTCAAACTCCTCAATATTAAAGATATGATATTTTTCATCATAATTTTTTTCTATATTTTTTAAAACATTTTCTGATTTTTTAATTAAAAATGAAGTTCTTTGATCAATTTTCCAAAAAATGAACGAAGTAATTATAATAAAAAAACCTAATAGAATACCAAAATAAGATAAACTTTCACTTTGCAATATAATACCTAGAGCAGTTGAGCTTGCTGCCATGATAAGAATATAAAAATTGAAAAAACTAACTCTTTGATCAGAGTGTTTTTCAAAATATCTCCAAGCATGCTCAAAGATAGCTTCATTTATGGTGTTATTCATTTCATACAATACCAATAATTTTACATATATTATGTCTTAATGAATTTAATATCTATTATAATTTACATTATTTTTTACATAAAGTTGTAAAATATTGATATATATTATTATACTTAATTTTGGTATGTATATCCGTTTTGAATCATATATCTAAGTAATTTGTTAAGTTGTTATAAGTTAATTTAGTTATTAATATATAAAACTCAAATACTTAAGATGAAAAATAGCTTCTTTTATTTTGTAAATAAGAGAAGCTGTTTTTTTAACTATAAAAAATGTTAAGTTAAAAGTGCATATATGGTTTATTTTGTTAAGTTAATGTGAAGAGAGTAGGGTGTGTTGACATTTCCTGCTCATAATTCACTCTATAACGGTAACCATATAA
>CAXYZD010000069.1:0-12741 GCA_964293455.1 uncultured Acinetobacter sp. | reverse complement strand
ATAAAAATCATCTGCTACCACAGAGAATCTATAAATAATAGTGCGTAAGTCCTATCATCTTTACTCAGTGGAAATTTTTCCACAGAAACGACATGTAGATGGCTATTATTGTCAGGTTTGAGCTGTTGCCACATTTGCCATAAAGCCAAAATGTTTAAACCTGTACCAAATCCTGTTTCACCCACACAGAAATAATCGAAAGGCTGCAACTGTATTAAGCGCTCAGCAAGATCATTGCCTTGCAGAAATACATGACGGCTTTCAAGTAAACCATTGTCTTTAGAAAAATAAATATCGGCAAACTGACGGGAGTACGGAATGTCAATTCCATCGATGGTTTGCCAATCGAGTTCGGCAGTTTGAATGGAATGTGACAACGTAATAACCTTTTATTTTAAAAACGACATCGCCGTGGATTTACCACTGACGACGACGTTTGGTATAAACATAACTTGCAATCAGAAAGCCGAGTACAACACCAATCACAATGGTTGCTGCACCGTACAAAAACATTTGCGCACTTTGTTCACTTTGTAGTACTTGAACTTGTACACCTAAATTATCATTTTTGAGTTGTAATTCTTGATTCTGAGTTAAAGCTTCGAGATTCGCTTTTTCAAGTTGCTGTAAGCGTGTTGCTTGATCTTTAACTAAAGCTTTGGCTTTTGCCTCGATCGATGCTTTTTCTCGAATAATCTGCTCGGCAGTCAGTGGTTTATTTTCTTGTGTTTGAGCCTGTTGTTGAATTGAGCTTTTTGCCCCTGCAACGGCAGGTAAAATTTCAGGTTTATAGACTTGTTGTGTCGCTGTGGCAGGTGGAGCAGTTGCAGTCGTTGCCTGTGGAGCGGGTGTTGTATTTTGCGGGGCTGGCTCTGCCCAAGCAACTGAACTGATCAGTGCAAAGCCGATAAAACTTTTGACGACGAACTGCATTACTTTTTATCCTTTAGGAAGCGCTTTGTTGAATGGTTTAACATCAACATGGCTATAAATACCTTCTTTGACAAAAGGTTCATCCTGTAACCAAACATCGAGTTCTTCACGGCTGTCAAAGTCCAAAATCATCGTGCTACCATAAAAACCTGCTTGAGGATTTTCACGATCTTTTGGCATTGCGCCTGCGACAATCACACGACCTTCAGCATCAAGTTTTTCTAGACGAGCAAGGTGTTGTGGACGAACAGCAAGACGTTTTTCGACTGTACCGTCTCGGTCGGTACAGGTAATTACAAATAACGGCATCTTTTTTCCCTAAATCTTATTGTTAACGGATCATTCTTCAGAAACTTTAAAGTGTTTTCTGAGTAAAACGAACTGGATAATGATAAAGGAAAACATCACAGCCATGTCACCAAATGTTGTGAAATTTACCCATACAGCGTGGTCTTTTGATGGGTCTGGATAAATAAAGCCAAAAAAGCAATGTAGAAACGCCATAAAGCTAAACAATCCAACCCATGCCCAGTTGAGTTTTTTCCATCCTGCTGCAGGTAGATCAAGCACGGTTCCCATCATACGTTGCACAAGCGGTTTCTTTTCTTTACCAATCATCGGACTGATCATAAAGGCAAGGGAAAAAGCAAGATTGAGGAAAATTGCTTTATAAATCATGAAATCACCATCACGTAAAGCGAGGGTCAATCCACCAAAAATGAAGGTACTGACTAAAATAAGCAGTTGGGGCTTTTCAAGTTTAAATTTTTGCGAAACAAATAAATACAGGTAAACAATAAAGGTGGTAACCATTAATGCAAGCGTTGCTACCAGAATATTTTGATTATCGACAACACCTGTAATGCCGACTTGCGCCAAGATGGCATGGCTTTGTTCAGGCTCTATGAGCTTATAGACGGTAAAGAATATGATTATTGGTAAATAATCTAAAAATGCTTTCATGTTAAAATATCAAACTATCCAGGTGAATAACGTAGTATAAAAGATGCAAGGCGTAGATTTACATACACATAGTAATATTTCTGATGGAACTTTGACTCCTGAGTTACTCGTTCAGGCGGCAATCGAAAAAGGCATTCATACGCTTGCTTTGACTGATCACGATACCATGGATGGCTTAAAAATCGCTGAACAGGTTGCAAAAAATCAACCAATTCAAATCATTTCAGGGGTAGAGATTTCAAGTCAGTGGGCACGACCATCGACACAAAAAAGTTATGGTGTGCATATTGTTGCCTTAAATATTAAAAACCCTGAACCATTAGAAGTACTTTTAGCAGAACAGAAAAAAATCCGTGCTGAACGTGCAAAGCAGATTTGTGATTTATTAACCCCTTTAATTGGCATGGATATTTATGCTGATGTGATTGCTAAGGTAGATGGTGAAGCAGATCGGATTACACGGACACATATTGCCAAAACTTTGGTCGAAAAGGGTGTCGTACAACGCCCACAACAGGCTTTTGATAAATATATTAAAGAAGGCAAAAAAGCGTATGTGAAGTTTGATGGTTTGGGTTTAGAGGAAACCATTCAGGTGATTCACGCCAGTCATGGTTTTGCCGTACTTGCGCATCCAACACGTTATGATTTATCTGCAACCAATATTCGCTATTTGATTGAAATTTTTGCGCAGTTTGGTGGTGATGCCATTGAACTTCCACCTTACATAGAAGCTGCTTCAACCCGTCAAATGGTCGATCGAATGATTGAGCAATTTAATTTAAAAGTTTCAGTCGGTAGTGATTTTCATGGTGACAATATGCCATGGATTAAGTTGGGTAATATTCCCAAAGTCAAAGAAGGGCAAGTGGGAATTTGGGAGAGTTTTAGCTAAGCAAATTTTAGAGATTAATCATTTTTGTTTGAACGTATTGAATCCCTCATCTGTTGTGATGAGGGCGAATGCCGCTGAATCTATAAAAGATTATGATCTTGTGCTTGAATGGGTGGAGGGGTCGCTTTACCTAAAGTACCGAGTAATTCAATTTCAATGGTACGTACCATTGAATCTAGCGGAAGGTCATTACTTTGCGTACCAAAAGGCTCTTCAATTTCTGAACTAAGTGCATCTAAACCGAGAAAAGTATAGGCTAAAATACCCACCAATAAGGGTGTTGCAAGTCCAAGCAAAGACCCTAAACTAAAAGGCAATAAGAAACAGAAAAAATATACCGTTCGATTGAGCAAAACTGAATATGCAAAGGGCAGTGGTGTCGTTGCGATACGGTCACAGCCTGTTTGTACTAAGCTCAATTCAGCGATATGATTATTCATTTGCATGTAAATAATATCGGAAATTTCACCTTCCTTTAAGGCTTGCATCAACTCCCAATGAATTAGGCTCAACGTATATTGTGGTGCATTATTTTGTTTATAGAGTTGAGCCAAAGCCTGACGACTCATACCACTTGTTTCAATTAAAACATCAGAATTAACCGTTTGATGGCGTAGTCGATCACGAAGAACATTCGCAAAAACAATAACATGTTGAATTATTCGTTCACGCCGTCCTTGCGGTAAAATACGACAATCACGGTCAAAATGACGTGCATTGGCAATCAGTAAACCCCATAGCTTACGGGCTTCCCACCAACGGTCATAACAGGCTGTATTTTTAAAACCGAGAAAAATAGACAGCACAACGCCAATAAGCGTAAAACCTGCGAGTGGAATTTCAGGAAAACGATATAACTGAATATATTCAATGCCCCCGACAATTGCAGAAATCAGCATCACCACACCGAGTGGCGGTAGAACCTTGGGAAGAATGGTTCCACGCCATGAAAAAAGCAGTTTTAAGGTGTCGTTTTGATCACGAACAATCATGGGTTTCGAATCTTTGAATTTTAGCTGATATTCACCGCTTCAATGTCGCTTGTCAACCTCATTTCGCTTGAAATACCTGTGCTGAGATCAAGTTATGTTCAGCAAAAGAAAAACTATATTCACGGCTGATAATCAGATGATCAAGCAAATTAATTTCAGTCAGATGACAGGCTTGAAAAATATGTTGTGTCAGCTCTAAATCTTCCTTTGAAGGTTCAGCTAAACCTTGCGGATGATTATGTGCAATGACAATATGCGTGGCATGTTGGGCAATGGCATAACGCAAAATTTGATTAATAGAAATATTACAATAATTTACTGAACCAAAAAATAATTTTTTAAAATGCAGTTTACGCAATTGGCTGTCTAAGCATAGAACAGCAAAGACTTCTTGTGGCTCACCTAAAAGCTCGTAACGCAAATAATCTGCAATCAAGTCTGAACGGCTTAAATCGGTCGGCTGATTCAAATGATGTTGTAAATAACGTCTGCCAAGTTCTTTGACTGCCATCAGTTGCGAATATTTTGTGGCGGCAATACCGTGAAATTGGCTAATTTCCTCAAGTGAAGCATCAAAGACGGCATTGAGCGAACCAAAGTGTTGAATCAAAATACGTGACAATTCCACTGCGGAATGTTGTTTTGAACCTGAACGTAGAAATATAGCAAGAAGTTCGGCATCTGAAAGGCTACTCGCACCTTGTGCCAATAAACGTTCTCGTGGGCGTTCCTGCTCAGGCCACTGTTTAATAGATTGGTGTTCTGTATTGCTCATTGAATTATTCATTATTATTCACTGTTTTAATTTATTTTACTTTTCAATTTTCCCAAGTGAATGTCTTGGGCTAAGTTATATTTAATGATATTGTGAGCGCCACCGCAACAGAAAGGTAGCCTGATCGTGAGTTTCGATCTCAGTGTATTTGCAAATAAAAATATTATTTTGGCTGTTACAGGCGGTATTGCAGCGTATAAAAGCGCAATTCTTGTACGACGATTAAAAGATTACGGCTTCAATGTCCGTGTGGTGATGACGCAAGGCGCACAAGCCTTTATCACACCCTTAACTTTTCAAGCCTTGTCAGGTAATCCTGTCCATACCACGTTACTCGATCCTGAAGCTGAAGCGGGAATGGGGCATATTGAACTTGCACGTTGGGCCGATTTGGTTTTGGTCGCACCTGCAAGTTGTGACACACTTGCTAAATTTGCAGCAGGCTTGGCTGATGATTTACTCAGTACATTATATTTAGCCACCAAAGCACCAGTTTGGGTTGCTCCTGCAATGAATCAGCAAATGTGGGCGGCAAAACCAACACAGCGTAATTTGAATACACTGATTGAAGATGGTGTACATGTCATTATGCCTGAAGCAGGTTCACAAGCCTGTGGTGATGTTGGATTGGGTCGTATGCCTGAGCCTGAGCAGTTGGCAGATCAAGTCAAAGACTATTTCCATCAAGCGCAGCGCGCTATTGCGGAAAAATTTGGTTTACTTGCAGGGAAAAAAGTCACCATCACGGCAGGACCGACCCGAGAAGCGATTGATCCTGTACGCTATATTTCTAATCACAGTACAGGGAAAATGGGATTTGCAATTGCTGCCGCATGTTATGCCGCAGGTGCAAAAGTCACCTTACTTGCAGGGCCTGTTAGTTTAGAAACCCCGAATGGGGTACGCCGTGTCAATGTCTCTTCAGCCATTAAAATGCTGGATGAAAGTCTGCATCAGTTAGAAGAAGGTTGTGATATTTTTATTGCGACAGCAGCGGTTGCAGATTATCGTGTAGCCGAGATTGCTGAGCATAAAATTAAGAAAGCAGGCGATGAATTGGCTATTTCTCTGATTAAAAATCCTGATATTGTCGCAACCATTGCACAACAAGAAAAACGTCCATTTATGGTCGGTTTTGCCGCAGAAACACGCAATGTTGAAGAATATGCCGCAGGAAAATTGGTGGCAAAAAAACTTGATATGATTGCGTGTAATGACGTTTCACGTAAAGACATTGGTTTTGCTTCAGATGAAAATGCCATGACGGTCTTTTTTGCTGAGCAATATCACATGGATAAACTTGATTTAGAAAAAGCCTCTAAACAAGAGATTGCACAGCAATTGATTGAAGCCATTCATGATGCTTTGCACCATGAAATTGAGCCTGTTTAAGCTATAAATTACAGATAGTCTGGATAGTATGAAAATGCAACGAATTCGTTGCATTTTTTATGCACTTTATATTATGTTAATAGCCGAAAGAGACACTGAAAAATATAAACCCACTTTGGATACAGTCAGCATAATTTTGCAAAAGCGAAAATAGGCACTGATCAGGCAGGACATACAATGATTAAAAAGATATTGATCTCGGCAATGTTATCAAGTTCATTACTTTTAAGTAGCTTTAGCTTTGCTGCAAACCTTGAACATAATATGGAAACATTGGCGAAGAATTATAAAGCCTTTAACACGGCTGAAACCTCAGCAGATGCCTCAAAAGCATTGGATAATATGCGAGTTGCAGCAGTGGATGCGAAAAAAGTAAAACTGAAAACAACCACAGCTAAAGTACAAACTTCTGATGCCTTATACGACCAATTGATTGGTCAGATTGATAAAACCAAAAGTTTAGTAACAGCTGGGCAGTTAGAGCAAGCCAAAGTTGAGGGTAAAAAGCTGACTGCAATTCGTGATCAAGGACATCAAATTTATAAACATCATTGATTTTTATAATCGTGATTGATCAGGCGGATGCCTGTATCTTTTTAATTTATGAAGACAATAAAAAAGACCGCAAAAGCGGTCTTTTTTATTGTCAGTTCAGCACTTAATTTAAAAATTAAGCTTGACCTTCAGCAGCAATGCCTTGAGCACGTTCCATATTTGCTTCGAACTCCGCATCAAAATTGATCGGTGTTAAAAGTAATTGTGGGAAGCTACCTTTAGTCACAAGATCATTCACCGCTTCACGTAGGAATGGGAATAAAATGTTCGGGCAGTAAGCACCAAGGATATAAGGAAGACGCTCTTCTTCGACTTCATCAACCAAGAAAATACCAGCTTGAGTTACATCGACAATAAATGCAGTTTCACCGGCATTGTTTGCTTGTACCACAACTTTTAAAGAAACTTCAAAGTGAGTCGGATCTATTTTTTCAGCAGCCGAAGACAAGTTGATGTTTAATTCAGGTTGCCATTCTTTAGTAAAGACATTTGCACCCGGAACTTCAAAAGATAAATCTTTTGCATAAATACGTTCTAAAGCCAGTTGTGGTTGAGATTTTTGCTCTTCACTCATTATTTAATCCTTAATATTTTACGAAGTGATTTTTGTGACTTAAGCCAGCATATCGTTGAGTTTGCCTTCTTTTTCTAAAGCGTAAAGCTGGTCAAACCCACCAATGAACTGCTCATTAATAAAAATTTGTGGCACAGTACGTTGATTGGTTTTTTTCATCAATTCAAGACGTACTTCTGGCTCTTCTTTATCTAGATTGACTTCTGTATAAGCTACGCCTTTACGCTCAAGGAGCTGTTTTGCACGAACACAGTATGGGCAGAAAGTTGTAGAATACACTTTTACTTCAGCGGTCATGTTTTGACTCCTTAATTACGCTTTTTTTGCTTTTACGAGAGGTAAACCTTGAGCTTTCCAGTTACTAATACCACCGTCTAGACGGTAGCTGTCAGCGTGACCGACTTGTTGCAAAGCTGTGCCTGCAACTTGTCCCAGATTGCAAATAAATACAAGTGGGCGTTCAGATGACTTTAACTCTTCAATATGACTTGCAATTTGGCTGTATGGAATATTACGGCTACCGCTAATATGACCTTCACGGAAATCTTTAGCATCACGTAAATCAATCAACATAGCATTTTTAGCTTTCACTAAAATACCGAGAGATTGTGCTGAAATTTTACGACCATTACGTTGCCCTTCAAAAACGAAAAACAAAACAATCAATACAGCTAAAATACCAAACAGAAAGGGGTGATTCCCCATAAATTCGAACCAGCGTTCCACAAGTCACCTAAATTACAATTCAAAACTGCGTTGAGTATAACGTATATATATGGTGATCAAAAACTTTGCTTCAAGGTCACCACGAAAGAAAACTAATTTTTTTGCTGCGCCTCTGCAATTTCATCAATCAGTTTCAGATAGCTATCTAAACGTCTTGGTAAAATTTCATGGTTTGCAACGGCTTGTTTAATCGCACATTGCTTTTCATGCGTATGCGTACAATTACGATATTGGCAATGTCCAATCAAATTGGTAATTTCACGGAAACCATTGTTAATTTTATTGGTATCTAAATGCCACAAACCAAACTCACGGATTCCCGGAGAGTCAATCAGCGCACCATTTTCACCAAAACGAATCAGTCGTGTCGATGTTGTGGTATGTTGTCCAAGTGCTGAGTTTTCAGAAATAATATTGGTTTTCTGAGCTGCATTTGGAATGATGGTATTAATCAGTGAGCTTTTACCCACACCTGACTGTCCAACAAAGGCAACGGTTTCACCATCAATACGCTGTTGAAGCTGACTTAAATCACCATCGGACTGCGTTAGCATGATTTCATAACCCAAATCTCGATATTCCTGCACCAATTGTAGCAGTGGGTCTTGATCTTTGAGTAAGTCAGTTTTGTTGAGCACTAATAATACAGGAATGTCAGCGTCGGCACAGGCAACCAAGTAGCGGTCAATCAGTGTTGGTGCAGGATCAGGCAGTACGGCAAATACAACTACAATTAGACTGATATTTGCCGCCACAGGTTTAACTTTGTGGTAACGATCTGGGCGAGTCAGCAAAGATGTACGTGGGTGAATGGCAGTAATAATGCCAAGCCCTGTATTGGGGTCTGCTTGCCATGTAACACGGTCACCCGTGACCAATAACTCAAGATTGGTACGCGTATGACAACGCCAAACACTACCCAGTTCAATGGGTTTCCAAAATGGTTCAGGTTCACCCTCAGCGACAACAGGTTTGAGTGGATGTTCATCGGGTACAGACAGGGCTTGAACCTCAAGCTGTCGTCCATAATGTTGTACCACTAAACCCTCCAAATCGTTGGATGTGTCGACATCTTCTTGGCGGTTTTTTTGCTGTTTTTGAATGCGTCGTTGCTGCTGTTCTGTCAAACGACGCTTACGAATTAAAGCCATTCATACCCTGATTAAAGCGTGAAAATCAAAGGGCAAAATAGCATGATGGGCGAATGAATTACAGCGAAGATACAATAAATTTGCTACTATTGCGCTTTATCGTTGAATAAGATTGCACAATATGAGCAGCACTCCGGATACCCGCTTGATTTGGATTGACCTTGAGATGACAGGTCTAGATACTGACAATGATCGGATTATTGAAATTGCGACGATTGTAACGGATGACAACCTCAACATCCTTGCGGAAGGTCCTGTGCTTGCAGTGCATCAATCTGACATTATTTTAAATGCCATGGATGAGTGGAATACCCGTCAACATGGTCAGTCAGGTCTGGTTGGACGTGTGCGCCGTAGCAAGTTAAAAGCTGAAGATGCTGAGCAACAAACGATAGAATTTTTGAAAAAATGGGTCAGCCCAAAGTCATCACCAATGTGTGGTAACTCAATTTGCCAAGATCGTCGTTTTATGCATCGTTTAATGCCTGAACTTGAACAATTTTTCCATTACCGTAACTTAGATGTATCTTCTGTGAAAGAGCTTGCAAAACGCTGGCGTCCAGAGATCATGAGCGGTCTGAAAAAAAATGCATCACATTTAGCGATGGATGATATTCGTGATTCAATTGCAGAATTAAAATATTATCGTCAATATTTCTTTATCACCAATGATGATTGAAATCTGAGTTGATAGAGAATAAGAGGCATACATTGCCTCTTTTTTATTCGTTTTTAATTGAAATTTTTAAGTTATACTGAAGTGTATTTTTTAATCAGCTATTGAACAAAGTGGCGGTGAAAGTGACCGTTACAAAAAGAAGCAAGCTCTTCATCAGTTTGCCCAATATTCGATTTATAATCCTTCTATATTTTAATTATTACAAAGAGTTGAGATATGCAAAGTAATAACCCTATTTTAACCCGTTCGGAAACGTATGCTGATTATAGTCAGCCGATGACCGTGCAAGGTGCTATACAAAAATCTATTTTACTCACTGTAATTGCAGCAATTGTGGGTATTGCATTTTATGTGTACTGTTTTGCAACAGCCAATGTCGGTATGGCAATGACAGGTGCAATCGTTGGTGCTGTCGGAAGTTTGATTTTAGGTTTAATCACAACTTTTAAGCCCAATACGGCACGTATGCTTGCGATTCCTTATGCATTATTTGAAGGTGCATTTTTGGGTGGTATTTCGATTTATTTTCAAATGAAATTCCCTGGTGTCCCTTTACAAGCGTTACTTGCAACATTTGTAACGAGCTTAGTGATGTTTGGTCTGTATAAATATAAAATCATTCGGGCAACTGCTAAATTTAAAGCGGTGATTATGTCTGCATCAATCGCCATTTTTATTGTGTTCCTTGTGCAAATGGTGATGCGTCTTGCCTTTGGTTCAAGTATTCCTTATTTGTTTGAAAGCAATTTGTTGGGTATTGGTTTTGCTGCATTTGTGGCAGTCATTGCATCATTTAGTTTGATTTTAGATTTCGATTTAATCGAATCTGCGGCTGCACAGCGTGCACCAAAATCGTATGAATGGTTGTGTGGTATTGCACTGCTTGCAACACTCGTTTGGATGTACTATTCATTCTTACGTTTAATTGGTTTATTGAGTAGCAATGACTAATTGATTCTCCTCAGTTAAAAATGCAGAAACGCTTTCTTTGGAAGGCGTTTTTTTATGGGTGTAATACAGGAACTTTGATCTTTTTAGTAAACTTTTGAAAAAAGATGCATTATGCAATTTTGTTCTGTGCCTAGACTTGGCATTATGCATGCAAACTTTTTCGAGTAAAAATTTCATGGCACAAGGACTTTTAGCGGGTAAGCGCTTTTTAATCGCAGGCGTTGCAAGTAAATTATCTATTGCATTCGGTATTGCACAAGCATTACACCGTGAAGGTGCGGAGTTGGCATTTACCTATCCAAATGAAAAATTAAAAAAACGTGTCGATGATTTTGCTGAACAATTTGGTTCAACATTGGTTTTCCCATGCGATGTTGCCAATGATGCAGACATCGATAATACATTTTTAGAACTTGCCAAACATTGGGATGGTCTAGATGGTGTTGTGCATTCAATTGGTTTTGCACCTGCGCATACACTTGATGGCGATTTTACCGATGTTACAGATCGTGAAGGCTTTAGAGTTGCACACGACATTAGTGCATATAGCTTTGTTGCGATGGCACGTGCGGCAAAACCATTATTATTGGTTCGTCAGGGTTGTTTATTGACATTGACTTATCAGGGTTCAGAAAGCGTGATGCCAAACTACAACGTGATGGGCATGGCGAAAGCATCACTTGAAGCGGGCGTACGTTACCTTGCATCAAGCTTGGGCGAAGAGGGTATTCGTGTTAATGCAATCTCTGCTGGTCCAATTCGTACTTTGGCAGCATCAGGCATTAAATCTTTCCGTAAAATGTTAGATGCCAATGAAAAAATTGCACCGCTTAAACGCAATGTCACCATTGAAGATGTGGGTAATGCAGCACTGTTCCTTTGCTCACCATGGGCAAATGGCATTACAGGCGAAATTTTATATGTTGATGCAGGCTTCAATACGGTCGGTATGAGCGCATCAATGATGGAATCAGATTAAGTCTTTCTTTTAGTCTTAGATATATAGATAACCCGATTTGAGCAAAATAGCTTGAATCGGGTTTTATTTTTAAGCAGATCAATAGAAACATGTGCATTTTTTGCGTATGACTTTAAAAATAAATCATTTACCCCATAAAAAACTATATTCAAACCGCCGTGACGCAGTTACTCTATTCTGAGTCACAGATTCTTTTTATTTGATTCCAAATCTGCATTTGTATCAAGATGATTTATTGATCATGCTGTGATCTTATGACTCGTACATAAAAGAGCCGTAAGCCGATGGAATTACTATAATGGTTGTACTATTTTAAAGTTGTATTGTGCTTTGTTTAAGGAAAAATCATGACCCGTGTAGCACGCTATCATGCAGATCGTACCAATCAAAAATTGTATTTTGCCCGACTCGCATGCCAACAAGCAGAGCAGAGTGAACATGTGCAACAGGTACAGGCTTTTCGTGAATCGGCTGTATTTCACTTACATGGTGCGGTTTTAGCATTTTTACAAGAATTGGTACGCTACTATCGTTTAAATGATACGGCGCCGACTTTAAAATCGATTGAAGAACTTATGGCTGCTAAAGGTCAAGTTTCACCTGAAGTCGCTGTGATGCAACAATTGGCAAAATCAGGTTTTATTGCTGAATTAAAACGTGCATATCGCATGTGTCAGTACGCACCTGAGCCGAGTACGCCAGAACCAGAAGATGAAACTTCATCAAATTTGATTATTAAAGTGACACAATCACCGCAAGCATGGTTGCCCGATACCAAGATTTTACGTGAATGGCATCGTGACTTAACACAACTTATTGACGGTTTTCGTAATGAAATGGTCGAATTTTAAACTTTTTGCGTGTTAGACTTGAAAAAGATTAAGCAGCACCGATATAAAATATTCAAACAGTACAAAGTACATTTTGTGCTTTGTCCCATGTTCAGCATGGAGGGACTATGTCTATAGAGCAGTTAAAAGAGTTATTTGGCAGTAATGAGGCAATTCTTGAGCTTGTTCAGCTAGAAAATGGTGAATTGGCTTTACGTAATTCGGGATCGGATCATACGCCTTTGGTGACCATTCAATTTAATGATGATATTAAGGCATTATTGGGCGATCAGACGCCTGTGATTGCTCAGCAGATGATTCAAGCTGCATTGTATGCACTCATGGA
>CAXYZD010000068.1:0-12991 GCA_964293455.1 uncultured Acinetobacter sp. | reverse complement strand
CACCATAATAATCGCTGAAATCACAATACATGGAATGGCTGCTGAAACCACACCTGCTGCACCACTCCCCATTGCCAAAAGCTGTCCCGCAATTGCAGGACCTAACATCGCACCAATACGACCCACCGCAGATGCTGCACCGACACCTTGACCACGTAAATGTGTCGGGTAGACAAAGCTACCAAATGCATAAAGTACGCCCTGTCCACCAATAGTAAATGTTCCCATAATCGCTGCTGCAACAAACATCATATTTAATGTTGATGCACCATTTAAACTAAACAAACCAATTAAAATACCGACATACATTAAAATAATCACATAGGCTTTATTCCAATGGTCAATTAGCATACCCAATGTCACCGTACCAATTGCAGCACCAATTTGGAAATACACCATGGCCATACTGCCGTCTTTACGGGTAAACCCTAGCTCGGTAAAGAGTGATGGTAACCAGCTCAACATGATGTAAACCACCATCAAAGTGAAGAAATAGCTCACCCAAAGCAACAGTGTACGTGGTGCATATTCACGGCTGAATAAATCTTTATATGACAATGCTTTATCTGTGCTTTTCGCTTCTTTTTGTGCTTTTAAAAATTCACGAGATTCAGGCAAGAACTTGATCATTAAGGGTACAACGATCAGCGGTACAAGACTGCCCACATAGAAAATGGTTTTCCAACTGCTCGCCATATCTGATGATGCTAGCTGTGCTGCAAGAAGTGAGACAATAATTGCCCCCACAGGCATACCGCAATACATCAAACCCACTGCACGACCACGGTTTTTCACCGATACCGATTCTGATGCGAGTGCAATCAGGTTGGGCATTGCTGCACCCAATCCTGCACCAGCTAAAAAGCGCACCAATAATAATGAATAAAAACTATTCACCCAAACCGTACATAAGGTAAAAAAGGCGAAAATAGTCACTGAGGCAATCAGGACTTTTTTACGACCAATTCGATCAGCATAACGACCACCGATCAATGCACCCGGCAATAATCCTAAAATACCTGCACTAAAAAATAGTCCAAGTTGAGAAGCATTTAGAGAAAAATATTCTTTGATTCCCGCTGCCGCAACCCCTGCTGCTTGAATATCGATTCCTTCGATAACTGCAATTAAAAAACAGATCAGCACGGTCAGTGTGGCGTGTTTTTTATCGCTTGAAGTCAGGGTTTCATTCATCCTAAAAATCCTTTTGAAATGGACGGAAAATAGCAATGCATCATGGCCTACTCTTTAACGACAAATAACTATCAAAAAGTGTTAGAAAAAATCATTTTTATGCTTTTAAAATTTGAATGATCCAATTGAAAGCAATTGAACATTTAGGCAAAAAACCAATAACTAAATGTAAAAATTGAGTAAAATACTCAGAAATAGATTGGTTTATCAGGCTCTATTCTCAATCTATAAGAAGATTCAACGATGGCTTATATCATTAAAAACAATCAATGCCATGTAAAAAACAATATGAGCTGTTTAAATTTTAATAGCATTTGTGTATTGCATCATCTTTTTAAGCTCTTATTTTATACACTCTTTTAGATGAATGGTGATACCTTGTGTTAAACCATTCAAAAATAAGCCTGCATAGATATTGAACGAGACTTTTCAGGACTCAATGCTGCGCATAAATAGTGTGTTTTAAATTTTGAATAGTGTTATGAAAATTATTTGTTGCTTTTTATAAAGTTTTTTCACGCTTTGACTAAAGCATATTGTTCTAAAAGACTGAATCAGTCATAATTTGCATAAGCATTATTCAATCAATGACGATTGATTTTCGCCAAAATCAAAAAACTGCAACCATTCCTGCTCGGTGACTGAACACTCAGTGGATGGTCAAATAGGATTTTTTTCAAAATGACTCAGCAAGCACAGATTATTCAAGGCTCAATTGTCGCACTCGTCACCCCCATGTTTGAAGATGGCAGCGTAGATTGGAAGGGTCTAGAAAAGCTCGTTGAGTGGCATATTGCACAAGGCACAAATAGCATTGTTGCTGTGGGTACAACGGGTGAAGCATCAACACTTAATATGGCAGAACACACGCAAGTCATTAAAGAAGTGATTCGTGTTGCCAATAAACGTATTCCTATTATTGCCGGTACGGGTGCAAACTCAACTCACGAAGCGATTGAACTGACCAAAGAAGCAAAAGAACTTGGCGCAGATGCTGCTCTTCTTGTCACGCCTTATTATAATAAACCGACCCAAGAAGGTCTATTTCAACATTATAAAGCAATTGCTGAAGCAGTTGATTTACCGATTATTTTATACAATGTACCGGGTCGTACCGGTGTTGACATGCTCAACGAAACTGTTATTCGCTTAGCAAGTGTCCCTCACATTGTCGGCATTAAAGATGCAACAGGTGATGTACCTCGTGGTCAAGAACTCCTTGAGGGTTTAAAAGGTACGGACATGGTTGTTTATTCAGGTGATGATGCAACTGCACGTGAACTAATTGAACTTGGCGCTCAAGGTAATATTTCTGTCACTGCCAACGTTGCACCTAAAATCATGAGTGATTTGTGTGCAGCAGCATTGCAAGGTAAACATGAGCTTGCGCTTCAACATGATCAGCAAGTTGCAAAATTAAACAATATTCTATTTTGTGAATCGAACCCAATTCCAGTCAAATGGGCACTCCACGAAATGGAATTAATTGGCACAGGCATTCGTCTACCATTAACTCCACTTGCAGAACAATACCGTACGCCTTTGCGTGAAGAACTCAAAGCAGCGGGTATCATTTAATAAGAGCTTAGCATTATGCAATTACGTTTTGGTTTAACCCTTGTCCTTTCAGCTTTAAGTTTAGCGGGTTGTAGTTCAATTGGCATCAAAAATGGTTCTTTAGATTATAAAGATACAACCACTTTAGCACCGCTCAAATATCCTGAAGGTTCGATGGTTAGACCTGCTATGCCTTTATATCCAGCACCTATTGTGGAGCAAATGGCGATTGATAATGCACCAAAGTTCGAAAATAAACGTGGTAACCGCTTTGAAGTGCCACGTCCAGATGATGCAAGTGTAAAAGCAGTACCTCAAAGCACTGAAGGGTCTACAGAAGTGGGGCGTCCTCAAATTTTAACTGACGGAAATGCAAATCCGTTGATCAAAATTGATGGGAATTCTGCTACAATTTGGCAATACACACTTGCCACACTCAGCAGTTTGAATCATACCGTTGTTGGCCAAAGCAAAACTGCTTATGAAGCTACGGTCAAAGTCGACAAAAAAACGTATGTGCTCAAACTTACCTCAGTAGGCTCTAGCAATAACCTTGCAGTGTTCAATACCGATAATAGTTTTGCCGACAAAGAAGTCGCTGCAGAATTGTTAACCCAGATTTATCAAAACTGGCCAGCCTAGTCGTTCTAGGCAATTTTTTTTGCAAAAGGTTCCCCCATGTTAAAACAAACCTTGCTCTATACTGGTAAAGCGAAATCTGTTTATGAAACTGATAGCGCAGATCATCTTATTCTGGTTTTCCGTGACGATGCATCTGCATTCAACGGCGAAAAAATAGAGCAGCTAGATCGTAAAGGTAAGGTGAATAACCGTTTTAACGCCTTTATTATGGAAAAATTGGCAGCAGCAGGTATTGAAACTCATTTTGAGAAACTGCTTTCACCAACAGAAGTTTTGGTTAAAAAATTAACCATGATTCCAGTTGAATGTGTAATGCGTAACTATGCTGCAGGTTCATTATGCCGTCGCTTAGGTGTTGAAGAAGGCTTAGAGCTTACACCACCAACGTTTGAATTATTCTTCAAGGATGATGCTTTAGGCGATCCTATGGTGAATGAATCTCAAGCGATTGCATTGGGTTGGGCAAATGCTGAACAATTGGCTCAAATGAAAGAATTGACTCAACAAGTAAACGTAGTGCTTAAAGATTTATTTGCTCAAGGCAACATGCTTCTTGTTGATTTCAAACTTGAATTTGGTGTGTTCCATGACCGTATCGTTTTGGGTGATGAGTTCTCTCCAGACGGCTGCCGTTTATGGGATAAAGATACCAAGAAAAAACTCGACAAAGACCGTTTCCGTCAAGGTTTAGGCGGTGTTGTTGAAGCTTATGAAGAAGTTGCTACACGTATTGGTATCGACCTTTCAGATATCTAATTTACTTATAGAAAGTAGATATTGAAACTTCTAAAAAAAACCGAGCTAAATAGCTCGGTTTTTTATTGAGTCATGTTTCATTCAATTCACAATCATTTTTATTGGCTGACTATACAAATAATACGCATTCTGAGCATCTATTTGATATTTATAACCTGCTAAAACATAAGCTGTACCCTTATTAGTAAAAAGAAGCTGCCCATTTTCAATTTTATAATTCGGCGAGCCTTTAAGTACAACAAAATGTGTTGCCTGAGCTTTCAACATCGCACCATTCTGTGCTTTTAAGTTCAATGGAATCGCACTCGCCTGCCCAACTTTCATGTTCATTTGAGTATTCGCCTGAACATCAACAATCCAATTTGAATATTTCTGCATATCATTGGTGGTTACACCATTTAAACCCACAACATACAACTGTTTAAAGGTCGCATCATTTAAATTCCATGGCCAGAAAGTCACACCACGCTGTTGTGCTTCATTAAAAATATTGACCAAATCTGCACGATATGACGGATGATACGATGCAACATATTTTTGAGCATCAGCAAGTACTTGCTTCACATTGGCTGATTTATTCGCTGCATTTGGCAAACTACCAACTAAAACCCCTGCTGGCACTTGATTCATTTCAGTTTTAACCCGTTGAATTTGATCACGATTAAATGATGTTGTAACCACCTGATCAGCTATATTATATTTTGAAATTTCAGTCTTTAAGGCTTGAACTAATGCTGGCTGGCTGCTCTTAATTTCAATCATTAGAACAATCTTTTTATTTTTTTTCAGCCAAGTAAAATATTCTGCCAAAGTCGGTACGTGATAGTTTTTATGTGTCGTTCGTAATTGCTGAACTTCAGCAAGCGTCATTTCTTCAATTTTGCCTGTACCTTTGGTCGTACGATTCACGGTATTATCATGCATCACCACAAGATGCTGATCTTTAGTCAGATAAATATCATTTTCAATAATATCTGCACCTAAGGTCACAGCATGTATAGCACTTTCAAGTGTATTTTCATCCTCTAGACTCGGTACACCACGATGCCCAATAATTAAAGGTTGGCGCAGTAAAGTGTTTTTAGGAAACTGTTTTAAAACATCAGCATAAATATTGCTGTTTTGACTCAGAATACCATTCACGCCTGTGGTTAAAACGGTAGCCGCCTGTGCATGATCAGTGACATTGTGCTTTGTCCATACGGTCATTAAATGACGCTGTAAATAACTTACACTTGATTTATCGAGCCACTGTGCAGGTAAAATTATAATTTTGCTATACGAAGCATTGGTCTGACTCACAAGCTCTGCTAAATTTTCAGAACGCTTTTTCGATTGACTCAAGTCAAGTGCGGTACGTAGAGCAGGTAGATTTTGATGAGCCTGTAATAGAATATTTTCATTTTTTGAAATCAAAGTGATATCAGATAAATCATCTTGCGGTACAAATTGTTTTAATGCATCAAGCGCCCGTACATCAGAGATATCGAAAGCAAAAATTTTATTTTGAGGTCGATTTTCTAACAGTGATTTAAGATCACCGATCACTTTACCTGTTGTATCTAAAACACGTAATTTGGCATCTAGTTGATAATAGTATTGATTGGCTTGTGTAAACGATGCTGATGTTGCCTTTACATCGCCTATACCACTTTGAATCAGTGTAGGCGGAGCTGATACTTGAAATGCCGTATTTTGAATAGCGGATGCACTGGTTTTCAGTTGTGAAAGTGCAGTATTTTGCTCAGAAATGCTAATTTTACGCACATTCATCATCACGCCCGTTGCAGACAAACCAATATCACCTCGTAAACTTTGCTGATCAAGTTCGACATCTTGCATCAACTGACCATTTAGATAATGTTGCACTCGATTGCCATGTACCACAATACTTGCTTGATTATGCTGCCCTATTTTAAGTGCTGAAGCTGACTTTGCGTCAATTACATTCCATTGCCCATTACTTTTACGATTACCAAACTCCGTACCATTTTTTGCAGTGACATCATGACGCACGGTAAATTGATAATAAGTTTTTGGAATAATGCCCTGAGTCGTCACCACATCGTACATTACACTGCCCCAACGAGAGCTGTTTAATGGTTGATCAAGACTAAATTCGACATCAATACGATAGTTCTGTTGTTGCTCTAAACTCGATGGCAGCAAAATTGAAGTCGGTTGCATTGCATTTGATCGACCATCAATCTGTAAAAAACCATTTTGAATGCTGATATTGCCAGGATTATCCCCCGGAATACGCCATTGCTGTGGCAAATTCTGTTGCTGACTAAAATCAACTTGATACAATATTTTTGAGGTATTCTCTATACGATTTTCAATCTGTTCTAATGGTCTATTTTTATTAATTTCTACTGCTTGGCTAAACTGAGAAAAAAAGAATATACAGCCAAATAATGCAGATGTGAGTAATGAAATTTTCATAATTTTAATGTTCATTGCAGCATGGTTTTTACGACATGACACTATGATCTAGAGATAGAAAGAATGTACATATTCTAAACCTTTTTCAATGGACTCACATCCTATGAAAAGATTTAGAATTGCATTTTAATCGGTCGAATTATTATTGTTGTTGCTGACTTTGTTGCCATCTACGCTGCTGTAGTTTTTCACCTTCGACTTCACGTTTATTACGTGCCGATTCATATAACTTGGTGCCTTTAAGTTCAGGTGGTAAATAATCCTGCATAACAAAATTTTCAGGATAATTATGCGGATAAAGATAATCTACGCCATAACCCTGTTCTTTCATCAGCTTAGTTGGCGCATTTCTTAAATGCAACGGCACAGGCAAATTTGCTGTCCGTTCAGCAAGTTCCATCGCTTTATTAATGGCTAAATAAGTACTATTACTTTTCGCACTGGTCGCCAAATAGACCGCACATTGCCCTAAAATAATTCGACATTCAGGCATACCAATCACTTGTACTGAGCGGAAGCATTCACCTGCAAGTAACAATGCATTTGGATTTGAATTACCAATATCCTCTGAAGCGGCAACCAACATACGACGCGCAATAAAGACAGGATCTTCACCACCTTTGAGCATACGTGCCAGCCAATACAATGCCGCATCAGGGTCACTGCCTCGAATGGATTTAATCAATGCCGATACCAAGTCATAATGCTGTTCGCCCGATTTATCATAGCGGGCAATATTCTGCTGTGCGACTTTGACCACTTTGGCATTGGTAATGATATTTTCAATATCAGGCTCAAATGTACTTGCAATCAAATCTAGTAAATTTAAAGCTTTACGTGCATCACCTGCGGCAAACTGCACAATGGCATCAAATTCTTCAAACTGCACATGACGTTCTTGTAAAAACTTATCCTGTTGAATCGCCCGTGTGAGTAAATCTTGAATTGCCTCATTACTCAAAGCATTTAGGCTATACACCTGACAACGGGATAATAATGCGCTGTTGACTTCAAAGGATGGATTTTCTGTGGTTGCGCCAATCAGGGTAATTTTGCCCTTTTCGACTGCATTTAATAAGGCATCTTGTTGAGATTTATTAAAGCGATGAATTTCATCAATAAATACTACAGGTGTAAGTAAATCACCACTTTCAGCAATGATTTCACGGAGCTCTTTGACACCGGTATTGAGCGCAGAAAGACTGACAAAAGGACGATCAACTGCTTGCGCCAAGAGTAAGGCAATGGTGGTTTTACCTACGCCTGGCGGCCCCCAAAAAATAATCGAAGGTAAATGCCCTTGATCAATCATTTGGCGTAAAGGTGCCTGATCACCCAATAAATGATCCTGCCCAATAATTTCGGACAAATCACGGGGGCGCAGTCGTTCAGGAAGTGGAATTTGTGTATCAGACATAGGACTTATGGTTATAAATTGAGGCTGTTCTTAGTCTACTATGGAAAGCCTCAAACAACATATAAAAGCCCAAAATTTAAAATAGACGATAATTTAAAACATCCATCAACGAGCGTTGAAACACTTCACCATGACTCAGATGAGGATATAGTATCAAACGAACATCACTGCCTTTAGTCGCCATTATCTGTACAATATTTCGATTATTCTGAATCATGTTTTTATCGGCATTCGGACTGATTTTTCTCGTGTATCAAAATCAATATCGCCCTCCATGATCCATAATTTCTGGTTTTTTAATTGTTCAGCAGTTGCTTGCTCTATCTTTTTGATGATGCGCTGATCTGCCAGCATAAACAGTGAAGCTACACCTTGAGTCGATTATGCAATGTACTGTGTGATGTATTTAAAGTCGATAAATGCTTCGGTATGGCTAACCAAACAGGATATTTTCGTTGCTGATCAATAGACTGAAATTCTTTAATTTTAAACTGATAATAGGCTGAACCCATGTCTGCAATATTTATATCCAAAGATTTTAATTCAGGCTTTGCAAATGCCTGTTCAACACCAATAAAAATTTGAATTGCACTCAAAATACTGAAGAATAATCCATTGCGAATTAATTTTGCATTCATCTTATTTCAGCATGACCTAGAAAAACACAATATCAAATAATAATCATTATTATATGAAATCCTACAAGTCACATTAACGAACCCAACGTACGATATAATCATCAATCTCTTCAGGGTCAATCTCATTTTCTGAAATACAGCGCCCTGCAACCGATTTTCGAGCTTTAATCACATTATGGCGTGAACCTGTAATGAGATGATGCCAAGCAGGTAAACTTTTTCCTTCATTGACCCGACGATATGCACAACTATTTGGCAGCCAGTGAATATTTTGTAATTTATCTGTTGTCAGTTGAATACAATCAGGAACATGCTGCATACGATTTGGATAATCTGAACAAAGCCCCGTTGTGCAATCGAGTAATTTACACGCCACTTTGGTATAGGCAATTTCATTCGTTTCATCATCTTCCAATTTGATCAAACAACATTGCCCACAGCCATCACACAAAGCCTCCCACTCCGCCTGGGTCAACTGTTCAAGCGTGTAGTTTTTCCAAAACTCTGTGCGCAATTCATTGCTCATTTCAATTGATTTTCCAAACATTTAGATCAATTATAACAGCTCTAACAGTTGAATTTTAGCTTACATAGACAATCCTCAAATACCATTGTTACATTTCTACAGCTTACTCACATGAGTACAACATAAATTCACATGATTAAGATTCCACCATACCTATACTAAATTAATCGATAAAAAATAAGGAGAAGCATATGTTTCGTTGGGCTATTATTTTTGCCGTCATTGCACTTGTCGCGAGTTTATTTGGCTTCGGTGGCGTCGCAGGTATGTCAAAAGACTTCGCTGTGATTTTATTGGTTGTTGCTGTCATTTTAGCCATAGTCGGATTTTTATTTAAAGGGCGTGCCTAATAATCTGATGTGCTAAACATACAATCAACTAATTTATACAAGAAGAAGGCTATATGCCTTCTTTTTTAATTTCAAATATATACGTTAATAAATATAACGATAATTCAAAAATATAATTTCTCACATTTCAATTGTTAATATTGGCAACAAAGTCATTTTAAAAGTAGATTTTTATGATTTAATCGAGTTATTCCCTCATCTTTATAAGGATTTAATGCATGACCCTTGCAATCAAAACACGTGAAGTGATTTATCAAGCCAAAGATGGTAGCCAACTAATCGGTTATTTTGCTGCACCTGAAAATGCACAAGCTGTTGCTGGCGTAGTTGTTTCACCTGAATGGTGGGGGCGTAATGAATATACCGAACAACGTGCTCGCGAACTTGCAGAACATGGTTACGCAGCCCTTGCGATTGATATGTATGGTGATCAAAAAGTCACGACCGATGCATCTCAAGCCTATACATGGATGATGGATACTTTTAAAAATGCCAATACTATTGTTGATCGTGCAACTGCTGCACTCGAAACATTGGCAGCACAACCTGAAGTTGATGCCAATCGTTTGGCAGCAATTGGCTTTTGCTACGGCGGTAAAGTCATTTTAGATCTTGCTCGTTCAGGTGCACCGTTAAAAGCTGTCGTAACATTCCATGCAAATTTGAGCGCTCAAGCCCCTGCTGAAAAAGGCAAAGTTCAAGCTGAAATTTTAGTGTTACACGGCGAACAAGACAGCATGGTGTCCTTAGATGATGTTGAGGGTTTTAAACAAGAAATGACTCAAGCTGAAGTGACTCATCATGTCACTATTTTAAAAGATGCAAAACATGGTTTCAGTAACCCACTTGCTGATGAACGCGCCAAAGCGAATGATGTCGATTTGGGTTATAACGCAACTGCGGAAAAACAAAGTTTGCAAGAAATGTATGCGCTACTCCAACGTAAACTTACTTAAAATAAATGAATGATAAGATCATCTTTTTGGCTTTACGACAGACTATAAAACCACTCAAGATGGCATTAATACTTAGAGGAAAATATCATGACCGACAAAAAATGCTCTTATTGCGAATTTGATGAATATGACATCATTGCGAAAAATGAGTATGGCGTTATTTTGCCTGAACTGAATCCAATTTCGAAAGGACACTCAGTTATTATTCCACTACGCCATGTCGATTCTTTTTTTGACGTGGCTGAGAAAGAACGTAAAAGTCTATCTTCACTTCTTGAACTTGCACGCAATGAATTAAAAATTCGTCATCAACCTGAAGGCTTCCACATTGCATTTAATGATGGCAATGTCTTTGGTGATGATCAAGCTGAACACTTCCATATTCACATTATTCCTCGCTATAAAAATGAACCGTTAAAACTCGATCAACGTTGGGGTATTACAGCTTAACGTTTGCTTCAAAATAATAAAGACGCTTCGGCGTCTTTTTTTATTACTCACCGTATTGCGTCCTTATTTAGTGTTATTTTTCGCTATACTGCTTTGGTCTTTTCCCATTTTTAAATCTTCCGAGTCCTATGTCTTCATTTTCTTTTTCTGATGCACTCTTAATATGGTTCGATGTACACGGACGCCATGATTTACCATGGCAAGTGGCAGATGATCCTTATAAAGTTTGGGTTTCGGAAATTATGTTACAGCAGACTCAAGTCAAAACAGTCTTACAATATTTCCAAAAATTTATAGATCGCTTTCCAACAGTCGATGATCTTGGTAAAGCGTCATGGGATGATGTTGCTCCTTATTGGGCAGGACTTGGCTACTATGCACGGGCTCGAAATTTACATAAGGCCGCAGGCATAGTGCATCAAGCAGGAAATTTTCCAAAGACATTAGAAAAATGGATCGCATTACCCGGCATAGGTCCTTCAACAGGTGGCGCACTGATGTCACTCGGTTTACGTCAGTATGGCGTGATTATGGATGGTAACGTGAAACGAGTGCTTGCCCGTTTTGATGCCATTGAAGATGATCTGAGTAAACCTGTACATGAACGTGCAATGTGGCAACTGGCAAAAAGTCTTTGTCCAACTGAACGTAATCACGATTATACCCAAGCGATTATGGATTTGGGTGCAACCATTTGCACACCGAAAAAACCACTGTGTCTATACTGTCCAATGCAACAGCATTGCAAAGCACATGCACAAGGACTTGAAACCGAATTACCCTTTAAAAAAGCCAAAAAGCCTGTACCAATTAGACATGCTAAAGTTGTATTAATCGAGTCAGATGGGCAATGGTTATGGCAGCAACGTCCGAATAGTGGCTTATGGGGTGGCTTGTGGAGTTTACCCATTATTGAAAATGATCTTGAGTTTGACCAACTGTGCCAAAGTTTAAACCTCATGTCTAAAACTGAGCCTGTGCAAATTACCCATAGCTTTACCCATTTCACATGGATTCTTACAGCACAAATTTTCAAAGTTCAAGCAGATGAAAAAGAGTATTTATTAAGTGAATTGGGCGGAGAATGGCTATCGCCACAAAAAGCTACACAATTGGGCATTCCTACAGCCATGAAAAAATTGATCTCTGCTGTAGAGATATGACATAGTCGGATACGAGCGAATTATTCTCATTATTTTATATTTGACTTTATTATTTTAAAAATAGGATTGCCTGTGTCCCGCTTATTGCCCTTGAGCCTGCTTGGTTTGACGCTCACCCTACTTAGTGCCTGCACCACTGCACCTAAAAAACAAACGCCAATAATATTACCCGCTGAAACAGTTGCACAGCTTAAAGCCAGTGCTATGCCAAAAAGACTACCGATTCCTGTCGATGCTGTTAAAACCAGTCAGCTCAAAGATACATGGGGTGCAGCACGCAGTCAGGGACGTAGCCATGAAGGTATTGATATTATGGCTCCACGTGGAACAAAAGTGTTTAGTAGCACCAATGGTTTAGTGACCAGTTTAAAGAGCAATAATTTGGGTGGCACAGTGATTTGGATTATGGGACCTGCGGGGGCATATCATTATTATGCACATCTAGATGGGCATAAACGTGGTCTAAAAGAAGGTGACTATGTCAAAAAAGGCGCACTGATTGGCTATGTCGGAAATACAGGAAATGCACGACACACTGCCCCTCATTTGCACTATGGATTATACTTAAGTGGTAAGGGGCGTGGTGCGGTCAATCCCTACCCCTATTTACGTTAATTTTTTTAGAGTCAGGAAAATATTTCATGTCAGAAGCTTTCATTGAGCGCATGGTTACATTTGCAGAATCGGGAAATCAGCAGAAAATCATGTTGAATGGTCAAACTCATCAAGGCTGGATTATGGAAATTTCTGAAGATTCCCTCTTGATCAGCACTGGATTTGCAGATAAAACAGGTAAAGATATCTGGATTAAATTTACAGACTTAGAACAAGCACAATTATCTTATTGGGATAATCAAACAGATCAATGGGCAGATTTCAAAATCTAAACATTCAGCC
>CAXYZD010000067.1:0-13195 GCA_964293455.1 uncultured Acinetobacter sp. | reverse complement strand
TATTGTGACATTATTTCAATGAGTTATCTATTTTTGTCGTGTACAGAGAAAATATGTAATATTACTAAACGTACCAAAGTCACTTTAATATGGAATTGACGAAGTAAAGTTTTCGCCTTTTCTAAATTTCCATTTTCCACAAACATCTTCACTTTTATCAATTTTATACTTAAGTCTTTGTCCAAAGCCAAATTTGTACACACACCATAACTAGAATGATGAGACTCACGGCTATAACATGTGGCACACTCACGATTAAAAGCACTGCACCGACACACATACTCATTAAGGAAATTAATTTAACGCGTAAGGGCAAGGTTCGATGTGTCTGCCATTGCTGCAAAATTGGGGCAATAATTTTATTGTTCACTATCCAATCATGTAAACGCTTTGAACCTTTTGCAGCAAAAATCGCGGCTAAGAAATAAAAGTCAAAAGCTGGTAAGCCAGGTAAAACTAGTCCGACTGTTCCCAATATCAAGAATATCCAAGCTAAAATTATAAAAAACCAACGCATAGCCCATGATTTTGCGAGTTCTTGACGAGGAAGAGACTTATCTGTCAGCACTTGACTCGTTCCAGCTTTTTTCATTTCATTAACCTTTATGCTGAAATTAAGTTAATTGTTTTAGATCAGCAAGAAGATCACCAAAACGTTTAAAACCTTGCATTGCACCTTCAATAATTTGTTCTTGCTCAAGCTCATTGAAATTTGCATCATCTAAGGTTTGCTTAAAACGCTTCCACACGATTGCTCGACCCTCAGGATAAGCAGCTAAATTACGTGCAGCAAAATCGGCATTAAATCCAAATCTAGATTGGACTTCTTTATATAAGAACGCAGCACCTAAAGTTGAACCCTCGGACACATAAATCCAGCCCAAAGATTGCGGAAAGCTCACCGCATTTGTAGTATTCCCTTCATGCTTTGGTTTTAAACCAAGGTCCATTAAATCGAGCAGTGCGGCTTCAGAGCGACCTCTCACATCTAAATCTGGGATCAACTGCGCTACCTGAGGATCTAAATATAAATGTTCAACGTCTTTTTGAAAGTAGTATTGTGAAAGTGTAAACTGAGCATATCTTTCTTTAGAATCCAATGCCTTAGATTCACGCATTAACACTTCCATACGATCATGCTCTGCTGTAGTTTCTTGTTTTAAACGCGACATTAAACTATCTTGGATTGGATTCATAAGTTTTTCCTCTAGTTAAAAATAATTAATAAGAAATTTTTCATTCCTATTCATTTTCAATGAACACTTAAATTCAGAAAAGTATTCCTATTTATATAGACGATCAATCTGTCTTGAATGTACACCTAAAATTTAATTATTTGATTTAAAAAAGGGAAGATTCAATTAGCATTGATTTCGATAGATCAAGAAAATCTCTTTTTTGTGAATATAGTTTTTAGATCCACTTCGACATAAACATATATTTGATATATTGAAACATTTACACTAAGCAATTGAATATATTAAGTATAAAAATGACAACTTATGTGTCGCTAATTCTTATCACTCTTTGTCACTAAAAACTGTAAGTCATTGATTATTATGAACCAGAAATGACAACTTATGTGTCGTGTGACGGTTGGTGCTACAGATCAGCAACGTGATGATTTGGATTATACATCACGTTGCTGAGTATCCTAATGAACATAATATAAGTTATGCAGAAATCAGATCGCTACTCGACTTGCGTATTAGTCGAGCCTACGCAAGTCTGCGTGGCTATGACCTTTAAATCCTGTGAAAGCTCATTATTCAGATGCCTGTTGTGAATCCATTACCCCCATATTATAAATCGGGGGTTGAAGTCCTTCTTTTGCAGTCAAATTATGAGTGCCTGTGTTTTTACACACATTGGCTATTTTTTGTCCAAAGGTTTCAAGGACAGAATTATCTTTAGGTTTAGTTTGTTTTTTAGTGATCAGTTCTTGGCTTTTGTTTAACTTTGTTTTTACAACACCATTAATAAAGTCTTTTAGGTTTTGGCAAACATGAAGATCCATCTTTGAATAAGTTGCAGCTAGAATAATATCTTCCATGATGCAGCTAAGACTAAAAATACAACGAGCATTGATAAAAGTAGTAAAAATGTCGTTTGTGATTCTGACTGCTTCTCTTCTAAAGAAATACCCGTCCATTCATAACCGACACCTTTAGGGAGTTGTTTGATTAATAATTCCATTTCTGCCATAGCTTGACCAGAAGACATACCAGGTGCAGGACTGCCTATGATACTCAGTGATGGGCGACCGTTATAGCGATTGTACTGTTGTGGAGAATGTTGCCATATAGGTGCAATAATCTCAGACATTGATACCAATTTACCACTTTGACTGTTGACCTTGATTTGTAAAATATCATCAATATTCATACGTGATTTGGCATCAAGTTGCACAATCACTTGCTGCATACGATCTTGATTTGGAAAATCATTGATATACATTGAACCCATTGAGGTTGAAATAATATCTGTGACATCACTAAAATTAACACCGAGCGCTTGTAGTTTGTCACGATCAATTTTAAGTTGTACTGAACTTCCATCAGGTAAACCTTCCGGATAAACATCTACAACTATTTTACTTTGAGCAGCAAGTGCAAGTAATTGTTCTTGTGCTTTGCCTAATGTGGGCATACCGATATTGCCACGATCTTGTAATCGTAATGTAAAACCAGAAGAGTTACCTAGCTCATCAATGGCTGGAGGCAATACAGACATTGTTTGTCCTTCAGAACTTTCAGCCATAGCCTTATTTGCATTACTTACGACTTGTTGTGCAGTAATGGTGCAGTCTTCAAATGCTAAAAGATTAGTAAAGTACATTGCTGTATTTTGCCCAGATCCACTGAACCCGAATCCCAAAACTGCCATATTGTCCTTAATGTCTGTTTCTTGATCCAAGTGTTTTTGAAATTCAGCGACAACTTTTCGAGTACGTTCTTGTGTTGCATCAGCAGGAAGTTGAATGGATGTCATAAACCAACCCTGATCTTCTTCTGGCATAAATGCAGTAGGAACTTGTTTAAAGCTAAAAATAAGAACCACAATAATGCCAAGGAAACATAACATGGCAGCAACTTTATGCTTGATAACTTTGAATAAACTATGTTCATATTTATTATTTAACTTTTCAAAACTACGATCAAACCATGCAAAGATCCCTTTTTTCTCATGATCTTTATCAATCGGTTTTAACATCGTTGCACATAAAGCAGGTGTTAAGGTTAAAGCGAGAAAAGCTGAAAATAGAATAGAAACTGACATGGTAATGGTAAATTGGCGATAGATAATACCAACTGCACCCGATGCCAATGCCATCGGCAAAAATACTGCTGCTAGAACCAAGGTAATCCCAATAATTGGATTGGTGATTTCCTTCATGGCTTTGGATGTTGCTTCAACAGGTGATAATCCTTCCGATGCCATGATCCTTTCAACATTTTCTATCACAACAATCGCATCATCGACAATAATTCCTATCGCCAACACCATACCAAACATGGTCAGTACATTAATTGAAAATCCTGCAAGCAACATCACGGAGAATGTTCCCAATAATGCTATAGGTGCAACAATGGCAGAAATTAAGGTATATCTAACATTATGTAGAAAAATAAACATCACAATGAAAACCAAAACCATTGCTTCTAGCAATGTCACAATGACTTTTTGAATTGAAACTTTAACAAATGGAGCGGTATCATAAGGAATTGAAAATTTCATTCCTTCAGGCAAAGAAGCACTTAATTGATCGATTTTTGCTTTTACGCCTTCAGCCGTTTTTACAGCATTTGCACCAGGACTCATTTGTATTGCGATAGCTGTAGAAGGATTTCCATTTTCTAAAATTGCAAAATTATAGGACTGCCCACCCACTTCAATACGGGCTACATCAGACAGACGTACTTTGGCACCATTTTGATTGGAACGTAAGCTGATATTTTTAAACTGTTCAACGGTTTCTAGTTGTCCTTGTGCAGTCAAAGGAATCGTAATTTGTTGTCCAGTTAAAGCGGGAACATCACCAATACGACCTGGTGATATGGGCAAATTTTGATTTTGAATGGCTGTATTGACATCTTTAATGCTTAAGCCATAAGAAACTAAACGATCTGGATCTACCCAAATACGCATTGCTTTTTCAGCACCAAAATTTTGTACCTTCCCAACACCTTCAACACGTTTAAGTTCTTCAATGACATAGCGGGTCATATAGTCACTGAGATCAATTTCTGAATATTTATTGTCAGGTGAGTTTAAGCCAACCATCATCAAAAATCCTGATGAGGCTGCATCTACCATGAGTCCTTGTTGTCGCACAGGCTGAGGTAATCTCGATTCTATCGCTTTGATTTTGTTCTGAACATCGACTTGAGCAAGCTCGACATCAGTACCTGGTTTAAAAGTCGCTGTAATCGTTGCACTACCTGAGCTATCTGAACTTGAACTGTAATAAAGTAAATTTTTTACACCTGACATTTCTCGTTCAATGAGCGTTACCACACTATCATTAAGTGTTTTTGGTGTAGCACCTGGATACATAGCTGTAATACTAATTTGAGGGGGAGCTACGCTTAGAAAGCGAGCAATTGGTAGTTTAGGAATACTGAGTACACCTAATAAAATAATAAATAAGGCAATTACCCACGCAAAAATTGGACGACGAATAAAAAATTGAGCCATTATTTCTGCCCCCCATTTTCATTATTCGTTATAGGTGCTTACCATTGTTTTACTTTTAGTTGCTGATTGGGTTGAATACGCTCTACACCTTCGACAATGATTTTTTCACCTGCATTTATACCTTGCGTCACTACATAACTATTTTGATAACGCTGCCCCAGTTGTACATTTTTACTTTGTGCCTGCCCCTTTTGGTCGATAACAGTTACATTCGCCTTTCCACTAATATCATGTTGTATGGCCTGCTCTGGTACTAAAATTGCATTATCAACTTTTGCTCGGCTCATGTTGACACGGACATACATACCAGGAAGTAATTTTTGATTGTCATTGTTCGCTAAAATACGAATCGTCACATCACCCGTATCAGGATCGACTTTGGTATCTGAAAATAAAATTTCACCTGTTACACTGTACGGTTGACCTTGGCTATTTAAGATTTCTACATGATGGCTTGCATCAGACAGGTTTCCTTGCTGTAAGGCTTCCTGTAGTTTTTCATAATCCGTAATTGATTGTTTTAAATCGATATATACCTTATTAATTTGCTGTACTACCGCCATCGCATTCGTATCGCCTTGACTTACTAAAGCACCTTCGGTCACTAAAAGCTCACCGATAATCCCAGAGATCGGTGCTGTAACTGTTGCATACTTTAAATTCAGTTGTTGTCTAGAAAGTATGGCTTCCATTTGTGCAACATCAGCTTTAGCTTTACGGTATTCTGCTTCCGTATCGTTAAATTCTTGCTTACTAATCGCATTTACTGTGACTAATTCGGCATAGCGCTTCAACAAAACCTGTAAACGTGCAGCTTCAGATTCTGCGCGATTCAAACTTGCTTGATTGCTTTTTACATCCGCTTGGAATATTTCAGAATTCAGCTTAAAAAGTGATTGACCCGCTTGAATATATGATCCTTGTTTAAACAGAACTTTATCAACAATTCCGCCGACTTGAGGTCGAATTTCAGCGAGACGATATGCTACCACTCGCCCTGGAAGGTTTTCAATTAAACTAATTGATTGTGCTTGTACAGTCAGGGCACTTACTGTTACCTCATGTATTTCAGCAGTATTTTGGTCTGAATTTTCTGATTTTGCACAACCCATAAAAAGCACAGTCGTGATAACAACAGTACACACTAAACGATGACTTTGCTTCATGGTTTTTTACTAGATAGTATTAGATCGTACTATTTTGAAAAACTTTTGTTTACGGATGGCTAATATTGTGTGGAGATTGTGTGGAGAAAGTAGGAAAATTGTATAATTGTTCTTTTTGGGGACGATGGAAATTACTTCTAAAATTAAAAGGTTTAAATATAGAATTTTCCTTCAAATAGGGCTAAGACTCATTCTGTTTAAAATAAATCTCAAATACACAAATCATTTTATACTTTTTAGGTTGTTCTTGGAATTTTACAGCTAGTTCATGAACTTATAGAACTAATGTTATTAGTGTTTTAAAAATAATCACTTGAAAATATTAGAAATTAACATTGTTTACAGTTATGAACTAAAATTTAGGTAAACATAAGTTAAATCCGATACACCTAACAATAAGTTCATAAACACTATTCCACCTATAGTTCCTTTCGATAAAAGTTAATTTTGAAATTGTGGTAATTTTTTGAGTTTTTTTCATTCTAAGAGTTAACTAGTCAAAAAGAAGGAAATTCTAATATTAACTAGTCATGTAATTTTATGTAAATAAATTTAATTAAGAAAATATAAATACTTATTGAAGTATTGATTCTAATAATTAGGTAGTCATTGCACCTAATCAACCTAAATCCCAAATTATCATCCATCTTAATAATAAGTACTCTTAGTCATGAAATATGTGATGATTAATCCTAATCTTTGCAATACATCAATAGCACCTCATTCAAACCCATTAATATTAAATAAGTTCTCCAGCATTTAGATTCAATACCTCTGCCTGCAAAAAATCTAGTTCATGATGATGATGCGTCACATAGATCATCGGTAAATCGATTTCATCTTTTAACCGTTTTAAAAATGGTAAGATTTGCTGTTTTAACTGACTGTCTAAACCTGTTAATGGTTCATCTAAAAGTAATAAGTTTGGCGATGATAATAATGCACGTCCAATTGAAATGCGTTGGGCTTCTCCACCTGAAAGCTGATGTGCTTTTCGTAACAATAATGGTTTTATTTCAAGTAGATCTATAATTTGATTAAAACTAAATTTATGATTAGTTTCGGGTACTAAATTTTCTGCATAATTTAAATTTTGTTGTACAGTCATATGCGGAAATAACAAAGCATTCTGAAAAATCAAAGCAATTTTGCGCTGGTACATCGGAATATTTATGTTATTTCCAGCATCAAATAGTATTTTATTTTGAAAAACTATTTTTCCACTTTGAGGTTTTAACAAACCCACTAAACATTTCAAAAATGTACTTTTTCCGCTCCCAGATGCACCAATAATTCCCAAAAGTTGATCTTGCATTTTTAGGTGTATATTGAGCTGAAAATCAGTATTTTGATATTTAAAATCACAATCAAGCATTGGCTTTATCCTTAGATTATCCCTTTAATTTTTGTTGATACTTTTGCAGAATAAAATAATTGGTAATTAATGCGCCAAATGCCAAAATTAGTGATAAAGCCACCAATCGCATCGCCATTTGCTCACCATTAGGTTGCTGTAAAAGTGAATAAATCGCGATGGGAATTGTTCGAGTTTCATCGGGAATATTGCCGACAAAAGTAATGGTTGCCCCAAATTCACCCAAGCTACGGCTAAAGCATAAAATACTGCCAATCACTATTCCGGGTAGTGCCAATGGCAAGCTAATACTACAAAAAACTTTAAATGGACTTGCCCCAAGTGAACCTGCTATCTGTTCAAGTTGTTGATTTATCAATTGAAAAGACAAACGAATCGGTTGTACCATCAAAGGAAATGCCACAATCATTGAAGCCAATACTGCCCCTTTCCAATTGAATGCGAGTTCAATACCCATTTGATTGAGATATTGCCCAATCCAGCCCTTATTGCCAAATAAAACCAAAAGCAAATAACCCAAGACCACAGGCGGTAAAACCATTGGTAATTGTAAAATTGCCTCAACTAAAAATTTAAGCCTGAATTCGTAACGTGCCAAATACCAAGCAATTGCCACTGCAAATGGCAAGCTGATCAGCGTTGCAAACAGTGCAACTTTCGCTGAAAGGTATAAGGCGCTTAATTCTTCAGGACTAAACATCTCGCTCCAGTTGAATGATCAAAAATTACGTATGAATACTAAAGCCATATTTTTGGAAAATACTTTTCGCTTGCGAATTTGTTTTGATAAATTTAATAAATTGAATTGCATCTGCATTTTTTTCACCTTGCTTAGTCAAAGCGATTGGGTAAATAATGGGATGGTGCAAATTTTCAGGGAATATTCCTATAATTTTCACTTTTTGGCTAATGAGAGCATCAGTTTTATACACAATTCCGACATCACATTCGCCACGTCCAACAAATGCCAATGCTGAACGTACATCATCAGTCCCAACAATACGCCCTTTCAAACTGTCGAACCAATCCAGTTTAATCAAACTTTGCTTGGCATATTTCCCCGCAGGTACAGATTCCATTTGCCCTGTACATAGCTTGCCTTGAAACGCTTGCGCAAAATTAAAATTCGTTTGCGCCTTAAATGGAATATTTAAATTTTTAGAACTAATCACCACCAACTGATTGTATAAAAGTGGCTTGGCTTGATTTACATTCACAGCTTGCTTTTGAATGAGATAATTCATCCAATCCAAATCTGCTGAAAAAAATACATCACTTTTCGCCCCTGCTTCAACTTGTTTTGCCAATGTTGAAGATGCCCCATAAACAGAAACAATATCGGTTTTTGGATGCTGTAATTCATACAATTTAGCAATATCATTCATGGCATTGGTCAAACTTGCAGCCGAATAAACTTTCACAGTTTCAGCGTGTACTAGACTCGTGAAAACGAACACAACCCAACCAAGCATAATTTTTGATAGATTATTTTTCATTATGTCCTTAATCAATGAATGTTCATCGGTTCTATTGAAGTGTTGTAATGGGTTTAATTTAAATAAAAATTCCATGCACAATCGTGCCTACCACTACGTTTTCTCCTGCAGGAATCCTCACTATACAATTGGCTTGCATCAAATTACTTAGCATATGTGATTGCTGTTTAGACAAACTTTGAACTTTCAATGTGGCTTGATCAAAACGTGCAGACATTCTTAAAAAACGCTCACGAGTATCCGCTTTTAAATCATGGCTCAGTTCAGCACTAAACCATTGTAAAGATGATAATTGCCCTTGCAGTGCATCCAATAACGTCGAGACATAGATTTGCATTCCCACATACACCGCAGCAGGATTTCCTGGTAAACCCAATAAATAACACGATGATTGATCGGGATTTTTCAATTCTGCAAAAAACATCGGTTTACCCGGTTTTTGTTTAACTTTCCAAAATATTTGTTCAAAACCTAAATCTAAAGCCACAGGGCGAATAAAATCATAATCCCCGACAGATACACCACCCGTGGTCAGAATCAATTGATAATTTTTGCTTAAGTCATCTAATAATTGTTTAACAGCTATTTCTGTATCATCCACATGGAAAATTTGAACATCCTGATTGCGTTGCTTAAACCATGCTTGAATCAACGGTGCATTGGCATCAAAAATTTTACCTGATTGTAAGTCTTCAACTGTTTCAGCAACTTCATCTCCCGTAATCACCACTGCAATTTTAGGATATTGAACCACTTGAACCTGTTTCACACCTGCCATACTCAACGACGCAATTGCACCCACAGACAATACTTGCCCTTTTTGTGCTAAACATTGTCCAATTGAAATTTCTTCGCCAACATCACGAATATCGGCATGTAATTTTAAATTTTCAATAATTTGAATTGTATTTAAATTAATAGATTTTACCATTTCTTGACGAGCTACAGTGGTCGTACCTTGTGGAATTTTCGCTCCTGTAAAAATCCGTATAGCTTGCCCCTGTTTTAATTCGAACTCAGCAGGTTGCCCTGCCCGAATTTCACCAATCAGTTCAAAACAGCTATTTTCGACGATAGATTCAGTTGAATGAATGGCATAACCATCCACCGCACTTTGTGAAAATAAAGGAAGATTAATCTCAGCATAAATATCTTCGGCTAAATAGCGATTTAATGCATCATTCAATAAAATCACTTCAGTAGGCAAAGCGTATATTTTTTGCTGAATCAATGCCAAAGCCTGATCAATTGAAATCAAGCCATGTTCTACACCACAGCCTGACATTATTGATATCCTCCTGCATGTGGAATATTTTTTTGCACATCAAACAAATGTACCAATGCAGGTAAAATCGCCGTGAGTGATTCCAACGCACCTTGGCGACTTCCTGGCAAAGTAATCACCAAACTATTGTCAATATAACCTGCCACACCCCGACTTAACGATGCATACGGTGTACGGCGCTGTCCAAAATTACGAGAAGCTTCCATTAATCCCGGAATTTCACGTTTTAATAATGGCTGAATGGTTTCTACAGTTAAATCTTTAGGTCCAAGCCCTGTACCACCTACAGTTAAAATTAATGGGTATTGATTTTTTTGCTGTTCTATTAATGCTAAAAGCTGTTCAGGTGCATCAGGAATAACTTGATAATTCACATTGCTAAAATTGGCTTCTTTTAAAATATCCAAGACATTTTGTCCTGCTGTATCGGATTTTTTCCCTGCGGCAACAGTATCGGACAATACAATGATAGATGCCGATAAAGTGTCTTTTAAAGTACGTGTAAAGTGCGATTTTCCACCTTTTTTCTTTTGTAATTTAATGCCATCTAACAATAAATCTTCAGGTTCACAATGCGGTTTAAGCATGTCATATAAGGTTAAACCTGCCAAACTCACCGCCGTTAAAGCCTCCATTTCTACGCCTGTAGGACCAATAGTTTCGACTGTGGCAATAATGTCGACATGCTTTTCAAAGAGTTCGTAATCGACATCTGCACGGTAAATGGGTAATGGATGACATAGCGGAATCAGCTCATCGGTACGCTTTGCCCCCAAAATTCCTGCAATACGTGCAGTTTTTAAAGCATCGCCTTTTTCTGTATTACCATTACGTAACAATTCAATACAATGTGGCGGTGCATGTAATCGTCCTATAGCGACCGCAGTACGGTAACTTTCTGCTTTCATGCCGACATTTTTCATTGTAAATTCCTATTAAATTTTAATTTTTCAAAAATATATGGGTCAAACTTACATGTGCCATTGGTACGGTGATGGACAAATAGATGACTCATGTTGTGTGATCAGTATAGGATTTATATCATTCTGTTTAGTCTGTTGATGCGTATGGTCACGTTCACATACATGGCTATGATGTGTCGTGAGCTTAATGTCACATACTGCACTTTCATTTGCAGTTACGGCGCTTGAATAGTCTTGACGAATACAACAACCTGCCACATATTGACTCGTCCCATCCATATAAAATTCTTCTTTCCACACAGGAACCTCATGTTTGACACGCTCCACTGCCTCTTCACAAGCAGCAAAAGCTTCACGACGATGTGCGGCATAAGCAATCGCAATAATGGCTTTTTCACCAATCTCTAATGCACCAATTCTGTGAATGACTCGTACATAAGACACGCCATATTTTTGCTCAATGTCTTGTTCAATTTGGCGAATCATTTTTTCAGAAACAGGTGTATAAGAGGTATATTTCAAGGCTTTTACTGCACGACCTTGATGATGATTACGTACTGTGCCAACAAAAATCCCAATACCACCACATTCTGGAAAGCATTGAATATCATCAAAACTTTCTTGTGTTAATGCACTATCTTGAATGCGAGAAAATGTTTTTAATGCAAATAATGTCGTCATTTCAACCTCCTGCCACAGGGGCTAACAACACTAAGGTCGTGTTACAACTTAGTAAGGTTTGACGTGGAATAATATCTTCGCCAACTGCACAGGCACAACGATCTAGCATAGAGGAAGCATCAGGATAGGTACGAGTCACATATTGCAACACGTCGCTAATATAAATCTCATCTTCAAATTTAAAACATAAGTCATGAGGTAACAGTCGTTCTATCGCGCCAAATGCTTCAATTTTAATAATGATTGGTTTAACGGTGGGCTTAATGTTCATGGTGATTGTATTTAGGTGATTGTTCACGTTAACCTCCAATCATATACATGCTAATTTTTCGGGATGATAATAGGTGTTGTGTGTGTGAATATTCTTGTTGTATAGCAGAAAAACCTGCTTTTTTATGCCAAATATAATCATTTAAGTGCTGATTAAACTGTAATTTAGCACTAGGATCATCTGTATTTAAGCCTTGAATATAGGGTTTTAAATTCATACCTTTCACCGCAAATAAACAATTAAAAAATTCCCCTTTTGCATTGAGTCGTAAACGGTCACAACTGCCACAAAATGAATTACTAATGGTTGAAATAATGCCAATTGGATGATGATTAATAAAATATTGTCGTGCAGGATCTGAGGATGTTCCTTGCTGAGTTTGCAGTGTAAAATGCTGTTCCAAGGTGGCTAAAATGCTCGTTTCTGTGATGACTTGTTGGTTTGACCATTGCGCATTGCCATCTAGGGGCATAAATTCAATAAACCGTAGCATTAGATTATTTTGAATTGACCATTCTGCTAAAGGTAAAATCTGATCCTCATTTATCCCTTTGATTAAAACGGTATTAATTTTAATGGGCAGTCCCACGCGTTGTGCTTCGGCAATTCCATCCAATACAGGTTGAATTTCTTTTTGTGTTAATGTCTTAAATTGTGATTCATCTAAACTATCTAAGCTGATATTGATGTCATCTAAACCCGCTTGTTTAAGGGCGAATGCATATTTTTGGAGATAGTGTGCATTGGTGGTCATGGAAATACGCTTAAGTCCCCGTTTTTTTAATTTTTGTAATTCCTCAATAAAATGCACAATACCTTTACGCATTAAAGGTTCTCCTCCTGTAATACGAATAGACTCAATACCTCGATGTACCATAAACGCACAAAATTGGTAGAGTTCTTCAAAGCTCAGTAAATCTTGTTTTTTCATCCAGGTCGGATGTTCAGGCATACAATAAGCACATTTAAAATTACAGCGATCTGTCACTGAAATTCTCAACTTACGCTTGGTACGACCAAACTGATCAATCAATGTGTTCTGTAAATTATAATGTGTCATTGTCATTCACAGTCCCTTAAAATTTTAATGTCAGACCTATTTGGGGTGTGCATTAACTTGTGCCATTTTGTTATATTTAAATTTGCAAAAATTGTTCCAATTTTTAGCACTTTTCTAAAATTTCTTTGCATAGCGCATTATTTTTTAATTTTTATACAAAAAATTGATTCGTTAAGATCATTAACATCGCGGATTCAAATCCCAAGTGCGACACATTTGTAGTTAGTTGAAAAAGTTAGG
>CAXYZD010000066.1:0-13196 GCA_964293455.1 uncultured Acinetobacter sp. | reverse complement strand
ATAACTGACAAAATCTGCCAATATTTACAAAAAATAAATCAAACATCCTGATAAGTGGCAAATCTCGCAATTTATTTTTAATTCATGCAGGTTTAATATCTATGAATTAGATTTTTGCTGTAGATGCTGCACATTGGAGTTAAGGATGACTGATTCATTAACCGAGTTAGATGATCAGACTTTTGATCAACAACATATTTGGCATCCTTATACGTCAATGACGCATCCATTGCCCACTTTTAAAGTGAAAAGGGCATTCGGTGCAATCATTGAACTTGAAGATGGTCTTCAACTCATTGATGGTATGTCCTCTTGGTGGTGTGCGATTCACGGTTATAACCATCCTGAGCTGAATCAGGCAGTGACTGATCAACTACAAAATATGTCGCATATCATGTTTGGCGGTTTTACCCATGATCCTGCGATTCAACTTGGCAAATTACTGCTAAAAATCACCCCACCAAGTTTAGATAAAATTTTCTTTGCTGACTCAGGTTCAGTTGCTGTTGAAGTAGCTTTGAAAATGGCGGTGCAATTTTGGCATGCACAAGGCAAGGCTCATAAAACCAATTTCGTCACACCTCGTTCGGGCTATCACGGGGATACGTGGAATGCCATGTCGGTCTGTGATCCTGTTACAGGGATGCATCAAATTTTTGGTTCAAGTTTGCCGAATCGGATTTTTGTACCTGCGCCCCAAGTTGGGTTTGATGAAGAATGGAATCAGGATGATATTGCTGAACTCGAAAAAACATTCGCAGAACAACATGAACAGATTGCAGGTTTAATTCTAGAACCGATTGTTCAGGGTGCAGGTGGAATGCGTTTCTACCATCCTGAATATTTACGTCAAGCCAAATTACTCTGCGAAAAATATAATATTTTGCTGATTTTAGATGAAATCGCTACAGGTTTTGGACGTACAGGAAAGCTTTTTGCATGGGAGTGGGCAGGTGTCGAACCTGATATAATGTGTATCGGCAAAGGTTTGACGGGTGGTTATATGACCTTATCTGCGACATTAACAACTCAAAAAGTCGCTGAAATCATTAGTCATGGCGAAGCGGGCGTGTTTATGCATGGTCCAACTTTTATGGCAAATCCGCTTGCATGTGCGGTGGCTGTGAAAAGTACAGAGTTACTTATTTCACAAAATTGGCAAGCGAATATCGAACGCATTCAACAACAATTGAACACCTACTTAAAGCCTCTTGAGCAGCTTGATTATGTAAATGATGTACGTGTTCTCGGTGCAATTGGCGTGGTAGAGTTGACCTTTAATGTCGATATGAAAACTCTACAACAAGAATTTGTGCGCCGTGGTATTTGGATTCGTCCATTTGGAAAATTGGTGTATGTGATGCCTCCTTATATTATCTCCGAGCAAGAATTAAAAGCTTTGTTAGAACAATTAGTTGAAGTTGTTGAAACAATGACTCTAAATCAGGAGCATGTCGCATGAGCCATTTGCTTGAGCATTATTCAGCACAACTTGATGACCTAAAACAACAAGGAAATTTACGTCAATTCACGTCCAATATTCAGCAAGATCGTTACATCACCATTCACAATAAAAAAATGCTGAATCTCGCATCGAATGATTATTTAGGTTTAGCATCTAATATTCAGCTTCGTGAACAGTTTTTTGACGAAACACCAAGTGCCATGCGTTGGATGAGTTCGTCATCTTCCCGATTGTTAACAGGGAATTTTGCGGAATATGAACAGTTAGAGGCGAGTTTAAGTCAGGCTTTTCATGGTCGATCTGCGCTGTTATTTAATAGTGGCTATCACATGAATATCGGGATTTTACCTGCATTATCTGACAGTAAAACGCTGATTCTTGCCGATAAACTCATTCATGCAAGTATGATCGATGGTATTCGTTTATCGACTGCAAAATATGTGCGTTATCGTCATAATGACCTCGAACATTTGACAGAGCTTTTACAAAAATATCATGCAGATGATGCCTTTGAACGGATCATTGTAGTGACAGAATCCATTTTTAGCATGGATGGTGATGAAACAGATTTAGCGGAATTGGTCGGTATCAAAAAGAAATTTTCTAAAGTCATGCTGTATGTCGATGAAGCACATGCGATTGGTGTTCGTGGAGAGCAGGGCTTGGGCTGTGCTGAACAATATGATGTGATTGATGATATTGATTTGTTAGTTGGGACTTTTGGTAAGGCGATGGCTTCGATTGGAGGTTATTTGATTTGTCATCCGATTATTCGAAATTATTTAATAAATGCAATGCGTCCTTTAATTTTTAGCACCGCACAACCGCCGATTTGTATGGCTTGGACAGATTTTATTTTCAAAAAAGTGCTGAACTTAAAAGCTGAACGTCAGCACTTACAAGCTATCAGTCAAACTTTACAGCAAGCCGTGATTGCTAAAGGTTTTGACTGTCCATCGACCTCACATATTGTACCTGTGATTATAGGTGAATCGACTAAAACTGTAGAGAAAGCAAAGGCTTTGCAAGATGCAGATTTTTATATCATGCCTGTGCGCCCACCGACTGTGCCACAGCATAGTTCACGTTTGCGCATTTCACTGACGGCACAAATTTCCGATGCTGAAATTGCTCATCTTGTGACTTTGTTGTGAGCTGATTGTAATGGATAGTGTAAATAAAAAATTTGAAATTAATAAATCCCAAGTGGCTTTACGTTTTTCTCAAGCAGGGCAAAGCTATACTGAACATGCAGTTATACAAAAACAGATTGCACAGCATTTATTTGAATTAATTAGACAATATTGTCCTGACTTATTTTCAAATCAATTTTCTAATATTTTTGAAATAGGGTGTGGTTCGGGAAATTTAAGCTATTTATTGATTGAAAATTTGCAGTTTAAAAGACTGATTCTGAATGATCTCTATCCTGAAGTTCAGCAACATTTCAAAAATAATTCTAATCTTGAATATTTGATTGGAGATGTTGAACAGCTAGAATTTCCAAAGCATTTGGATTTGATTACTTCAAGTTCAGCTTTGCAATGGGTGCAGAATATAGAGATTATTTTCCAAAAGGCTTTCAATAGTTTAAATCAGGGTTTAAATGTTCAGTCTTATTTCTGTTTTTCGACTTTTGGACAGCAGAATCTACAAGAAATTAAAACCTTAACAGGGCAGGGCTTAGATTATTTATCCATTGAAAATATTCAGCATTTCCTTGAGAAAAATGGTTTTGAAATTTTGCATCTTTCAGCGCAAATTGCACATTTAAATTTTGATCATCCAAAACAGGTTTTACAGCATTTAAAAGCAACAGGTGTGACGGCAACAGCGTCAAACTTTCGTTGGACGAAACAAACACTTGCAGATTTTTATCAATATTATCAACAGTTTTTATTTAGTGATGAATCAGGTCAACAACAGTATCCATTGACTTATCATCCGATTTATTGCATTGCACGGAGAATACCATGACAGGTTCAGTTTACTTTATTAGTGGCATTGACACAGGCATTGGTAAAACGTACGCAACGGGTTGTTTGGCAAAATTGTGGAATGCGCAAGGCAAAAAAACCATCACGCAAAAACTGATTCAAACTGGCAATGTCGATATTTCGGAAGACATTGAACAGCACCGTGAAATTATGGGCATAGGCTGGTTTCCTGAAGACGAAAGCAAGCTGACCATGCCTGAAATTTTCACCTATCCTGCATCTCCACATTTAGCCACTAAAATTGATGGTCGTGAGATTGATTTTCAAAAAATAGAAAATGCAACTGAGCAACTTGCTGAAAAATATGAAGTCGTCTTATTGGAAGGTGCAGGTGGTTTAATGGTGCCATTGACTACTGATTTGCTGATCATTGATTACGTGGCTGAGAAAAAATATCCTGTGATTCTTGTGACTTCAGGACGTTTGGGTAGTATTAACCATACCATTTTAAGTTTGGAAGCAATTAAAAGTCGTGGTTTAGAATTGTATGCCGTCGCCTATAATCTCAAAGATGAATCGCAAGATGAACTCATTTCCAAAGACACCGCAGAGTATTTAAAAGCATATTTGGCAAAACATTTTCCAAACAGTCTGTGGATCGATATTCCTGTCATTTGATTAAGGGTAGTCATTATTTATTTATTTTTGATTTAAAACATATTTTCGATGAATGCCCATGAGAATGGGCACCAATAAAAAGTGTAATAAGAAGGTAAACAGCATCACCACAATAAAAGCACCCCAATGGCTTGATGCATGCATTGCACCTAAAAAAGCCAATACAGTCAGTAGGGTGGGAACAATGGTTGCAAGTAAGTAACTGCTATAAAGATGTTTAAGACAAAACTCAAAACTAAAGAGCAAGGCGTAATTGATACAGACAAAAGCATAGGCGGCAATACAAAACAATACGCCATCGGTAGGATAATTATACTCTTGTTGAAGCATACCTCTAGACTCAAGATAGCTTGAAATATATTGACCTTGCCAGATCATATAGGCACTTGCTAAAAACCAAATGATGAGCAAAATGAGATAAATAAAAGAGTGATGTTTCATATTTGAATGGTGTAATTTTTATTTTTGAAATAAGGTTTAATCTTTTCATAAAAAGTTGAGTTAGGCAATATTGTAAAACGATTTTTGAACCTAGATTGAAATATGCTAATTTGGCTTAATCGGTAAAAAATAATCATGTTATTGTGTAAATGAATCATCATAAATAGATGAATATCCATGGAAGAATAAGTTGAAAATTAGAATGAAGGATCATTGGAATTTAAAAGATATAAAGTTTGGATACTGTGCGCTATTGGGAAGTTTGTTGTTTATAGGCACAGTGCCTGCATTTGCTCAAAGTCCCGCCGATCCTCATAAAATTTTACGTTATGTTTTTCCTGTAGCAGAAACAGGTTTTGATCCCGCAGGAACGCAAGACCTTTATTCTGCACATGTACACAATTCAATTTTTGAAGGGCTGTATACCTATGATTATTTGGCATCACCCTTAAAGTTAGTCCCCCGTACTGCGGTTGCATTGCCTATAGTGAGTGCAGATGGTTTGACCTACACGTTTAAAATTCAAAAAGGTATTTATTTCGCTAAAGATGCTGTCTTTAAAGGCAAGGCTCGTGAATTGACAGCACAAGATTATGTCTATTCCTATAAGCGTTTACTTGATCCTGCTTTACGTTCACCGAACAGTTGGTTGTTTGATGGTAAATTTTTAGGTATGGGTAAAGCACTTGAACAAGCCCAAAAAACGGGTAAGTTTAACTATGATCTACCTGTAACAGGCTTGTCTGCACCTGATCGCTATACGCTTGTGATTAAACTGACTCAGCCTGATCAAAACTTTCCGATGTTACTTGCACATCAACCTGCAGGTGCTGTAGCTCGTGAAGTGATTGAACATTACAGTGATCAATCAGGCTTTGCCATGAAAAATCCTGTGGGGACGGGGCCATACATACTTTCAAAATGGGTGCCCGGTTCACGAATTATTCTAAAAGCCAATCCTGATTTTCGAAGTTATATTTGGGACTTTAAAACCTCAAGCCCTGAAGATCAGAAAATTGTTGATGCGATGAAAGGCAAAAAAATGCCTCAAATTGGTGTGATTGATATTCAGGTCATGGAAGAAGAACAATCACGTTGGCTGTCATTTAGTAAAAATGAAATAGACCTTTTTGTTTTAGGCGGAGATCTCACCGCACAAGCCATTGAAAATGGTCAGTTGAAACCTGAATTGGCAAAAAAAGGCATCCAGCTTTCACGGATTGCCGATCCATCTATTGATTATCATTATTGGAATATGCAAAATCCAATCGTGGGTGGTTTGAGCAAAGAAAAAATTGCGTTACGCCGTGCAATGGCAATGGCATATTCTGCGGATAATCAAATCAAAATTTTATCTAAGGGCGATGCAAAAAAGCTGCAATATCCAATTCCTTACGGCATTGTCGGCTATGATTCCAATTATAAAAGCAGTATTCCTTATTCACCTAAAGCCGCCAATTTATTACTTGATCGTTATCACTATAAAGTCGGTGCAGATGGGTGGAGAACCTTACCCAATGGACAACCTTTAATTATTGAAATGACTGTGGCAGGCAATAGCGCACGCAGTCAGCAAGGGGCTGAATTTTGGAAAAGAACGTTAGATAAAATACACATCAAAATGACCACCAAATCGATGCCTTTTGCCGAAGCCATTAAAGCTGAAAAACAGTGTAAAACTATGTTTAAAGCATCTGCATGGATTGCAGATTATCCTGATGCAGATAATTTTATGCAGTTGTTTTATGGCAAAAATATTCATGCTACCAACAATGGTTGTATGAAAATTCCTGAATATGATCGCTTGTATGAGCAGACACAGAAAATGCATCCAAGTCCTGAGCGTGATGCGTTGTATCGGAAAATGGCACGCATTATGGAAGTTTATATGCCTGTGCAGATGGAATCGACACGTTATCGTAATGCTTTGGCACAGCCGCGTGTCATTGGTTTTAAAAAGCATCCAATTATTCCGTCAGAGTGGATGTACTTTGACCTGAAAAAATAAAGTATGAATAGATAAAAAATTGGAGATAAAAATGAACCACATAGCATTCAAGCTCAGCGCATTTTGTCTATTGAGTATGGGAATGGCACAATTTACCTTTGCGGAAATAGAGCGTAGTACATTACCAAAATTTACAGCACAAGAAATTCCTGTGCTCTGTGATGCAAAAATTGTCGAGATGAAGACGAAACTGACTGCATTTGGAAAAATGCAATTGAAAGACAAAGCATCAGCAGGGAGTGTATTGGCGCAGTGGGATCAAATTTTTGCTGAATTTGAAGATTTTACTGGGCCTGTTGGTTTTTATAGTAATGTCGATCCGAATGCACAAGTCCGTCAAGCTGCAGATGATTGCGAAGTTAAAATTAATCAGTTTCAAACTGAAATTTATCAAGATTATTCGCTTTATCAGCAAATCAAAAAAATTAAAACGAGTAATGAAATTGACACTAAATATCGCCAAGATATTTTAGATGGTTTTGAAGAAAATGGGATTCAACTCTCTACTGATAAACAAGCCCGTTTAAAAGTCATTTTGGATAATTTGACCAAGATTCAGCAGGAGTTTGCTCGAAATATTCGTGATAATCCTGAAAAAGTTGAATTTACTGCGGATGAGTTAAAGGGGTTACCTGACAGTTATATTGCAAATTTAAAGGAAAATGAACAGGGTCAATATTTACTCGGTTTTGATTATCCTGAATATTTGCCATTTATGCAGATGGCTGACAGTGATGAAGCTCGGAAGCGTTATCAAATTGCCTATACACGCCGTGGTACAGAAAAAAATTTAGTGCTTTTAAAACAAGCCATAGATTTACGCTATGAGCTTGCACAATTATTCGGTTATAAAAGTTATGCCGATTGGAAACTGAAAAATCGGATGGCGCAGAATCCTGAAACAGTGAATCATTTTTTAAATGAAGTTCATACGATTGTTGCACCTCTAGAAAAAAAAGAAGTACAAACCTTACGTGAGTTTAAAGCGAAAACACTAAAAATTCCTGTTGAAAAAGCCGAGATTCATCGTTGGAGTGAAGGTTATTGGAGTGAAAAATTACGTAAAGAAAAGTACCAAATTGATCAAGAAAAATTACGTGAATATTTTCCAACACAAGCATCGCAAGATTGGTTGTTTGCGATTTCATCCAATTTGTATGGTATTGAGTTTAAACCTGCCAAAGTGGAAACTTGGCAAAATGAAGTTGAATATTATGATGTGACAGATAAAAAAACAGGTCAGCTTTTAGGTGGTTTATATCTAGATAAATTCCCACGTGAAGGGAAGTATGGTCATGCAGCTGTATGGGGCGTGCGTGGAGGGAGTACGCTGACAGCGCGTAAACCGATTGCTGCACTCGTTACCAATTTTAACCGTAAAGGTTTAAATAGTGATGAATTGGAAACTTTTGTGCATGAGTTCGGTCATGCATTACATGGCATATTGTCCAATACACGCTATGCCTCACAGTCGGGAACATCGGTAGAGCGAGATTTTGTTGAAGCACCGTCACAAATGTATGAGGAATGGGCACGCCGCAAAGAAACGCTTACGACTTTGGCAGATTTTTGTCAGCCAGCTTGCCCACGTATAGATGATGCGTTAATTGCCAAATTAAAAGCCGTACACAATTATGGGCGTGGTTTGAAATATGCACGTCAGACTTTGTATGCACAGTATGATATGGCGATTCATACCGCAAATGCACTAGAAACCCAACCACTTGAAACGTGGCAAAAACTAGAAGGAAAAACAGCTTTAGGTTATACGCCAACAACAGAATTTCCTGGTCAGTTTGGTCATATTATGGGAGGCTATCAAGTGGGTTATTATGGTTATATGTGGTCTGAAGTCATCGCACTCGACATGCTTTCAGCCTTTGGCAATAACTTAAATAATCCTGATGTTGGCGCACGTTATCGCCAAACAATTTTGTCACAAGGCGGGCAGAAAAAAGCCAAGCAACTTGTGATTGATTTCTTAGGACGAGAACCTGATAACAAAGCATTTTTTCAGGAAATTACAGGTCAGCGCCATTAAACCTAATTAAAAAATAATACAAAGGAATGAAGGATGTTGGCATATATCATACGGCGTTTATGGCAAATGATTCCCACTCTATTGGGTGTGATCCTGTTGATTTTTTTCCTGTTCAATTGGGTCGGGGGTGATCCTGCTTATATTCTTGCAGGGAAAATGGCAAATCCTGAACAAATTGAAAATATCCGTCAACAATTGGGTGTTGACCAACCGTATTACGTACAGTTAGGTATTTTCATTCAGCAAATTATCACCTTTGATTATGGTGTGAGTTGGAGTACAGGTGAATCAGTTTCAGAGATTATTCTGACGCGTTTGGGGCCATCACTGACGATTATGATTCCTTTGGTGATTTTACAAACTGTGATCTCTATCATTCTTGCTTTGGCCGTTGCATCGGTACGTGGTTCATTGACTGATCGTATGCTGATGATGCTGTGTACTATTGGTATGTCGATTAGTATTTTAGTTTATATCATTGTGTTCCAATACTTTTTTGCCTACAAACTGGGTTGGTTTCCCGTACAAGGTTGGGGCGACAGTTTTAGCGAAAATTTATTGAAATATTCACTGCTTCCAATCTTGATCATGCTAGTTGTGAGTGTTGCGCCCACATTACGCTTATATCGAAGTTTTATTTTAGATGAAATAAATCAGGACTATGTCCGAACAGCACGTGCCAAAGGGGTAGGTGAGCAGCGTGTTTTAGGTGTACATGTCCTACGTAATGCATCCATTCCCATCATTACCGATGTGATGTCAAGTTTACCTGCCTTGCTCATTGGTGCATTTTTAATTGAGCGTTTCTTTGGTATTCCTGGTATTGGACGAGAAGTGATTATCGCAGTTGAGCGTAGTGACTTTCCTGTGATTAAAGCAATAACGGTTTATGTTGCCGCTGCGACGATGATCTTTAACTTGATGGCAGACCTGATTTATAAAGTGGTTGATCCACGCGTACAGTTGAAGTAGGTGAAGATGATGCTCAATATTTTCACTAAAAAAATAGACACACCACAACAGGATTTTTCACCAAATTTATGGCGATTGGCAATACGACGCTTAAAGGAAGATCGTATTGCGATGGCTTCGTTATTTATTGTGCTGTGTTTTTTCGTGATGTTAGTTTTATCTATGACAGGCTTGATCGCCAAAGATTGGAATAAAGAAGTGGCTGTGAGTTATGCACCACCAACATTTATGGACACAGATCAAAAAGTTATAGATCGTTCAAAAGTAATTGAGCAAAGCACAGTAAACCAATCGAGTAATCCAATTGATTATTATGGCATTCAAGACCCACTTGCTGAGGATATGAAAACTATAGATCAACAATTGGATGGTCATTTACTCGATCAGCAAAGCGAACTAAAAACTACCTTGCCTTTTGGTGCAGATAAATGGGGACAAGATATTGTATTAAAAACCATTAAAGGCGCTGAAACATCGATTATTGTAGGTGTGGTGTCTGCACTTTTGGCGGTGATCATCGGCACATTTTTGGGTGCAATCGCAGGCTATTTTGGCGATTGGGTCGATGATATTCTCAATTGGTTCTATAACGTTTTTACTTCGATTCCTTATTTACTTTTAGTCTTGGCAATTGCGGCGGTGTTGCAACAGAAAGGCATATTGTCCATTGTCCTTATTCTTGGTTTGACGGGGTGGACTGGCGTATTTCGCTTAATTCGTGCGGAATATATGAAACATACCGCGCGTGAATATGTGTTGGCTGCAAAAGCGATTGGTGTCAGTCATACACGGCGTATGTTTGTGCATATTTTCCCAAATGTAAGTCATATTGCTTTGGTGCAAATCTCTATTTTAGTAGTGACTTTTATTAAGTCAGAAGTGATTCTGAGCTTTTTGGGTTTTGGTGTGCCTGTCGGTGTGGTGTCTTGGGGCAGTATGCTCAATGAAGCGCAAAGTGAATTGATTTTAGGTAAATGGTGGCAATTGGTTGCAGCATCTGTCGCGATGGCAGTTCTAGTCACGGCATTTTCAATGTTTACCGATGTATTGCGTGATGCACTCGACCCGAAACTGAAGTAAGGAGCAGAAAGATGTCAGAACAAAACGCTACACCTTCTGTGCTACTCAGCGTTGAAAATCTCAGTGTTTTTTTTAAAGATGAAAATAAGCAACTTACCGAAACAGTCAAAGGTATTTCTTTTCAAATACCACCCAATACAACAGTGGCTTTGGTTGGTGAATCGGGTAGTGGTAAGTCAGTCACAGCATTGGCAATGATGGCTTTGCTACCTGTTGGACAGTCTAAAACTTCTAAAAAAAGTAAAATCAGGTTTGAAGGCAAAGATTTACTCAGTCTTTCAACCCGTGAAATGCGGGCAATATGTGGTAAAGATATTGCCATGATTTTCCAAGAGCCGATGTCATCACTGAACCCTGTGTTTACTGTGGGTGATCAGATTGCAGAAGTTATGCGGATTCATTTGGGGTATGGGCGCAAGCAAGCCAAACAACGTACTTTGGAGTTATTAAAAGAAGTCGGTATTTCATCACCTGAAACCAAAATTGATGCTTATCCAAGTCAGCTTTCAGGCGGACAACAGCAGCGTGTGATGATTGCAATGGCAATTGCCTGTGAACCAAAATTATTGATTGCCGATGAACCAACGACAGCGCTTGATGTAACCATTCAAAAACAAATTTTAGATTTGCTCGAATCTTTACGTAAACGTCGTCAAATGTCGATGTTGTTCATTACCCATGATTTGGTTTTGGCCAGTGAAATTGCGGATGAAGTGATTGTGATGCGTCAGGGTGAAATCCGCGAGCAAGGTTTGGCAAAAGATGTTTTAAAATCTCCGAAAGATGCCTATACCAAAGCGCTGTTACTTTGTCGCCCATCTTTAGCAAATCGACCTTATCGTCTGCCCATAATTCAGAATTATTTGAAACAGAAAAATGGGGGAACGGTTGAGAATGTAACGCTCTCAGAAGTGAATAGGGCTGAACGTCAACGTGGTTTAGATGGCAGTGAAGAAATCATTCTTGATGTGCAAGATTTGAAAAAATCATTTTTTAGCCGTAAAGGGTTCTTTGGTAAAGATGAATTTCAAGCGGTGAAAGGGGCTTCTTTCCAACTCGCAAAGGGTAAAACTTTAGGCTTGGTGGGTGAGTCAGGTTCAGGCAAAACAACCATTGGTTTATTACTCATGCGTTTGCAAGAAGCAACGGGCGGTAAAGCCTTGTTTCAAGGCAAAGATATTTTAGCGATGTCTGAAAAAGAATTTGCTCAATATCAGCGTAAGATTCAGATCGTTTTTCAAAATCCTTATGCATCTTTGAATCCACGTTTTACTGTCGGGCAGATTTTGATGGAGCCGATGCAAGTTCATAAAATTGGTGCCAATAATGTAGAGCGTAAACAAATGGCGTTGGACTTACTGGAAAAAGTCAGTTTGCCTGCACAAGCATTTTACCGTTATCCGCACGAGTTTTCAGGTGGTCAGCGTCAACGTATTGCGATTGCTCGTTGTTTGACTTTGAAACCTGAAATTTTGATTTGTGATGAATCGGTGTCTGCGCTAGATGTTTCTGTTCAGGCACAAGTATTGAATTTACTGCAAGATTTACAAGATGAATTTGGTTTAAGCTATATCTTTATTTCGCATGATTTGGCTGTAGTGAAATATATTTCAGATCAAGTTATGGTGATGAATCACGGTGAGATTGTTGAAATTGCCAATTCAGATGAACTGTATCATTCACCGAAGCATGAATATACCAAACGCTTATTGAGTGCAATTTTATAAGCTATTTAAAAATACCGAATTGCATTGTGACATAAAGAAGCCACTCATTTGAGTGACTTCTTTATTGAAACACAATCTAAAAGACCATGTTTAACTTAGAATTTTTTAAAACCTTTGGTTACGACAAAAGGTTTCTTCTTTTCAGGTTGTTCACTACGTTGTTCTTGCTGATCGAAAGAAGGACGTGGTGTACGAGTTGCTGGACGTTCGCTTGGGAAACGATTACCACGGCTTTCAGTGCTTCTTGCATTGAAGCTATTACCACGGTTTTCCGAGCTACCTGCATTAAAGCGGTTGCCACGGTTATCATTGTTACCTGCGTTGAAGCTATTACCACGACTTTCCGATGGATTTGTGCGCTGAGGACGTTCGCCATAAGGACGCTTATCGCCACGCTGCTCAGTGCGTTGATCGGCACGTTGTTCTGTGCGCTGATCTGGACGTGGTGAACGGTTGTTAAAGCGATTGTCGTTGCTACGATTATCGAAACGGTTGCTATCACCCATGTTGCGATATTCACGTTGTTGCTGTTCAGGTTGGTTTTCACCTTCCGTATCACGGCGTTGTTGACGTAAATAACCACCACGACGTGCAGCCAAAGGCTTGTCTTGCATACGTTCAGTACGACGTTTTGCCATACCATATAAGCCAGTCCCTTGACGTGGTTTCAACTCAACAGCTTTTGTTAAGTTGTCGATATCATTCTTATCCAATTCCATCCAACGACCTGTACGTAATTCACGTGGTAAAATAACTGTACCGTAACGAGTACGAAGTAAACGGCTAACTTTTAGCCCTTGAGATTCAAAAATACGACGAACCTCACGGTTACGACCTTCTTTTACAA
>CAXYZD010000065.1:0-13388 GCA_964293455.1 uncultured Acinetobacter sp. | reverse complement strand
GTGATGTTATGGCTGGTTTTTATACTGTTGCACTTGCCGCTTGAATCCGCCTTTTTTAATAACCAATGAAAATAAAGCTTACATGGATTGGTTTGTTTTTAGGTTGGAATTACAATGGGAAAAGGATCAATACGTTTTTAATGATGCTCAAAAAAAATTTATTATTGAATTTGTAAAAGAACACTATAAAGAAAATGTTTCTTGGATATCTAACCCTTAATAAAACTACGACTCCAATATGTCGGGTCATTATCTGCTCTTAATGTTGCAATCGAATAACGCATGATAGCGCCAATAAATTTTTGATTATTTAATGCAGTAACTTCACCACTTCCTCTTTTACCTGTTTCTCTGACACGCTTCACTGTTGATCTAACAATATGCAAGATATCAGCAGAGGTTATATCTTTCACATTTTTATAGCTAAACTCTAAGGCTTTCTTAAACTTACTGATATACCCACTTTACCTGCTGCCTAGGATTTCAACGATATATTCATTTGCAACTAATTTAAATGTGCTTACACTAAGATACTGGGCTTCAATTTTCTCTTGTTTTCGATTTTGAGATGGATTAATGCCATCATCAAGAAGAATCTTGGCTTGATCGCGGGCTTTACGAGCATCTGCTAAAGATATTTTTCAATTTTGCACACTACAAACATGTTTTAATACGCTTGTTCTTTTGATGTTGTTTATATCGTGTTTTTACGCCCACAAAGTCTTACAGTCCCAACTTTAGCGCATGATTATCCTGAATGGCATAAAGGACGAGAAAACTATGCCTTGTGGTATGCCGAAATTCAACATCCTGAATTAGTTCAATATTTAAATCAACTCAGAGCAATTTTTGCCCCTGACTTATTTCAGCCGAATATTCGTCAGTTTCATATTACTTTGTTTGTATGCGGTTTTTTACAAAAAGAGACTGATACAAGATTAGCTCAGCAAAAGTATATAAATACATACAATGATAATTTTAGTATTGAGCAATTTGAGCAACAGTGTCTGCAATTAAAAACATTGAATTTAAAGCCATTTCAATTAAAAATAGGCAAAATTAATAGTTTTGATAGCGCACTTTTTGTTGAAGTTTTAGATGTTAAAAATAGCCTAAGCAAAATTAGGCAGCTTTTTGCAGAACAAACCAATGAACCTGCTGCTTTAAATTATTATCCTCATATTACCTTAGGGCTGTATCATTCAGAATTTAAAGCCGAATATCTTTACGAAAAAATCAGTCAGATTCCACAACAAAGTTTTAATATTGAAATCGAGCATTTAACTTTTGGTTTTTATCAGGCAAAAGTTTTACAGGGTGAATTGTATTCCGATCAACATATTCAATTGGGCTCATCTTGTGAATAAAGCTCAATATTTCATTCATCAAAAGGATTTGTTATGTTGCAATTGATTTTAGGCGGTGCGCGTTCAGGCAAAAGTCGCTTGGCTGAGCAGACAGCTAAAGAATCTTCCCAATCTGTGATCTATATTGCGACAGCGCAGGCGCATGATGCCGAAATGCAAGAGCGAATAGTACATCATCAGGCACAGCGTCCAAGTGAATGGAAAGTGATTGAGGAGCCTTTATATTTAGCTGATTGTTTAAAAAAATACGATCAAAAAGGACAGATTTTTTTAGTCGATTGTCTAACTTTGTGGATGAGTAATCTATTAATTCATCAAGATATAAATATACAGACAGCGCAATGTCAGCAGTTATTGGCAGTCCTACCGACTTTAAAAGCTAATGTGATTTTAGTCAGTAATGAAACAGGACTTGGCGTTGTACCATTCGGTGAGTTAACCCGAAAATTTGTCGATGAATCAGGGCGTTTACATCAAGATATTGGAAAAATTGCGGATAAAGTTATTTTCTGTGTCGCAGGCTTTCCTATGACTTTAAAAGATGAAATAAATCTTAAAAAATAGATAGATCAACGTAAAAGGAAAAGTTTTGACAACGTTAAATACAGTAAATTGGTGGAATGAGGCTTGTGCTGTACCCAATCAAGCAATCAAACAACAAGCGGAAGATCGCCAAGCACAATTGACCAAACCGACAGGGTCATTGTCTATTTTGGAACGTGTTGCGGTACAGCTTGCGAGTTTACAAGCCAATGCAAAGCCAAATGTTGATCAGCCTTGGATTACTATTTTTGCAGGTGATCATGGTGTGATGGCGGAAAATATTTCTGCCTATCCACAAGCAGTGACGCGTCAAATGCTCCAAAATTTTGCCACAGGTGGGGCATGTATTAGCGTGATTGCACGTGAATATGCGGCAACTTTGCAAGTAATTGATTGTGGCTCTGTGGGTGATACCTATGATTATGTCGGTGTTGAGCGTCACTGCATCATTGCAGGAACGGCAAATTTTGTAGAACAGGTTGCCATGACTGAAGCGCAATGTCAGCAAGCAATGGCTTTAGGTTTTGACAGTGCCAATCAAGCTTTTGCACAAAAAGCATCAGTGTATATTGCAGGGGAAATGGGCATTGGCAATACTTGTTCTGCATCAGCTGTGGCATGTTTTTTGTTGAATGAGCCTGCTGAACAATTGACGGGTGTGGGTACAGGCATTCGTGAAGAACAATTGATTCATAAAAAAAATATCATCAATCAAGCCATTCAGCTTCATCAAAATTATGTTCAAAAAGATGCTTTTAAAGCTCTTTGTGCCGTTGGTGGATTAGAAATTGCAGCCATGACAGGTGCATATATTCGCGCTGCGCAGTTAGGCTTACCCATGATTGTTGATGGTTTTATTAGTACCATTTCAGCTTTGCTTGCAGTACGTTTAAACGCTGAAGTGCGTCAGTGGATGTTGTTTGGGCATCAATCTGCTGAGTATGGGCATCGTCGATTATTGCAAGAATTAGATGCCGATCCATTACTTAAGCTTGATTTACGTTTGGGCGAAGGCAGTGGCGCAGGTGCATCATTAGGTTTGATCAAATTGGCTTGTAGCTTACACAATCAAATGGCAACTTTTGCAGAAGCTGCCGTAATTGGTGAAAAAGTTTAATTTGCATATTGATCAATAAAGGCATAGAAAGCGCATGAAACTTCGAATTGATCTGTTAAGACATGGCGAAACGACTTTGAGTCATACTCTACGAGGCTCAACGGACGATGAGTTAACAGTTTTGGGATGGCAACAAATGCAACAGACCATCGATCAAGCGGTGCAAAATGCGGGTTCTATGTCTTGGAAATTATTATTTTCATCACCTTTACAACGCTGTGTGAAATTTACAGAGATTTTGGCAACGCAGTTTGATTTGCCGATGATACTGAGTGCAGATTTACAAGAAATGCATTTTGGTGATTGGGAGGGGATATCAACGGCACAAATCTATGCAGATGAACCTGAACTTTTGGCAAATTTTTGGCAATATCCAACGCAATATCATGCACCCAATGGAGAAACTTTAGCACATTTTCACGCACGCATTTTACGTGGACTCGCGCAAATTTGTCAGCAGATGAAAGCTCAGCAGATTGAACATGCATTGATTGTGACGCATGGTGGCGTGATTAAATTATTGAAATGTTTAGCCTTGAAACAGCCTTTAGATGATTTATTAAAAATGACGGCAGAACTTGGACAGCTCAGTTGCTTTGAAATTGATGCTGAGACTTTGCAATTACAATTGATTGAAACCCAACCTGCGCAAATGACAATTGTGGAGCAATCGCAATGATGCCATTTTGGATTGCACTGCAATTTTTGACGGTGTTTCCGATTCAATTGAAACAGATGCCATCGAAACAACAAAATGGTCAATCTTTATTGTTTTATCCTATTATTGGCTTGGGTATTGGTTTTGTTCTATATACCATCGCCATCAGTTTATCTGCTTTACCGCCTATGCTACTGAGTAGTTTGATTCTTGTGGTTTGGATTTGGCTGACAGGCGGTTTACATCTCGATGGTTTAGCTGATACTGCCGATGCTTGGGTTGGTGGCTTTGGTGATAAAGAACGAACATTGAAAATCATGAAAGACCCTGCTTGTGGTCCTATTGGTGTGCTGAGTTTAATTATTGTCTGTGTTTTAAAATGGTCGGCAATTTATATATTGCTTGAGAAACAAGATATACAAGCATTAATTTTATTTCCAATGCTTGGGCGACTTGTTCCACTATTTTTATTTTTAACCACAGATTATGTACGTGAAAAAGGATTGGGTGCTTCAATTGCGAGTCATATTCCAAAAATAGCATCGATCATTGTGGCTTGTTTAAGTTTAAGTTTTTTTGCTTATTTTTCATGGCTTGGTCTAGGCTGTGTGATTATTAGCATGCTTGTGTTGCTGTATTTACGACAGCAATTTATAGGGCGAATTGGTGGAATTACTGGTGATACGGTAGGTGCAAGTATTGAATTTATTGAAATGACCGCTATTTTAAGTTTTGTGATGGTAAGCTTTTATATGGGATGATCTTTTAAAAATATCAAAAAAATCAATGTGAATTGTAAAGTATCATATAGAAAGTAAAAGGGGCATCTTAAAGAAGATGACCCTTTACTATTTTAGATGTGAGTGTTTTATATCCAAAATCGATAAGTTTAAGTGGTTTCACTTTCGAGTAAAACTGAACCAAATTGCTCACGTAAATCTTTTTTCAGCATTTTTCCTGTGCCTGTGAGTGGAATAGAGTCGACAAAAATCACACGGTCAGGAATTTGCCATTTGGCAATTTTATCTGAGAAATAATCGAGTAATTCAGCTTCAGTAATATCGCTATCTTGTGCCTTAATGGCAATAATAATTGGACGCTCATCCCACTTAGGATGAATAGCGGCAATAGCGGCTGCCATGGCAATTTTAGGATGACCCATTGCGATATTTTCAAGCTCAACTGATGAAATCCATTCACCACCCGATTTGATTAAATCTTTAGCACGGTCTTGTAAATTAATATAACCATCTGCATTTATGGTCGCAATATCACCTGTATCGAACCAACCATCTTCTGTTAAAGCACTTTCATCTTTGCCATAGTAGGCATTGATAACCCAATGCCCTCGGATTTGTAAATTACCAGATGCCTCACCATCATTCGGTTGTGCAATCAAGCCTTGTTCTTGTTCGGTAATACGAATTTCGATGCCAAATGGTGGACGACCTTGTGAGAGGCGAACCTTTAATTTTTCATCATCAGATAAAGTATTATGTTTCGCTTTTAATTGATTCAGTGAGCCAAGCGGACTGGTTTCGGTCATTCCCCATGCATGAATAGTTTCACAGTCATAAACATCACGGAATGTTTTCATCATTGCAGGTGGGCAAGCAGAACCACCAATTACATTACGTTTTAAACTTGGAAGTGAGCTATTTGTGGCTTTCGCTGCAAGTAATAAACCTTGCCAAATGGTCGGCACACCCAGTGCAATACTGACTTTGTATTCATCAATCAATTGTACCAAGCTACCACCATCTAGACCCGGACCCGGCAATACCAGTGTACAGCCGACCATTGCCGCAATATAAGGTGTACCCCATGCATTGACATGGAACATTGGAACTACAGGAAGCATGACATCACGAGCTGAAAGATTCAGTGAGTCAGGCATTGCGCCTGCATAGCTTTGCAGTACAGTCGAGCGGTGAGAATATAGTGCACCTTTAGGATTGCCTGTTGTACCTGAGGTATAACACAATGAACTGGCTGTATTTTCATCAAATTCAGGCCATTCATATTCAGCCGATTGTTCTGCAATGACGACATCATAAAATTTAACATCGGGAATGGCATCGGCAACATCTTGATCAAATGCGCTGAAACAGATGAAGTGTTCAACATTTGGCACATGTGGTTTAACGGCTTTAATCAGGGGTAAGAATGTTTTATCAAACAAAATGACACGGTCATTGGCATCATTAATAATAAAAACCAATTGTTCTGGGAATAAACGTGGATTGATGGTATGACATACACGCTCACTGCCTGAAATAGCATACCAAGACTCAAGATGACGATGGTTATTCCAAGCGATGGTTGCAACTCGATCACCTTGCTGCATGCCTAAAGCATTGAGCGCATTGGCAAAACGTTTTGAGTTTTCAGAAATATGTGTCCAATCTGTTTTGGTGATCGTACCATCGGTATTTTTAGAAATAATCTCGGTATCACTGTGATAGCGTGCTGCGTGTTTGAGCAGGCTGCTGATCAACAGCGATTGAAACATCATACGTCCTTGCATTTTTTATATCCTTTGCCTGTACTTAAATTTTAGATTCTATTTTTATATCTTTTCTGACTCATTTTCCGATAGGTGGAAAAAAAGAGCTGACTTTCATCCTAACTGAATTATGGCGTTAATCAAGCAAATTTATGCAAGTTTTTACTATATTTTTTAAATTAAGCACGGTAAAACAATAACTTGTATTATTCTCATGATGTGAAAATAAAACTGTATTAAGATTGAAAGTATTTTTAATTCAATTGGAATGAAAGCTTGAATAATCATAGGAATATGTTAAATATAATCAGGTATCAAACTTTTGAGACTGATATTTCAGGATGAAATATTGTGAATTTTTAACTTAAGGATAGAGAGGTAAATCTATAATGTTACAAAGATTAAGGAAGATTTTTTGTATTCATATCTACGAGTATGAACATAAAGCAGGGAGTGTTGAGCATATTGAATGTCGTAAATGTGGGGTTCATAAATCACATTAATTCAAATTAAAATATATCATCTATAACAAAATCGGAGTGCATAGACACTTCGATTTTTATGTTTAGTAGATAAAAATTGTGGTTACTATGCTGAAATGGTTACACTATATTTATATTGAGATAGAAATAATGTGCGATGCCAAAAGATTTTTCTAAACAAAGTTATGTGGTTGATGATGTACTTGTCGATACTTTAACGTGGCTTTGCCACCATCAAGATAGTTTTGATGCATTTGAATATGATGCGCTGACTCAAAATTTAAAAGTACATCATGCCAATGGTATAGATCAAATTCGAGAAGGTATGTTTCTCAATGCCAAATACGGTATTTTAATTACTTCATTATAATTTTGCTTTGCATTCAAGATGTATAAAAAAGCATAAAATGAAATTTCACTTTATGCTTTAACATTTAATTGATTGTTTAGCTTTAGCTCGCCATCGCATCGACAGATAATTCTTTCATTGTAAGTTTTGCTTTTTCAGCTTTTAAACCCAGTTTTTGAAAGAGCAGTTTATCTCGACCATCACCTGCATTAGGTGTTGTTAGCAATTTTTCACCACTAAATAATGAATTAGCTCCTGCCATAAATGCAAGCGCTTGATCAGAATCACTTAATGACTCACGACCCGCAGATAAGCGAATATAGCTTGTTGGCATAATAATACGAGCAACTGCAATGGTACGAATCCATTCAGTCACATCGAGCTTTTCAACATCAGCCAATGGTGTCCCTTCAATTGGAACCAACATATTGATTGGAACAGACTCTGGATGTATAGCTAGAGTCGCCAATTCATGTAATAAACCGATACGATCTTTACGGTCTTCACCCAAACCGACAATGCCGCCACTACAAACTTTCATGCCTGCACTACGCACATGATCGAGTGTATCTAAGCGATCATCAAAAGTGCGGGTGGTGATAATGTGAGAATAATATTCACGAGAAGTGTCGAGGTTGTGGTTGTAATAATCCAAACCTGCTTCATGCAAACGTTCTGCTTGCGATTGATTCAACATTCCAAGTGTCATACAGGTTTCTAAGCCTAAAGCTTTAACTTCACGCACCATTTCTAAGACATAAGGCATGTCACGTTCATGCGGATTACGCCACGCAGCACCCATACAAAAACGGCTTGAACCCGATTCAATGGCTTCTTTGGCTTCGCTAATTACTTTATCGACAGCAATTCGTTTTTCAGCTTCAAGTTTTGAGTCATAACGCGCAGATTGAGAACAATATTTACAATCCTCAGGACATTTACCTGTTTTAATTGAAAGCAATGTACTGACTTGAATAGTATTGGCATCGAAATGTTGACGATGTTGTTGCTGTGCTTGAAAAACCAAATCAAGAAAAGGTTGCTCGTATAACGCTTGAATTTCTTCACGAGTCCAATCGGTGCGTACTTGCATGATGCATCCATTTTATTTCTACAATAATACTGATCATACGCGTATTTTTGAGATAAAAAAGGGTGAAAATGATCAAAATTTTGTAAGTAAAATACGCTATTCGATGAATAACATAATATTTAAGGCTGATTTAAGTTAGTTACAAACTTTGCGGTGATATTTGATATATACATGCAAAGTTTAAATATAAAAATCAAAACTTGCTGAAGACTGGTAAGTAAAAAAATCAAAACTTGCAAATTTTGCGATGAACGTGAAAATTTATTTTTAAGTAGAAAATACTGTATTTAATCCAAAAATTAAGGCTTTTTCAGTAATTGTTCTTGAATTGCCCAATCAATATGGACTTGCACAATGTCATCATGTTGCTCATTTTTTAGCTCTAAAGCCTGAACGATTTGTTCAGAAAATGGTGCATTTCCAAGCCCAATGGCGATATTTCGTTTAAAACTTTGGAAACCTGTGCGTCGAATTGGACTACCTTCGGTGCAACTGAGGAAAGTTTGTTCATCCCATTTCCATAAGTCTAATAAATTCACATCATCCAAACCGTGACGAGGATTAAAATCTTCAATGGTCGCTTTCTTTGCAAAACTGTTCCACGGACAGATCAGTTGGCAATCATCACAACCAAAAACTCGGTTACCAATACCACGGCGTAATTCTTCAGCAATGATGCCTTTATATTCAATGGTGAGGTAGGCAATACATTTTCGAGCATCGAGCATATAAGGTTCAACAATCGCTTGCGTTGGGCAAATGTCGATACATGCTGTACATGAACCGCAATGTTTGGTTGTGGGTTCATCAAAAGGTAATTCGAGAGAAGTAAACAGCTCCCCTAAAACAAAGAAAGAACCTGATTTTTTATGAATGAGTAGAGTATGTTTGCCAGTCCAACCCATGCCTGCATTTTCAGCCAATGATTTTTCAAAAACAGGCGCAGAGTCAGCAAAAGGGCGAGATTCAAATTCACCGACTTTTTCACGAATAATATTCGATAGGGCTTTTAAGCGTCCACGCATAACTTTGTGATAATCACGACCACGGGCGTAACGGGCAATGATGGCTGAGTTTGGTTCATCAGGCACGTAACGTGGTTTTGGCGTTTCCACCAAATAATTCATTCGCACACAAATAATGCTTTTTGTGCCCGGTACGAGCAAGGTTGGATCTGCTCGTTTTTCTAAATTTTCTTCTAAAAACTTCATATCGCCGTGATAGCCACGTTTTAAATATTCTTTAAATCGGGGTAATTCAGCTTGAGCGTCGGGGCGAGCAATGACACAATCAGCAAAGCCCAATTGCAAAGCCTGATTTTTAATCCATGCTTTTAATTCATGTAGATCAATCTGTTGCAAATGAATAGAGGGTGTAAATGAAGTTACCGACATAGTAAATGAATGCGCTATTTAAAGATGAGAAGAAAAGGACAGAATCATGCCTGAACAAGTTTACCATAGCCATGAAATTCAAGCATGGGAGCGTCGTTGGTTTGCACAACAAAATAGTTCGTTTGGCTTGATGCAACAGGTTGCTTGGGCAATTTCACAGCGTTTAGATCGTTTATTTCAAAATCATGATCAAGGTGAATATTCACGCATTCAGAAAATAGCGGTGTGGTGTGGTGCAGGTAATAACGCAGGTGATGGTTATTGCCTCGCCAGTTATTTAAAACAAAAAGGTTATACGGTTGAAATATTTTCAAATGCCGTTGGTGATTCAGTTGATCTACACTCTGCAATCGAAATCGCCAAACAAAATCAGGTGATGATTCATCAAAACTTCAATATTCAGTCAGCCTTTGATTGTCATATTGATGCTTTATTTGGCATTGGTTTAAATCGTGGTTTAGATGAATCTTGGCAAAGTATCATTGAAAAGTTTAATGCTCAAAAAGCTTTGAAAATAGCCATTGATCTTCCAAGTGGGTTGAATGCCAATACAGGACAGCCTTTGCTGATTGCCATTAAAGCGGATTACACCTATACGGTTTTGGGGCTAAAAGCAGGACTATTTACAGGTCAAGGTAAGGAATATTCAGGCATTGTCGAAGTCATTTCAGCAATTCCAACCGATGCAAAATTAAAAACTTTAGCACAATTATCGCCGCTGAATATTCAACTGCCACAACGGCAAGCTTTTGGGCATAAAGGCAGTTATGGACATGTTTTGGTGGTCGGTGGTCATGCGGAAATGGGTGGCGCTGTAATGATGGCAGGTGAGTCTGCATTTAGCGCAGGTGCAGGCAAAGTCACCATTGTTTGTGATGCGAAACATCACACAGCGATTCTTTCTCGTTCACCAAATATTATGCTTCGTGATATTAACTTATTGTCGGAACAAGAGATTCAAAACCTACTTGATCATGTCGATGCGGTGAGTTTTGGTATGGGTTTAGGGCGTGATGATTGGGCAAAACAGCAATTTGTAAAATGGTTTGCACCCATTCAAAAAAGTGAACATTTACAAATTGTTTTGGATGCAGATGCTCTTTGGTTTTTGGCTGAACAGCCTATAAAATTGAATGAAAGAACGTATTTAACGCCACATCCTGGCGAAGCATCTAAATTATTGAATTGTTCAGTTGTAGATATTGAACATGATCGAGTACAAGCCATTCAAAAGCTTAAAGAAAAATATGCAGGGCAATGGGTACTCAAAGGTGCGGGTAGTTTGATTTTAGAAGATCAACTTTGGATTTGCACAGCGGGCAATGCAGGCATGGGCACAGGTGGTATGGGCGATGTGCTCGCAGGAATGATTGCGAGTTTAAAAGCACAATTTTCTGAGCAAATTCATTTACATGAAATTGTCACGTTACATGCGTTGGCGGGTGATTGTTTGGCGAAAAAGGGTATGCGTGGTTTACAGGCACAGCATATGAATGAAGCGGTGTATGCTGTGGTGAATCGTGATAATGATGAAAAATAGAGAATGATAAAATGATCAAAAAATTATTATTGAGTCGTATTCTACTGAGTGGCTTATGCTTTGGGTTTACAACACAAGTTATGGCAGAGGAATCTATAGCGACTCCTGACAATATTGAAACTAAAAAAATTGTTCTAAAAGATTTAGATTTTAAAACTGTTATGCTTGCGTTATATCAAAAAGACATTAAATTTCTAAAAGTATCTGAATTAGAGCAAGAAAAAATACAATATGTCGGTATGCAAGGCGATCAATCCGAAAACTCAAAAGATACAGTTTTGGCTTTTAATCCTGCGGAAGTTTATAAAAATGCACAAAATGAAGATCGCTATTTATTGACAGTAACACAATTTTTTTTGAGTGATGCAAAGCCTTCAGATGATCATCATATTTTACTTGGTTTTCCAATGGGGAGTGATACGCAAGTTTTTGTGTTTAAGAAAAATTTAGATCAGAATTTTGAAATTGTTAGTCGTAGTTTTGATGATACATGGAGCAATCAGGATTGGAATTATCAACCTTATCCTGCTGGAGATATCATCAAAAATATTAAAAATATTGGTCCTGAAATGCTGGGTTATGTTGAGGAAAAAGAACAAAGTGCTTATGGTATCAATGAAACTCAGCTAATGGTGATGGCTTTAAATGATCAAGCACATATTCAAAAAATGAAAGTTGCTGAAATTGGTTTGGATAATGAAAGCTCGAATGAAGATAAAACTTATAATATGCAGGCAAAATATCGGTTTTTAAAATCTGAACATGATGGCTTGTATGATATTGAAATCAAATTTTCAGGGACAAAAAAAGATGAAAACGCTGATAAAATTATTCCTATAAAAGAAATTCATGTTTATCAGTATAATGAAAAACAGCAAAAGTATGTTCGAGTGAAATAAGATGATAGAAAAGTATGTGGTGGTTGGTGTTGTTGTGGCTTTATGTCTAGCATTGGTTGCCTATACCCAGTTTTCAGGTCGAAATACCGAAGATAAAAGTCTGAGCTTTAAAGATAAATTACAAAAAGAATTTCCACAGTTTAACATCATGGAACGGAATCAAAGCTTCATTATTTGTCGTGAAGTTGAAAATCAACGTATTCCTGAGGAATTGGTTTTGATTCGTATTGATTCGGAGCAACAAAAAAACTTACGAACTTCTGGGAAAATGCTTATAGCAACTTATTCCAAACAACCCAGTATTCGTGAAGTGAAAAAAGATGCTGCTGCGTATTTGGTTTAGACTTGATCTAAAAATATCGAGTTGTTTGAATAAGGCAAAACGATTCATATTTTGCCTTATTTTTACGAGTCTAGCATTTTTGATTTAGCGACGACGGCTACTGGTACGACTGCGTCCACGTGCCATGCCACCTAGTGCATTGAGTACAGCCAATTTACTCATACTACCAGAAGCATGTGCATGACAAATGGCTGCGGCAAGCGCATCGGCTGCGTCCTGTTGGGGTTGAACAGAAAGATTGAGTAATTTCATCACCATCATTTGCACTTGTTCTTTTTCAGCTGCACCATAACCCACCACAGATTGCTTGATTTGTCGTGCAGTATATTCGGCAACTTGTAAGTCCAAATTGACCAATGCCGCAATGGCAGCGCCCCGTGCTTGACCCAGTTTTAATGCAGAGTCTGGATTTTTTGCCATAAAGATTTGCTCTACAGCAGCCTCGGTTGGACCATGAAATTTTACAATACGTTCAACTCCTGCAAAAATTCGTTTGAGCCGTTCAGGCATTTCGGTGGTTTCTGTACGAATGGTTCCTGCATCGACAAATTTTAGTTTTTGACCATCTTTTTCAATGATGCCATAACCTGTAAGACGTGAGCCCGGATCAATTCCAATAATTAAAGACATAAAAAGACGAAGTTAAAAGATTAAGACAATTATATGATTTAGTGAGGAAAATGTAAGTATAATTTTAAGGATGATCAATTGACTGAAAACTGAATGATTTTACAGATGATGGTAATGAATACCGATTTAGTCTTTATAGGAAAGCAATGAGTGTAAATATTCAGTCCTTTGGTACAAAACAGGGCGTGGTTAAAAATCAAGAAGTGTATTGGATTCATCGCATACTTGCCGTGTTTTATGCTTTAGCTTGTATTTTTATCGCGGTTGGGCTGATCAGTACATTTGATTTGATGAATAGTGTTCTTGTATTTTTGGTTGTTTTATTGCCTTTAGGATGGATCAGTTATTTACATTGGCTTGCATCGCTTGAATCGATGCAGGGGACAGAGCGAGGGCGTCGGATGACTTTATTTATATAGCTAATTATCAAATAAATTAGCACAGTGAATTCTAAATAACTCATCGAT
>CAXYZD010000064.1:0-13470 GCA_964293455.1 uncultured Acinetobacter sp. | reverse complement strand
GATTTCAAAGGGTTTTGGTAATGAATACATGTTTACTTTTTAGTTGATACTTAGTTGATTAGGGTTTTCAGCCTTTATCATCGCACCTATTGATTCAAGACTTTTCAAATTATGATTTTCATCCAATAAAGTTTTATACTTATCTTTATTATCTAATGTTGAATCTATACTTGTATCAAATACCAAAAAATCATTTATTTTCTTAAAATCAACTATAAAAGGAAGATCTTCATTGTTCATTAATTTTTTAGAAATAGTTTCAAAAAGAACTATATTTTTTGATACATAGGTGCTTATTTCCTCCTCACGCCCATCATGATAAAAAGGGCGATATATATCTCTATCCATTAATTTTGTAGCTATTTTTTCTAACTCAAAAATACTAATTTCACAAGCATGAGATAAAAATAGCGCACAACTATGTTGTAACTGATATCCTCTTGCATTAGCGACTTCAACATTAATTCTATTAATTAGAAATTTCGTGAACTCTATATATATATACTTACAGGTATTGATATCTTCAAAATTTGCTTTTTTAAAGTTTGCATTAAGATACTCAATGACATGACCTAAATTCATTAAGTCAGAAATTAAACTAGTATTATTTTTATGCCTATCTATAGTATACAGTGTAAATTCTTTTAACCCTTTAATTCTTGAAGGATTAATACTTTTTATATCAACTTTTGTCTCAACTTCGGTTCCATTTCTTCTTGTTCTTGATTCAAAACAATATGAACCGATATCTATGTGTTTATATCGATGTGAATTCTTCTTGATTAATAGAATTAGATTTTGAAATTGGTCTTCTGAAATATCATCTATAATTTCTAGACAATCTTTCTCAGTAATATCTACTATAAAAATAGATCTTCCTAGTTTAACTAGATTTTCATCACTTTCCACATTAAGGTTTTTCTCTTTGTTTACCAATTTAATCAACCTCAATTCACATATTTAAATAGTTCATTTTCTAATTTACTTTGTACACGCTTCCGTTCTTCTTTATTAAATTCATATTTTAAATATAAATCAGTAGTACTGTCTGAATTATGACCCATCTTTATTTTAACTTTGTTTTTAATTACATTTGGGCTATATCCAAATTCTTCTAACTTTCTCACAAGATTCATTCCATATGTTGCTCTTAAATCATGAAATCTAAACTCTTGATAATCTTGATAATCTTCACACAACTTTTTAAGTACAGCATCTAAATTTCGTCTTACAGAATTTCCCTTATAAATTTTATACTTCCCTTCATGTTCACCACTATCCACTTGATCTTTAACATCCAATTGTTCTCTTTTACTTGTATAATAAGGATTCCCATGCTCGGTAATAAAAATATAATTGTTATCAGATTCTCCATAAAAAGATTTTTTTGCTCTTTCTCTCCACTCTTCAGACTTAATATAATTATCAATTAGTTTTTTGATACTTAGTGGTAGCTCTAAATTATGTATTTTTCCGTTTTTTGTATCTACTCCCGTACCTTTGCCTACAGTTAATTTATATGTTTTTTTATCTGCCATTAAAGGCAAATTCCTTAAATTCTTCACTCTCAATGTACCTATAGTTTGAATTCTTGCTCCAGTGAATAAAGCTACATAAGTCATCAATTGCAATTCTCTAGTACCATATTTCTCTAGATATTCTAGATATAATAGTTGCTCTCTCTTACTTAATGGTCGTAAAGCACCATCATCATATATAAGATTTTCATTTCTATTTGGAGGCGAACCTGCTATTGCATGGTCGTGGCTTTTTTTTTCAATTTCTTTTTCATAACCATCGGTGGTAATAATAGTAATTCGTGCTAATCTTTCTTCATAAGGTACATATTCAAAATCCTTGGCTGTCAAAAATTTCTGTTCAATACAGGTTTTATAAAAATGAACCACTCTATTAATTCTTCTTTTTGCTGTATCAGGTGCAATGACTAAATTTTCCACTTGGTCACGTAAATATCTTTCATATTTAGTAGTTATTCTATTTGATCTAAATTTAGGTAAATCTAAAAAATGAGATTTTCTATCCTCAATAAATTTCAAGTAATTAAGGAGATCACTGGCAAAGTTATATAAAATTTCACCATCTAAATCTCTTATCTCTTCTAAGCAATACATAAGATATACGGCTGCTATTTCCCAGACCTCACCTGAGCTTTGAATAATTATTGGAAAGTTGAATGTAAAAACATCTATATCTTTTTCATAATGATATTTTTTAAAACTTATATTTTCTTTTAGCGTTAGGTCATCTTGCTCTATAAGGACATTCTTATAAAATTTATTAACCTTCACAATTCTCGCTGAAGAATTTAATTCTGAGTGTCTTCCCATGCACTTAACTCAAGATAGCTTTAATTCAATATAATCCAATTGTGCAATTCATTCCATATATTTTAGTATAGTATCTTAATTCCTTATTATTTAGTGTAGTGTAGGTAAATTTGTCGATTCATTACGCTCTGTTGCTGCTGAAATGGCGATGGAAGAACTACATGAAAAGCGTGTCGATTTTGTGCAAAAAGTTCAGCAAGCAGTATCAGAGGAATTATTCAAAAATGGTCTTGAACTTGAAACTGTTTCTTTAACAGGTTTGGATCAAACTGACTTTAAATTTTTCAATCCACAAAATATTTTCGATGCTGAAGGTCTAACCAAACTGACTGAAACCATTGAAGACCGCCGTAAAAAACGGAATGGTTTAGAGCAAGATGCAGACCTTGCCATTAAAACTAAAAATCTTGAAACCGAACAAGCACGTCTTAAAATTACCCGTGAAGAAGAATATTCAAAGATGGAGCAAATCCGAGAGCTGTCTATTCGACGTGCTGAACAACAAGCTGAAATTGCAACACAAGAATCTGAAAAGCAACGTGAAGCAGGCGAAGCAAAAATTGCCGCCGATCGTCAAGTTCAATTAAAACGCATTGCTGCCGATCGTGATATTGAAAATGAAAATATTTTAAAAGCACAAGCTATTCAGAAAGCACAAGTTGAACAAAAGAAAACCATTGAATTGGCAGAGCAAGACCGTGCAATTGCCATTGCAGAAAAATCTCGTGCGGAATCTGAAGCCAAAGCACTTGCCGATCAAGCCCGTGCACAAGCGGTCAAAGCCGAAGAGGAAGTGACCACGGTACGTGAAACTCAACGTGCTGAACGCTTAAAAGCCGTTGAGCTTGTTGCAGCAAAACAGGTGGCTGAAACTGATGCGATTGCCATTACTGTTGCAGCCGAAGCTTCAAAACAAGCGGCTGTAGATGATGCAGAAGCCGTGCGTACTGTTGCCGAAGCTGATGCAGAAAAAATTCGTTTAAAAGCCAAAGGTGAAGCAGATGCAAAAATCTTACTCGCTCAAGCACAAGAAAAACAATATCAAGTCGATGCAGCAGGTACTCGTGCAGTCAATGAAGCTAACAATATTTTGTCTTCTGAGCAAGTTGAAATGCAAATCCGCTTAGCATTGTTAAAATATCTACCTGAAATTATCCGTGAAAGTGTGAAACCAATGGAAAATATTGATGATATTAAAATTCTTCAAGTCAATGGTTTAGGTAATATTGGTTCATCCACAGGAAGTGGTGAAGCGAGTGATCAAGGTCAAGTTGCCTTGTCAGATCAAGTCGTGAACAGTGCCCTACGCTACCGCAGTCAAGCGCCACTGATTGATAGCCTAATGAGTGAATTAGGTATTCATGGCGGAGATATCAATGGGTTGACGCAAAGTCTAAAACCCAAAGTTGAATAATTTTCATTAATTTTATCTCAACAAAATTTAAATGCAGTCGTACTTCATATTTGAATTCAAACATCTAAGCACTGAATATACAAAATATTCAGTGCTTTTTAACGCATAAAATCATCATTAAAAATGTATGATCATTGTCATACAAGTCTCTATGTTAGACTTTATACGATAAGCAAAATTGGATTTCGGGTGGTATTGGGCACACAATTATTTTATAAAATTTCAGCATAACAATTTAAGCATATTGTCTTAGTGCTACTTTTTATTTCAGGTTGCTTTATGGCAATCAATTATTGGTTTTAATTTATACTAAATATTAAGACGCACTAAATTTAAGATTATTTTTTAAACAGTTGAGTTTATTTTTAGAAGATTCAAAGCAATACATACTTTTTAAATTTTATAATTAAGCATAGAATCTCGCCCATCCATTTTATAAAAATATGTGTGATGAAATTCTCATTTTTAATTATATGCTCAGTCATTTTGGCTGGGTGTACACTCGGTACATCTCGTGAAATAAAAAAAGCCGAAGTTATACTCAATCAATTTGAATGTAAAAATATTGAAAAAAGTCAGCTTAACCATAGTGCGATCACAAGTTATCACGAACGCTCACTGTCAGTCAGTAAGGAAAAAGCATCTTCTTATGTGCAAAGCTATAAAGAAGGTGAAGAGATTTTTCTTATTCCACTCGATCAAATCGTTCAACAACAATATGATATATATAAATCAGCTTGTGAAGCTTTGGGTGGAATTTAAGTTTTAAGCATAATCGTTTTAAAGATAAAAATTTTACACAGTGCATTCAAAGACAAAAAAAGACAGGATTTTCCTGTCTTTTTTTGTTTCTACATCAATGATGATACAACGATCAAACCTGATTATTTTTCAGGATGATGATAACGCTGATCAACACTAAATAATTCAGGAAATTTTGGAGTCACCTGCGCATAAAATGCCATGATTTCTGTCATGTCTTTTTCATAATCCCCTGTCGGATAAATAATTTTTCCAACACCTGTGGTTTTTTTCTCATAGTCCATGTATGCCAATACAATCGGTACGCCTGCACTCATTGCAATATGATAAAAACCTGTTTTCCATTGTTCTTGTTTTGCGCGTGTGCCTTCGGGTGTGACCAACATAACCAATTTTTCATGGGTTTTGAATAAGTCAGACATTAACTCAACCATACTTCGTCTTGGTTCACCTTCCTTTTTCGGACGGCGATCAATCCCAATACCACCCATCGCACGAACAAAAGGACCAAATGGCATTTTCATATAGCTGTCTTTGATCGTAATACGAACATTTACACCTAAAGCCTTTAATGCAAGTCGCGTATATAAAGCATCCCAGTTACTGGTATGTGGTGCAGCAATCATGACACATTGGTCAATACTTAAGTCCCAATGGTTATCAATTTTCCAGCCCATAAAACCAAGGCTTTTTTCTGCAAAACTCTCAAACACGTCACACACCAATCACTAAAATTATGCCTTGAATTGTAACCATCCAAATAAAATATGAAAGTTCAATCCGATCAAACATCAACCAATTAATATATATGTGTATAATTTTTTGTAAGCATTCATATATTAGGTTAAACACTTAAAATTACTTATTTTTTAATAAATTTTCACATGGTGATTTTAATGCAACTAATAAAATCATCTGCTTTAAATAAGATCACAATTGTTCTCAAATCTATTATTTTTCATCCAGCATTTAGGCATTTTCAATTAATATGAAATGAACATTTTTGCCAATCGTATTTGAATATCTTTATGACCAAATTGAATCGTTTGAAATAGCCAACTGAATTTCCAATATCATCTATTTTTCAGTCTTTACATTACATACATACTCCTTTGAATGTTGCAATTGTATGCTGAGGTTATGCTTTTTCCCGCGCTTATTTTTAAAATATTGGATTAGATTTTATGATGAAAAAAACACTCCTAATGATTTCTATACTAGGAATTACACTTAGTGCATGTTCTAAACCCGTTCATCAAGCAGCGGATGACATTCAAAGTACGCCTCAAACACAAGCTGCTACAACACATGAAGCTGCAACTCCAAGCATAAATAGCGAACACAATGCACAAAACAGTCTAGACTGGGAAGGACTTTATACGGGTCTATTTCCATGTGCCGACTGTAGTGGTATCGAAACGCAATTAGAATTAAAGCCAAATCATCAATATGAACTTACAGAAAAGTATCAAGATAAGGGTGATGGTCAAGCATTTAAATCTGCAGGAACATTTAGTTTTGATTCAACAGGTACAATCATTACGCTAGATCAAAATGCTGAAGAACGTAAATTTTTTGTCGCTGAAAATCAATTAGAAGCGCGTGATCGTGAAACTGGCGCAAAAATTGAAAGCACACTCGCTGAGCATTATATTTTAACGAAAAAAACCGATTAATTGATGATTCTATTCAATCTTTAAATGCTCAGCTTTATTTATTTTCATGCATAAAAAAACCCTGCTTTCGCAGGGTTTTTTTTTGAATCAATCTTGTGGATTAACCACCGAATTGGTTCATTGTGTTTTTAGCATCATCATGCGCTTTAAGTGCATTGTCACCAGAGAAGATTTCTTTGTGATCATCACCGATGTCAGAACCAGCCATTGCTTGGTGTTTAACACAAGCGATACCACCACGGATTTCTTTACGTTGTACGCCAGCAACATAAGCCAACATACCTTCAGAACCGAAGTAACCTTGAGCAAGCTCATGAGTAGAAAGAGCAGCTGTGTGGTAAGTCGGAAGTGTGATCAAGTGATGGAACACACCCGCTTCACGAGAAGCATCTGCTTGGAATGTACGAACTTTTTCATCAGCATCAGCAGCCAATTCAGTTACATCGTATTCAGCGCTCATCAATTTAGCACGGTCGTAAGCAGATACATCTTTACCTTCAGCAACCCAACGGTCATAAGACTGTTGACGGAAGTTTAACGTCCAGTTGAATGATGGTGAGTTGTTATAAACAAGTTTCGCATTTGGAACTGTTTCTTTAACACGGTTAACCATGTGAGCGATTTCTTCAACGTTTGGCGTTGCAGTTTCGATCCAAAGAAGGTCAGCACCATTTTGAAGGCTAGATACGCAGTCAAGTACAACACGGTCAATTTGAGTGTCAGCACGGAACTGATACAAACCAGAAGCTAAACGTTTAGGACGGTGTAATTTACCGTTACGTTTGATTAAGATTTCATCTTCTTGCGCTTCAGAAATGTCAATTTCAGTTGTGTCTAAGTAGCTGATGTATTGAGAAGCGATGTCGCCTGGCTCTTTAACCACTGGGATTTTTTGAGTCAAGTCAGCGCCTTCAGAGTCAGTACGCGCAACGATAATACCGTCATCAACGCCCATTTCTAAGAATGCATAACGTAATGCATGGATTTTAGAGATGAAATCTTCATGAGGTACAGTTACTTTACCTGCTTGGTGACCACATTGTTTCGCATCAGATACTTGGTTTTCGATTTGTAGTGCACAAGCACCCGCTTCGATCATTTTACGTGCAAGTAAATAAGTTGCTTCTTCGTTACCGAAACCAGCATCGATATCCGCAATAATTGGAACAATGTGCGTTTGGAAACCATCAATTTGAGCAGTAATTTCTTTTGCTTTAGCAGTATCGCCTGCTTCGTTTGCTTTTTTAAGCGCACGGAACAAATCGTTTAATTCTTTCGCATCAGCTTGACGAAGGAAAGTATAGATTTCTTCGATCAATGCAGGTACTGAAGTTTTTTCGTGCATAGATTGGTCAGGAAGTGGACCAAATTCTGAACGAAGTGCAGCAACCATCCAACCAGAAAGGTAGATATAACGACGTTCAGTTGTACCGAAGTATTTTTTGTTCGCAATAATTTTTTGTTGTGCGATGAAACCGTGCCAGCAACCCAAAGACTGAGTGTATTTGCTAGAGTCAGCATCATAAGCAGCCATATCACGACGCATAATTGCAGCTGTGTATTTAGCGATATCTAAACCAGTTTTGAATTGGTTTTGCATTTGCATACGTGCAGCATCTTCTGGGCTAATATCGCGCCAAGTGCTTCCGAATTTTGCTTTTAATTCGCGGATTGCATCTACTGCTGTTTGATATTGAGTCATGATATTTCCTGTATATAATTTTAGGATTTCATCAATTGAAGTGCTAAATCGACATTTTTATAGCTGTTCAGATTTAGTACACCTCGTTGCTATGGACTTAGCTTAGTTTGAGTCAAATCATTTAGCCAATATCTTGCTGTAATTCTCAGTATTTATTTAATAAATACATAGATCAAAGTCGTATTATAATATCTGCTTATTATAACAAGTATATGTTTTTAATTAATTTAAATAAATAATATTTTTTATGATTTGTATAAAACACAAACAAGAACTCAAAAGTCACGTTATTAGACCTAAGTATTAGCTGTTTCAAAATGATTCATAAATGCGTCAATTCAGTCAATTTAATTTAAAAATACCTATTTTCAATGCATAAATATCACCCAAATAAATAGATCACCCCATACAAAACACCACCATCTCATTCTATAAAAATGATGATAGCGATATTGGACATGATTTCCCTAAAAAACTTGCTGAATAAAAGCCTGTAATTCGACGCTTATTTCATCACTGTCGTACACAAAACACTTTGCTTATGGCATAATCTCAAATGATTTTTAAATTTTATTTTCGGTATTTATTTTATGAATCTTGAGCGGGTCGACCTCAACCTACTGATCTACCTCGATGTACTGTTACGTGAAAAAAATGTAACCCGCGCCGCAGAACAACTGGGTGTAACACAGCCGGCTATGAGTAATATTTTACGTCGTTTACGTAATTTATTTAATGATCCTTTATTGATTCGTTCATCTGAAGGCATGACACCCACAGAACGTGCGTTGGAACTACAACCCCGTATTCGTGATGCCCTATCTGATTTGTCGATGATTTTGGAACCTCGAACTGAGTTTCGTCCTTATACATCCAATCGTGTATTTCGGATCATGACCTCTGACTATGCTGAAGCGACCTTGGTTCCACGCCTTGTCAAAGCTTTACGTTCAGAAGCACCCAATGTTGTACTCGACTTTTTAACCCCAAGTGATGTGTCATACCGTGACATGGAACAGGGCAAAGTTGATCTCGCCATTAACCGCTTCAATGAAATTCCACAAAGTTTTCACCAAGTTCTAGTTTGGCGTGACAGTTTTTCCTGTCTACTCAACGGTAAACACCCTGCTGCCAATAACTTAAACCTCAAAAGTTACCTCGATGCGCAACATATTTGGGTTTCAAAAACAGGAATGGGCGTGGGATTTGGCGTAAATCCTGACAAACAAGCAGGACTCGGTTGGATTGATCAGGCTTTAGAACGTATTGGTCAAAAACGTAAAATTTCTGTCTTTACTCGACATTATCAAATGCCTGCACTTTTGGCATCCAATGTTGATTTGGTCGCAACGCTACCAACACGTATTGCACAGTTACAAGCCAACAGCCAAAACTTGCTGATTAAAGACCCTCCATTTTATATTCCAGAGTTTGAACTTAAAATGGCTTGGTGTCCTTTATTACATCATCATCCTGCACATCGTTGGTTACGTCAGCTTATTTTATATGTTGCTCGTCAGATGGTTGAGGAAGAAAATCGTGAATTTTTAACCAATAATTCACATTTTTCTCAATATTAAGCTGATTTTAATAAAAAAACTAAATTGTTATTTTTTTGCTTTATACTCATCCAAACAATGAAACAATTCATTGTTTGGATATTTATGTGTTAAAAATATTCATAATAATGAAAAATCCACAGGTGGATGCGTGAGCCTTTTCCAGAACATCGTTATTATCGCCATACTTATTGCCGGGGCTGGTTTTTTATCTCTGACAGAAATCGCACTTGCCGGTGCAAGAAAAGTGAAGTTAAAAATACTTGCAGAATCGGGCGATATTCGTGCGCAAAAAGTATTAGATCTACAGGAAAATTCGGCAAATTTCTTTGCAGCCTCACAAATCGGTTTAAATGCCATTGCCATTTTGGGTGGTATATTGGGTGAAGGTGCATTCCGACCTTATTTCCTCAATTTTGTCATGCAATTTTATCAAGGGAGTTGGGCTGAATCGATTAGCTTTGCACTGTCCTTCACCTTAGTCACTTCATTATTTATTTTATTTGCAGATCTGATGCCAAAACGTATGGCAATGATTGCACCTGAAAAAATTGCCGTTGCTGTGATTAACCCCATTCAAATTTTTATTATGGTGTCTAAACCACTGGCATGGGTCATCAATGCCATTGCCAACCTATTATTCCGCTTATTTAAAATCAATACCATTCGTGACGATAACATTACTTTTGCTGATATTTCCGCAGTCATGGATGCAGGTGCACAAGCGGGAGTTTTACAAAAACAAGAACATCATTTTATTGAAAATGTATTTGAACTTGAAGAACGTAATGTTCCATCAAGTATGACCACCCGTGAAAATGTCATTTATTTTACATTGAATGAATCTGAAGAAAGTATTCGTCAAAAATTAGCACAATATCCATATTCAAAATTTTTGGTTTGTAGCGAAAATATTGATGATGTCATCGGCTATGTGGATGCCAAAGATATTTTGGTTCGTATTCTTAAAAATCAGTCATTGTTACAACTCAATGAAAGTACCATTCGTACTGTTTTAACGATTCCCGATACGCTAACCTTATCTGAACTGCTTGACCGTTTCCGTTCAACCAAAGAAAAATTTGCGGTTGTAATCAATGAATATGCACTCGTCGTAGGTGTTATTACTCTCTCTGATATTATGATTACGGTAATGGGCGATTGGGTTACTCCTGTTGAAGCCGACATACAAATTATTAAGCGGGACAATAATTCATGGCTCATTGAAGGCAGTACGCCGATTGAAGATCTGAAACATGCGCTCGAAATCGATGAAATGCCCAATGATGACAATTATGAAACACTCGCGGGTTTTATGATGTATCGCCTGCGTAAAATTCCTCGCCCTGCCGATGCCGTCATTTTTGGTAATTATAAGTTTGAAGTAGTTGATGTCGATCACTTTAAAATTGACCAACTCTTGGTTACACGTTTACTCGAACAGCCTGAAGCACCTCCGATCGCAGAAGAATAAGTTTATTGACTCTCTGTTCTATTTAACCCGATTTATACAATCGGGTTTTTTCTACCCTATTATCAAGACCTTTCAATAAAAAATAAATGTACGGTATTGTTTTTACTATTCTATTTTTTTATGTGATTATTCTAAAAACGGTATTTTTATAGAACTATTTAGATTTATTAAAAAATTATTTACTATGCATTCTTAAAATTAAAACTGTAATAATTCATTATCAAAGGATTGAAATATGCTGACCATACTTGGACTCAGCATGATTATGTGCTTTATGTACTTAATCATGTCTAGACGTCTGACGCCTCTTGTTGCACTGACTCTTATACCTGTTATTTTTGCGCTCATTGCCTATGGTTTAGGTTTCTTTGTTGACAGCTTAAGTCATATCCAAATTCATGAACTTGGCGAAATGATGCTCGAAGGGGTGAAAAAACTCGCTCCGACAGGCATTATGCTTTTATTCGCAATTCTGTATTTTGCCATCATGATTGATACAGGGCTATTCGATCCTTCTGTGCGTTTTATTTTAAAGTTGGTCAAAGGTGATCCGCTCAAAGTCATTTTGGGTACGATTACACTCACCATTATTGTGTCTTTAGATGGTGATGGCTCAACCACTTATATGATCTGTGTAGCTGCAATGTTGCCTTTATACAAACGTTTAGGCATGAGTCCACTGATCATGGCATGCTTAATGATGCTTGCAAGTGGCATTATGAATCTGACACCTTGGGGTGGTCCAACCGCACGTGCTGCGAGTGCTTTACATGTCGACCCAAGCGATGTGTTTGTTCCAATGATCTTGCCAATGCTCTTTGCGATTGCATGGCTATACTTCCTTGGCTTTATGTACGGACGTATGGAACGTAAGCGTTTAGGGATTATTGAGCTTGATGTGAGTCATGGCGATAGCATTCAAATTTCAACCAATCCTGAAGCTAATCGTGATCATTTACGTTGGTTCAATGCACTATTGACTATTGTATTGATGATCTGCCTTGTCAAAAGTGTATTGCCACTTTCCATCCTCTTTATGATTGCGCTGAGTATTGCACTTGTTGTGAACTACAAAGATATTGATATGCAAAGAAGTTTGGTTGCTCACCATGCAGGAAGTGCACTCAATGTGGTCGGTATTATTTTTGCAGCAGGGATTTTTACTGGCATTTTAACTGGTACAGGTATGGTCGATGCCATGTCGAAAGAATTGGTTGCGATTATTCCTGCAAGTATGGGACCGTTCCTCGCACCAATTACGGCAATTGTCAGTATGCCATTGACCTTCTTTATGTCCAATGATGCATTCTATTATGGTGTTCTACCTGTTCTCTCTGAAGCAGCATCGCACTATGGCATCACCCCTGTAGAAATGGCACGCGCATCTATTGTAGGTCAGCCTGTACATTTACTCTCACCATTAGTCCCATCGACCTATTTACTCTGTGGATTAGCGGGTATTGAAATGGGACAACATCAAAAATTTGCCATTAAATGGGCGATTGTAACCTGTTTCGTCATGCTCGTTTCTGCCATGATTTTGGGTGTATTCCCACTGTATTCAACATTACCTTAATTCAAAATGTATTAGGCTGATGTTAAAAGTCAGATGTGTAATCAGTTTATGCAGACCCAAAAAAGCCAATCTGAAATAGATTGGCTTTTTTATAAAATCAATATTCTGATTTTATTTTATATTACGCACTCAGTAATGCTTCTAGAGTCGCTTGATAGTGAATACGAATATCATCATTTAAAAGACTAAATGCATTGTCAAACTGCACCATTGGCCAACCTTCTTTCCAAAATGGAAAAATATTGTGTAAATCATGTGTGACAACCGCATCTTCACGTAAAATTGCTTGTGCAACTTGTGACAATACTTGCGCTGTTTCTGCACCATCAATATCCATATAATCAATGCCTTTAGCTTTCAAAATACGAATACGATCTTTTTTATAGCGAATTTTTTTCGCTTGAGCATCGTTTAAATTTAAAGCCAAAGTCACCGCTTCAACAAATTTATCTTCAAAGCTGTCATGCAATGCAACCAATGCCTGTTTATGAGATTCCTGACGTCCCGCTTTGCCTCCCTGACGAATAATCTCTTGTGCTTCGGTATCAAGCTCGTCATTTTTCATGGATTGTAAAATATCCATAATTTCGATATCACTGAGTGATGCAGGCGTTTGTTTAGTCATGGGAGTCCGAAAAACAGAAAATTAATCTGCCTATTTTCGCATAATTTCACGCAGAAAGCTGAGTTAAATGAAAAGATGAAATGATCAATAATTTTGAGCATAATATTTTACATTATAATTTTATAAGGATGGATTTCTTATGCCTTTTTCTATTCCTGCAATTTTGGCTTGCACTTGTTTTTATTCAGGTCTGTATTTGATTTATGTCTATTTTGCAAAAAATAATCAACTATTTCTACTCATTTTAGCAGTGGTTTTACTTGTACTTGCCGTCATTATTACCCCCTCCGCCTATGAAAAAGGACGTAGCCGTTTTAATGAAACACTTTGGTAT
>CAXYZD010000063.1:0-13786 GCA_964293455.1 uncultured Acinetobacter sp. | reverse complement strand
TCATTACTATCCAATACGGCGTCATCCAATGCTGTATCAAACTCACCGAGCATCGCCTGCTCACGGGTGTTATTTTGAATCTGCTTCATCATCCGCATGTTTTCAGACATCTTATCCGCTACGGTATGAACATAATTAATCATGTCTTTATCCGTCAGCTTATCCGTGATAAAGATCTCATTCACACGGCTTAAAATCACCGACAGGAAGTCTTCTTTCTTGTCTTTCGCCTTGGCTGTACCCAAATCATTCCCAGGTTCAAGTTTATGCTCAGTACTGTCTGCTTTAAGCTGAATATCCTGCTGACGAAGCTTAGACAAGCGGTAATGGCTCATTGCTACATTACTCAGATCAATTTCATCTTCGTCCGCAGCTTGTTCACGCAGCATCGGGCGCAAGTTACGGGCAAAAAGACTGAGCTTCTCCAACTCCTTGTCGTCATATTCCACGATCTGCGACATAAACTCATAGAAACGGGTAAAACTGCCTAAATCCTTTTTAAAGATTTCCAGTGCATCACGGGCTTTCTTCGCTTCAGCAAATTCGTTTTCCGCATTGGCAATTAGTACGGCGTCACCTGTCTGCTTACAGCGTTGTAAACGGTTCTTAGTGACATCATAATCATTCACGGCTGTCGTGTAGCGATGTTGCCAGCGTTGCATCGCAGGCTTACAGATATTGGCAAGTGCCGCATTGGATTTGTTCTTGCTATAAAAAGCTTCTGTAAACTGCTCTACCTCAGTCATCAGGAACATACCTGCTGACTTCAACTTGTTGGCCAGATCGTACACCTGATCAGGATTGGACACATCTGCCAGTTCTGCTGTTTGGTAGTAAGGTTGGAAGGCATCCAGTATATCTTGCGGTTCATTAAAGAAATCCAGAACAAAGGTGCCAGTTTCTGCTTTACCCGGATAAGTACGATTCAAACGAGATAAGGTCTGTACGCACTCTACTCCACCTAGCTTTTTATCTACGTACATAGCACACAGCTTCGGCTGGTCAAAGCCGGTCTGGAACTTGTTTGCCACAATCATTACCTGAAAGTCATCGCTATCGAATGCCTTACGCATTTCACGACCTTTCAGGTTTGGGTTCATGTTACTTTCAGTAAATTTCTGCCCCAGTAAATGACTACAATCAGAATCATTCTGGTTGAATTCAACTTCACCAGAGAATGCCACCATGGCTTGAATATTCTGGTATTTATTCTCGGCAATGTATTTATCAAAGGCTTGTTTATAGCGTACAGCTTCTTTACGTGAGCTGGTCACCAGCATGGCTTTGGCTTGTCCACCGAGTAAGCCCATAATATTCTTTTTAAAGTGTTCAATAATGATATGTACTTTTTGCGAGATATTATGATCGTGTAAGCGTACCCACTGATTCAGCCTGGTCTTGGCTTTCTTGGCATCGACCTGAGCGTCTTTTTCTTCGATCTTCTGCTTGAGCTTGTAGATGACTTTATAGTTGGTGTAATTCTTCAGTACATCCAAAATAAATCCTTCTTCAATCGCTTGGCGCATCGAATAGACATGATATGCCACAGGAATATTGGTTTTAGACGGCGGCATGCTTGGATCGGGCAAGCGTCCAAACAGTTGTAAGGTTTTATCCTTTGGGGTTGCGGTAAAGGCATAGAAGCTTAGGTTTGCACTGCCCTTACGTGATGCCATCACCGCATCGAGTACATCTTCAGAAGAAAGCTGTTCATCTTCTTCACGCTCTTCAATCATCAAAGTTTCTTTGAGCTGACGCGCCGTGGAACCGCTTTGCGATGAATGGGCTTCATCGGCAATGACGGCGTATTTACGTTCTTTTAAACTGGTGCTGTTTTCAATGGCACGCAGTACGAACGGGAAAGTCTGAATGGTCACGATAATAATCGGCTGAGCCATTTCCAAGGCTTTTGCCAGTTTCTCGGATTTAGAGCCATCACCTTCTTTATTGTTAATCCGACCCACGACGCCATCGGCATGTTCAAACTGATAGATCGTATCCTGAAGCTGTGCATCCAAGATGGTTCGGTCTGTCACCACAATCACAGAATCGAACATCTTCTTATTCTGAGCATCATACAGACTGGACAACTGATGCGCCGTCCATGCAATCGAGTTAGATTTACCCGAACCTGCACTGTGCTGAATCAGGTATTTCTGTCCTGTGCCTTCAGCCAATGAGTCCTCAACCAGTTTGGTGACGACTTTCCACTGATGATAACGTGGGAAGATCAGGCTCTCTTTTTTGTATATACGACCTTCCCAGTCTTCCTTTTCTTCAATCTGAAGATGGATAAAGTTACCGACAATATTCAGCAAGCTTTCAGGCGTGAGTACTTCATTCCATAAATAGCCTGTTGCATACTGATTAGGATCTTCAGGAATGTCATTGCCTGCACCCTGTTCTTTGGTGCCTTTATTAAATGGCAGGAAGTAGGTGCTATCACCATTCAAATGCGTCGCCATATAGACTTCATACTGACTGACGGCAAAATGCACCAATGCCCCACGCTTAAACATCAGCAAGGGTTCAGGCTTATTGGTTTCAGGGTCTTTGGGCAATCGGGTTTTTCGGTACTGTGTCATGGCATTTTGCACAGCCTGTTTAAACTCGGACTTGAGTTCCAAAGTTGCCACAGGAAAGCCGTTGATAAACAGGACCAGGTCAATCCGCCATTTTTTGGCTTGTTTGCCAGTTGCCTCTAATTCGGCTTTGGATGTGTATGGGCTATACACCAGTTCAGGCACGACACGGCAGATATTTTGCTGATAGCGTTGATTCAGTTCGGGATTTAGACCATGTTCAGGTTTAAACTGACAGAATGAAAAGCGTGTGCCACGGGTCTTGATGCCATGGCGGAGTATGCCCAATGTGCCATAACTACGGGATTCAACATCGGTGGCATTGATATCGGCTTTTTTAAGCTGAGCCACCACGGTATCTAAAAAATGGCGTTCGGTATCATTGGGGAAGATGTTTTTAAATTTCTGCCACTCGACCTGTTGGGTCTTTTGTACAAAGTCGAGTACGTCTTGCTCATACAGGGCTTTTTCACAATTGTAGCCCTGCCCAGAACCCACAATCCAGCCATGCGATTGCATTTGCGTAATGATATCTTGCTGGAAGATGGTTTCTAAAGTTGCATCCGATCTCATGTTTCCCCTACCCTTAAATACTCAAATTTCTTTATTACTGTTCTATTTGCCAAACTGGATAGCTTTGCCAATCTTCAGGGAAGCCCATCGCTGTTTTTGATATGTTGTGATGTGTCAAAAGTAGATCAACCAGACGTTTACGCCATGTATGTTGTGGGGCGATTTTGTCCATGAAATAAAGCAGAAATACCAGACTGTTATAAATTTTTCGCTCTGCCGAGTGACTAGGTTCAAAATTGCATTGCACCCGAAGCCCCATCGGCTTACTGCGCGGTTTGGCAATGGTTTTGGTAAATTTTCGGTTCCATAGTCTTGAATGATGAGCACAGGTATTTCTTAAGTAGACAAAATGCTGTAACAGCCCTTCAAACTGTTTTTCATCGCAATCAAAATGACTGGAAATGGCTTTACGTGTCTGAATCGGTGCCAAGAGCTGATACCATTTGGACAGTTGCCCAAAACTCATCACTTCGCAGGTGGCCCAAATCGGTGGCAATTCGGGATCATCATAGGTGGGTTTATAGTGTTCGATAAAGACTTCATCTGCCCGAGACACTTCAGTTTTCAGTGATTCGAGTAAGCTTTGCCATCTAAAGGTGGGTTTAAAGTACTGACCTTGCAGATAGGCGTGACAGCCATGCCGATGTGCCAATTCATAGGCAAAACGGGTACGAACGGCAACTTCCAGACGTTCTATGGCATCCAGGATGAGTAGCCTTAATTCACGATCAAAAACATATAACTCTAAAACCTGTTCAAAACTGGTCTCTGGTTTAAAGCAATGTGGTGAGTGGGTATGTTCAAATGGAAGCCAATAGGCACCTAAGCGATAATAATTGATTTGCTCTAGGTAAAATTGTGCATCTTGCTGATTAGCAAATTGCATGCCACGCGCTTTTAATAGCTCAATTTGTTCAGCAAAGGTTTTGGCAGGCTTGTTAAAAGATTTCATAGATGGCTTGCCCTGATTGTTATATTTTTTAGGGCTCCAGAAACAAGTAACCCGACAGTTTGAGGATGCAATTGCTTGCCTAGCCTTGTCGGGTGTTGTTGAGCATATAGTGAATCATTGCAATTAATTATGCAATGATTTTTTGTATCTGCTTGAGTCCGCATTGGTTTGAGCCAGCTCAACATACTCACGCGCTTAACTCCGTTTTCGCCTCATTGGGATGTTGCCAATTGCGTACATCAATCTTACCTGTCACTGCAGAGGAAATAAGGGCTGTACGGCGTTCTTGCATCAGTTGAATGGCTGATTCGGCTTTTTTAGTTAGCTCATCAAATTTTTGATTAGATTGCTTGATGCTTTCTAAAATATTTAGAGCTTCCTCATAAGGTGGTAGCAAATAATAAAGCTCTTTGATTGTATCTTGCCCAATGTTTTGCATTGAATGACTAGCACCTGTTGCACCTAGCTCAATTTGTTTTCTTACAGCCCCAATCGATAAATACAAAGAAACCATTTCAGGCAATACATTTTTTGAGAACCTTAGTCGATACAACTTATCGCAAAGTATTAAATTTGGATAATCACCATTAACAACAGAAGCACTCCCTACCAATTCTTTTGTGTTAGCACGAGAAATTAATAAATCATCTTTTTGAATTAGATATTGTAAGCGTGGCTCTAACTCAGGTGGCAAGGCTTTATTTTCTGAACTTCTAAATGAGCCACTATTAACACACCCAACTTTTAAAACCCCATATTCATGTGATTCAGCAGGTCGAGAATCACATTGAGGACTCCAACCTTGTTCAAAAGTCGTGGTGATATGTTTTATCTTTATACATTTCCAATGCTCAGGCACTTGCCCTAACCATTCCACACCTGAATCTTTCATGGTTACATCAGGATTTAAACCTTTGGTCACGGCATGACTAATCACCGCTTGACGCTTTTCTTTCAGCAGTTCAATCAGCTTTTCTTGTTTAGCAATTAAAGTGTCAATTTTTGCGGTTTCATGGTCGAGGAAATTAGCGATTTGTGCTTGTTCGTTTAAATCAGGTAAGGGAAGCAATATTCCTCTAAGCTCTTCACCATTTACATGAGGAATACCCATACCTGTTGCATATTTTCTCATTTCTGGTTCTATACAAACACAAAGATACCAATAATATTTATCTTGAATTTTATATATTAAAGACGCAGATGCCATTGTTGATGAAAGAAGACCTTTCTTTCCTAAAACGAACTCACCTGAGTTAGAACCATCCCAAATTATTAAAGGTTGATTATCTTGAACTAAAACTAAACCTTTTTTATATTCTGCATATTTACTTTCGACTTTCCCCCTTAAGCTATCCATTGATAAATAAGGATACAAACCATCAGAATAATTATCAAATAGTAATTCAGGATTTTTGCCCTTAGAAAATACTGCGATATATTTATGTTTTTTTAGAGACCAATGATTAGGAATCGTACCTAACCATTCAACACCTGAATCTTTATACTCACTATATTTCTGATACTTTGCCATTAAGAATGCACCTCTTGAAGCAGTGCCATAATTTCACGGCTTACCGCATCCAAATCCGCATCAATCTCGCTTAAATCACGTGGTGGCTCATACACATAAAAATGACGGTTAAACGGAATCTCATAACCCACAATGCCAATTTCACCATCTTGTGCATCACGCTTATCGGCATTGATCCACGCATCAGGCACATGCGGTTGAACTTCACGCTTAAAGTAAGACTCGATTAAATCCGTGGTGCTTTGACTTGGGTCAAGGGCAATGTTCTCCGCATCACGTAAATCACCATCCTTTACAAACTCAACCACTTTGCCTTTATAGCTAAACTGACCATACAGCGGATTTTCTGCGCCTTTCACCACTTTATTGATCACTGGCTCAGCATCGGCATTCTTCCAGGTGATCGCATCTAGGAACTGCTTCTTTTCTTTAGTTTCAAGTTTTACATTGGCATCTTTTAACGCTTGCTTGAGTACATCATCAAAGATATTAAAGTCATCACATTGCGCCGTACCCATCTTCGCTTGCAGGCTTTCGGCTTTACGCATCAAACTGCGCTGCTCTAACCACAGTTTTGGCTCAAGCACGGTCTTGATATCTTTTTCTTTCAGCTCGCTAAATTCAGCTTTAATCAGCGCACGAATCTCGGCTTCATACTCCGTCAATTGACCATAACTGTCTGCTGTCCATGTTGCGCCGTATTGCTCATACAGCTGTTGCATCACGGCATTAAATGGCTTCGGTGCAAAACGTAAGGATGCCACGGCTTCATCACTCACCTGAGCAGATAAACGCAAAGGACGCTCAATGGTCACACGGCGGTAACCAAACTCGTAACTGTTAAAGATTTTACTAGAAAAGGTTTTAGCAGCTTCATTTTTAGGATTAGCCGATTGACGACCACGATTAGATTTAACCTCTGTAGGTTTATCCAGTTCACGTGCATCCGTCACTTCAAAGTCACCATAACTGCGGGTAATCATTGCGATATCATCTTCGCTCATTTCATTACGTTTAGAGCCAAGTGACTTACGCATTTTGCTGTACAGGTTACTACCATCAATCAGCTGTACTTTGCCCTTACGTTGAGTCTCTTTTTTATTGCTGAGTACCCAAACATAAGTCGCAATACCGGTGTTATAGAACATATCGGTGGGTAGCGCGATAATGGCTTCCAACAAATCTGCTTCTAAAATATAACGGCGGATTTCACTTTCACCACTGCCCGCACTGCCTGTAAACAATGGTGAACCATTCAAGATAATACCAATACGACTGCCTTGCGCCGTGCTGTCGTCTTTATTGCGCATCTTGCTGATCAGATGCATCAGGAACAGCAAAGAACCATCCGATACACGTGGCAAGCCTGCACCAAAACGCCCTTCAAAGCCTTTTTGCTCATGCTCGTCTTTGATGTCCGATTCGATCTTTTTCCAGTCCACCCCAAATGGCGGATTCGATAGCATGTAGTCAAACTTCTCATAGGCCAACTGGTCATTGGATAGCGTATTACCCAATTTGATATTACGCACGTCCTGACCTTTAATCAGCATGTCTGCTTTACAGATCGCATATGACTCTGGGTTGAGTTCCTGACCAAAAACCCGCATTACCGCTTCAGGGTTATGCTCATAGACATATTCTGAACCTGAGGATAAAAATCCACCCGTACCCGCCGTAGGATCGTAAATGGTCCGAATAATACCGTCACCACTCAGCACATCATCATCCTTACTGAATACCAGACCTGTAGTTAAACGAACGATATCACGTGGGGTAAAGTGTTCCCCTGCAGTCTCATTTGAACCTTCGGCAAAACGGCGGATCAGCTCTTCAAACACTAAACCCATTTCATGATTCGATACGGCGCTGTAACTTAAGTCAGTTGCTGCAAACTTCTGCACAACTTTATAAAGTAAGTTAGCATCATCCAGTAGACCAATAAACTCATCAAATTTGAAGTGTTCAAAGATTTCTCGGGCATCTTTAGAAAAGTTCTGAATGTAGTTGTTCAGGTTGGCACGAATATCTTTTTGCCCCAGACTGGCTAAATCCAGCTCGGAAGTATTAAAAAATGACAGGCCATTGGTTGCCTTCAGCAGCATTTTTTCTTTGGCTTCTTCTGGCAATGGCATGAGTCTCACTTTTTCATTAGCAGCAAGCACATCAGCCTTGGTTGGAGCCAGCACACACTCCAGACGGCGCAGTAAGGTAAAGGGTAAAATCACACGACCATATTGGGATTGTTTGAAGTCACCACGTAAAAGATCGGCAACCGACCAAATGAATGCTGCTATTTGTGAAAAGTTATTATTTGTCATTAAAAAATACCGCTTGCCCTAAGGCTATAAAACTTGAAATTTATAGTGATGATTGTGCCTGATTTACAACATGTTTTGCTAGAGATAGACTGTACAAAAGAATATTAATTAGAAGTACATATGGGGGTGGGGTTTCAAAAAGTATGCTGGGATTAAATGCAGCCATAATTGATGTAGAAAATACAAAACTTAGTAAAACCAGCCACATTCAATAACTAATAATCAACAACTTACACAAAAATATATCTAGCTCTGCACTAAGCATATTATTTTCAAAATCTGAAATTCATCAAAAACCATCCACATTTATAACCATTTTCTTGATCTTTTTTTTGAAATTGATTTTTTAGCCATGTCTTTATTTACATTACTAAAATAAGGAGCATAAACATGGCATCTAAACACTCAAATCAGAAGAAATACGCTAAAGCTAAGTTTGACTCACATCAGGTCACCCTTACCCCATACCCACCTTTAAGTAAAATTTACAATTGCTATGCACAAATCTTAAAGGCAGCAAAATTGCCTTCAATTTATCAGCCTGATATCAAGTTACTTTATCCCTCAAAAATTTCAGAGAATGAGTTCTTCGTCTTGGATAACTTCCTGCTTCTATATACTTCCAAAACACAAAGTTTATCCATCAATGCACGCTATATTGTGCAAACCGACATCGACCTACCTCTGCTCAAATATCAACTCAGTACACGCTTATTCAAATTAATCACTGAGCTTAAAATTGATATTAAATGTATTAATCCAAATAGCGTACTACATACATTCAATGCTTCACTTTCTAAGCATGCGATTTATGACCTAAATGCACTTCACTCTGAAAAACCACGCTGTGAGTTATCGCTTGATTTGCTCGCAAAACTCATCGGCTGTAGTCGTAATCAGCTCTTGTATCAACAAAAACAAATCCACTCTAGTTACACCGACAAAATCCAGCAACTTACGCAAAAGTGCGCAGCGCTCAAACATCTTGAGCCTAACCCAGAACTATTTTGGAGGGCTCAACATGCAAACTAGGCCATTAATTCAGCGTCTTTTAGAGAAAGAATTCATACATGATGACTATGCTGAAATGCTTGAGCAATACTTAGACGGCATACCCCTTATCCCTGAATTAAAGCAATTATTAACACTCGACATCAAAGCAGAGCCGAATCATCAGGATCAACGGACACTTTTTTTACCTGCTCCACCTTCTGTTTCAGCACATCCTATTTGTGCCTATATTTATTCAGTACAACAGCACTCACAGCATTCAGTTATACAGCAATGGGCAGTCCACAATTTACATGCTGCCTGCATTCTTAAATCTATTCCAAATGCAGGTAAAAAAGACCATCAAACCACGATTATTAAAGTACTTGATCGATTTAGGTTAGCAAATGAAGCTTATGCTGCATTACAACTAGGAAATCAACTCAATAAGTATCAGCAAGAGTACTTATGGCTATGGCAACAACTTCCTAGCGATAAAACACCATTAGCTGACCTCGTCAAATATTTACGCCTTTTAGAAGCAAATCATCAGCTCAATCGCTTTCAGTATTTACTACTACTTGATATACGGCGATTTTATGATTATGTATTAGCACTCAAACCCAAAAAAAATTATTCAGCACCACCCAAACACATAGATGAACCACATTATCTAGATGAGCACGGCGCAATTTTATGCTGCCCACAAGACATACTACAAAAGGAAGATCCTGCTCTATATTACGAGAAATTACAGGATGAACAGCCAAATCAGCAATACTCAATCAATACAGCACAGGTATCGCCATTAACAAGCCAATCTAGTTTTTTACAACATAAAATTAGCCAGCTCACACAACAACACATTATTAGACAGCAGCATGATTTTACGTGTAGCAAGCATTATCCTGACTTCAATAGCCTGAGCTTACTTGTACAACATTGTCATCAACTCTATTTAAATCATCCAGAAAAAAACAAAGCATATCTTTTTATCTTACTCAGTTTCTTGAGTGGTGTTCCTATTGAGCAATGGCTATATCTACAATCCAAACAACGCTATGCACTCAATAAACGACAGAAGGTCATTTTTGAAAACGATCAATATTTTCTACGTTCCAAATTCACACTGTTTGAGGACTCTGCTTTTGAATACAAAGACCAATTGCTTAATCAGGTGACCCATTTCGATTTGCCTTTAGTAAAAGAGCTGGTAGAGGGTTTAAGACAACCGCCAACAGTGAAGCAAGAACAGGTCGCACATGCATTAAAAAAATGCCGTGAAGAACTCTTCATTCCGTCGTTATCAACTAAAAAAATAAGTGTTTTATTACATCACTGTATTTACCATTACACTCAAAATGAACAACTAGCCGACATTCTTACAGGCATCGATGCAAATCGATCAGTTTCTATTTCATATTGTTCGTATCCAATCTACCGTTTGCAGCAAAGCTATCAGGGTACAGTACAAAAACTATCAAATGATTTAGCAAAAGAAATCCATGTCATTGATGATGATCGAGAAAGATTTGGTAGCTGTAAAGCGCCGAAACCTGCAACAGTGACGGCGATATTTGCATATTTACAACATCAGATTATTCAAGCTAAACACCATGGGCAAATGCTTGAGATGTTCAATCATTACAATGTCTGGCTGTGGCATATTTTATTATTGTTCAGTGCTGCTCGACCTGTCAGCGAGTTCCCGGGTTTCTTAAAAAATTTCGATTTAAAACAACAGTGGCTTTGGATTTCTGATAAAGAAATTCACTCAAGAACGGATGATGGGCGTTTAATCCCATTATGTGATTTTGTTGTGAAGGAAATCCGCTTATTCATTACCTACTTAAATGAATTTAAACAACTACACCCAGAGCATCAACCGTATATTCAAGAAATTTTAAGCAGTAAAAGACCCCTTCTCAGTGTCTATCAACATGGTCAATGGCAAGCCCTCAGCCCTCATTTAGTCAACAGTTTCACTCGTATTATGCAACTTGATCATGCCAATTGGCTTAGGCACACAGCTCGTGCATATCTCACCGAAAAAGCAGATGAAAACTTCATTCTGGCTTTGTTTGGGCATGAGCAAAACCAACAAGAAATGGGGCAAAAATTCTCAAGTCTTTCGCTTCAACAATATAAAGAACTCGCCAACTGCCTCAACGATATGCAGCACGCTTACCAAATTGATGGGATGTATGAACATGCTTAAACAAAAACATTATGCACATGAGCGCCGTGCTAAAGATAGAAATAAAAAACAAATGAAAGAGCGCTTACATATTCAATTGATTATTGAGGAGTTTCTCTCCCAAGAAAAATTACAACAGGCACAACAATCACAAAATTTCCCAGATCTCTATAACCAAGTGATTCAGCACTTAGAGCAACAAAAAGTAAGCTTTTCTTTAAAAAAGAGCTTTTATCAGCACTTCCGCAAACACATCATTCAATACAATCGCACCAATGATGCAGACTTACCACTGCCTACGCAGCACCTCGCTTCTATTCAACGAGCCTCTTTACTCTTTAATGAATCTTGGTTAGAGAATTCGAAATATCTCACATATTTAAAAGGGCGACTCTGGCGTTATTGGCATACTGTAGAATATTATTCGGATGATGAAATTGTTGGCAATCTTCTTATAAGTGCAATCCTGTACGGCGGACTTTCACATCATTCAAGCTTGAATGCTTTACTTGAACATCTCAAATCTGATGAAGCAATCTACCATCTTCAGACCTTACAACTTCCGCTTCTATTCTTAGAACCTCAATCGCCGCAATATGGTGATTTATATGATCCTAAACAAACCTTAAGGAAATCTCGAAATTTTGTACCAGACCGGCTAACACAGCTCTGGATTACTCGATTTAAGACACAATTAATAGATATCCAACACGATTGCTATACTTATATCCGTTACATTTTTAATGCCTTAGAGCTTTCTTTTAACCAGAATAAATTTAATCAGCTTTTACAAGCCTCAAGTCATTCATTTATGCAACTAGACGAGGTCAATTTAAGCCCTGCGCTTGCACTGTGTTTAACTGAAGAAATAGAAACCTGTGGCTTAAGTCCAAGTGCTTTTAAACGCTATCTCTCACCTCAGCTAACACTTGACCACTCCTATCAAACTGAAGAACCACAGCCCCAAAATATCAAAGACAAAGCAAAAGAGGAAAAATTACACACTGAGGATCCGCTTGAGGCACTCACTGCTTTACATAAACAAATTTTGGCGTTCTTCAAAAATACTCATAAGACCACCTCAGATCTATGTAACCTTCTGCATAGCCAACATGCCAATCTTCCAGAAAATGCCAAACGGCTTGGGCTTTGGCTATTTAGCTTATTTCGTCCGACTACAGAAGATATTAAGCAAATCACAGAGCTTTATCAGCTCGATCAAAACAAGTACTTGCACTATATCGCTCAACAACAAAAAATTCGCCATTCCTCAATTTATAGCTATTACACCAAGTTAGCAGAGACATGGTTACTACATAGCACTGACTTTATAGAAGAATCCAATCTCAACGACCATCTAGACGTGATCTACAACCGCATGTTAAACGGCGTCGGTAAATCTAAATCACAGAAATTCGCCCTCTTAAAACGATTCCATCAATTTCAAGAAATGCTATTCAATGCTGAATCATTTCCACTGCAGACCGAAGGTCAAGATTTCAGCTCACCAAAAGCTGAAATCATCTCAGGAAAAACCTTCAAACATCTACTCGTTCAGCTTGCACACTATCAAAACTCACGTTATACGGTACATGATTTAGAAATGTTAAGTATCGTATATACGATAGCTTTTCGCACAGGGATGCGCATTAATGAAATACTCGGCATGCGAATCAAGGATGTTGAAGGTATTCAAGCCAGTTCAATTTGGATACGTCCATATCGTGCAAAGCATCAACAACATTTACTTAAAACAGATAGTGCTGAACGCAATCTCAACGTTCAAATTCTACTAACTCAAGAGGAGCATCTTAAATTTCAACATTACTGTCAAGTACGGCGCCGTGCTTATAGGCCCAGTCAATACTTGTTCACGATGTGGAACAGTACTGAACGCCTTAAACCTAATATGGTGACACTTCCTTTTCAACGCATCCTAGATGCAATATTGCCTGGTCATCGTTATTCTTTTCATTCTTTACGGCATACTGCAGCGAATAACCTCGCTATAATTTTGACTATGGACTACGAGTTTGTAGTTGCATTCACGGACTATTCAAACGATCATTACAACCTCATCAGAAGTCATCTATTACGCTCTAAAGCACCACAAGACAGCTGGTATTTAATTGCGCACCTGCTCGGTCATATTGAACCAAACGAGACCTTCCGAAGCTATATCCATCTCAGCTATGTGATGGCAGGTTTTCAATTACGTCAATTTGACCCAATGCTTTCCACCCAAATTATTCAAAAAATTTGTCCAACTTTAATAACGCCGTTGAAACATACAAAAGAAATGCATCTCAGCAATTTTGATACTCCAATGAATCAGGCGATTCATGCAATAGCATTAGATACTGATAGACGATCAAATACGCCTATACATAAAAAAGATTATCAACCAACTAAACAGAGCTACATTTATGGCACTAGTCAATCTGGGTATTCCTATTTACTGTTCACAAAAATCCTCAAAGCCTTAGATCAATCATATACACCAGAGCTTCTTTCACAACAATATGATTTTCCAATTGAGACACTCATGCTGTGGCAACAGAATATACTTAGGCTCAAACAACTCAAAAATCGCAAGAACCGACCTCGCTTCATTATTGATGCTGATAAATCACAACGTAT
>CAXYZD010000062.1:0-13949 GCA_964293455.1 uncultured Acinetobacter sp. | reverse complement strand
ACAATTATTATGACATTATTTCAATGAGTTATCTATTTTTGTCGTGTACAGAGTATATAATTATAAATTTTATATTATTATTTGCACCATATTGATGCAATAATATTATTCTTGATGTTGCCTTAATAATCATTTCCCGCAACATTTTATCTTTCAACCAATCTAAAATTTTAGACAAAAAAAAGCCCAACTTTGGGGAAAATTGGGCATATAAAACACAAATTTTGCAACAATGAGATTAAAAATTTAATCTCTGTTTAATAGAAACATTATGTGAAATAATTTTCATTATGTAAAGTTGATTAATTTGATCAGAATTAGACTATTTATCAAAATATTCGATTAATATTGATATGATCACAGTTACGTTACTGAATGATAAAAATATAAGATAATTTACTTTTTATGTATTTTGGCATATTAAATATACAATTTTAATGATATAGAACATCGTTTATTCATTCATATTAACAATAATATATAAACATATAACTTGTTTTTACAATCACTTTTTCAATAAAATTGAACCAGAATTTTGCATATTTTGGTGCATATCAAAATTTAGCTCGTTGTTATAATTTAAGTTTTTATAAAGTCTAACCGCAACATACAAAAATAAGACCTTTCATATTCAACATACTTAAATGAAACCATCAAATGTTTATTATTGTTAAGTATGATTGCTATAATATTTTGTAACAATATAATACCGCTTGTTTAACCCATTTTAACCTTTGGAAATCATCATGAAAAAACTCGGTTTAGCCACTGCTCTACTATTAGCCATGACCGGTGCTCAAGCATACCAATTTGAAGTACAAGGTCAATCTGAGTATACAGATACAACTGTGAATGAAAAAGATTTCACTGGTGGTCTTCAAGGAACTTATTACTTCAAAAATGTTGACGCAACAAAAGGTCCACTTGCTGAAGCTGCTTTTGTAAACCAAGCATCAAATGTATCTTTGGCTTACAACTATGGCGAAATTGGTAGTCATGGAATTGATATTGCTGCGCATAACTACGGTGCTAAAGCTGAAATTTATGTTCCAACTAAATTCGTTCCTGCTTATGCAAGTGCATCTTATAGCCACACGACTTTAGACAGCAAAAATAACAACGCATCTGATGATCAGGGCGACCGTTATGCTTTAGAAATTGGTGCACTTCCAACTCAAAACTTCTTGGTTGCTGTTGGTTATACTAATGTTGCTGACCAAGCTGCGATTGATGCATTCAATGTTATGGGTAACGGCGTTGCTAAAGCGACTGCTGAAGCTGCAACGATTGGTGAAGACCAAGATGCAATCACTGCTCGTGCTAAATACGTTGGCGGTATTGACAACACAAATATGTCAATTGGTTTTGAATCTGCAATCATCTATGGCGATGCAACAGCTTACCAATTCAAAACTGATGTGTATTTGAATCCTAAATTAAGCGTTGGTGCTTCTTATGCAGCATCAAGCTATGAAGGTACACCTGATTCAGCTTGGGGTGCGAACGTAAATTACTTCATCACTCCTGCTATTGCAGTTGGTGCAAGCTACGTAAATGCAAACTACGAAGCAGCTAAAGGTCAAGCGATTGCTTACGTTGGCGATACTCAATCTGTTGGCGTAAATGCTAAATTCCGTTTCTAAGTTTAAATCTTAGACATTGAATTAAAAAAGGACGCTCATATGAGCGTCCTTTTTTATGCTTTATATTACGTAATAAAAATATTAATTCCGAACTACATTTAAAAAATGTAAGTGGCGCTCATATTGATCAATGATATCTTGCAATAAATCATCTTGCGTCCAATCCATCACATTATAATTTTGACCACCTTCTCGTAAAAAGACTTCAGCTTGGTAAAAATTATCCGTTTCTTGATGTTCTTCATCCATCATAAAACTTGGTGCAACTGTCGGGCGTGCAATCACTTTATAAATAAAGTTAAATTCATCATGATGATCTACGCTCAGTTGAAGACCATCTTCAACTTCTTTCACTAAAACATTCAAATGTCGTCGTTTAAATTCATAACGTACACTTTCAAATGCTTTAATCACCTCGTGATTAATATAGTTTTGAACGTCTACATGATGATGAGGATGATGCATAATCAGTCCTAATCTTTGCTGCCAACTCCGCGGATTTTGCACAGCACGTGGCGTAATTCGTGCCACTTGTAAGGCTTGGGTTTTCATAACATCTAGACGTAATGATTTAAGCAGTCCCCAACACAGGAGCAACATGATGATAGTAAATGGCAAAGCACTCAGCATGGTTGCCGATTGTAATGCGCCTAAACCACCAACAACCAATAAAATAATGGACAAAATAGCCATTAATGCTGTCCAAAATAGACGTTGCCATATTGGAGAGTTTTCAGTTTTCGCAGTTAAATAATCGGTCACCAAGGCACCTGAATCTGCCGAAGTCACAAAAAATAATATGATCAGAACTGTAGCGACTAAACTCGAAATACTTGCCAATGGAAGGTAGGTGAGAAACTCAAAGAGTGCGACTGAAGAATCCTGTTGTACTGCTGAAATCAGTCCAACGTGTCCTTGCTCCAAAATGCTAAATAAAGCCGCATTACCCATGAAGCCCATCCAAATCAGGGTGAAACCTGTCGGAATAAGCAATACACCGACAATAAATTCACGAATCGTACGCCCTTTGGATACCCTTGCAATGAACATACCCACAAATGGCGACCATGAAATCCACCATGCCCAATACATGATTGTCCAACCGCCAATCCAATCACCTGGTTGATAAGCATATAAATTAAAGGTCATGCTAAACAAATTGGAAAAATACTGTCCAGCATTTTGAATCGTGCCTTGTAAAATATAAACGCTTGAACTTGCAAAAAAAACAAAAACAAGCAACAGCAAGGCTAAGAGCAAATTCAACTCAGATAAACGCTTAATTCCTTTATCTAAGCCTAAAAAAACAGACAATGAAGCCAAGCTACTGACAAAAATAATCAGTATGATTTGCATGCTAAGCGTGCTTTCCCAACCCAATAAATAACTTAAACCTGAGCTAATTTGGGTTACACCAAAGCCTAAAGTTGTCGCAACCCCAAAGACTGTACCAATGGTTGCAAAAGTATCAACAGCATCCCCAATCGGACCATAAATTTTTTGTCCGATCAATGGATATAAGCCTGAGCGTACCTTGAGTGGCAAGTTATAACGAAATGCAAAATACGCTAAAGTTAGTCCGACGATGGCATAGATTGCCCATGCATGAAAACCCCAATGGAAAAAGGTAATTCTCATGGCTTGCTGTGCGGATTGAATGGTTTGTGGATCACCTGTGGGTGGATTGGCATAATGCATCACAGGTTCAGCGATACCAAAGAACATCAGCCCAATACCCATGCCTGCTGTAAATAACATTGCAAACCATGAACCATTGCTGTATTCAGGTTGACTATGATCTGGACCCAATTTAATTTTGCCCATTTCGGAAGTGGCAATAAAAATGAGTACAATTAAAAAAATCGCAACCGATAATACATAGAACCAACTAAATGAATCTGTGATCCACTGTTTCATTTGTTGTGTAATGAGTTCAAATGCATCTGGTGCAAAGATGACAACCATCAGAAAAATAAAGATAATTCCAACAGTACTTAAGAAAACATTTGGATTGACGTTATCAAACCAAGTTGTTTTTTTGGAAGGCATATTTCCCCCAGGTTTTTATATTTAAAGGACAGACTTTTAAAGTCAAAAAGGTATTTACAGATGTAAAAAAAGACGAACTCTGTAGAAAATCGTTCGAGTTCGGTAAGAATTGTAATTTAAATTGTTGTTTTCAGCAGTTTAGTAAATGTAACCATTTACGCTTATTCATTCTGGTCTTTTTTATGTGCAATATATTGCAAAGCGATCATGCGAGAAACGATCAACGCAAAATACATCACTCCGCAAAACATTTGAAGCATTGCGATCACTCTAGCTGCAGGTGCAAGTGGAATCAAGTCCGAAAGCCCTGTTGCTGACTGTAAACTAAAACTCATAAACAATAAATCTAACCATGTTTGATGATCAGCCATATGATTTGGATTGATAAAACTATTTGGTAACAATAACTGGCAAATGTTGTAGAGAAATGCAAATCCCCAAGCCAATAAAGTAAACACGGCGCCTGCTGCAAACAATTCATCCTTGGTCAAATAACGGTCTTCAAACATATAGCGAACTAGACCATAGGCAGCACAAAAATAGGCTGCTGCTTCAAATGAATGCGCTGCCACTTGTATAAAAACCGATGCATCTCCCATCAACATAACAAATGAGTTGAGCAATGCACCTGTCACAAAGATCAAACCCAAAATCGTAAAGGTCGGTGTATTTCGGATCACTTTGGCAATGACCAATAGTGCAAGTACACCCATCGCCCATGTTAAAATTTGATAGCTTCGACTTTGCGAAGTAAATAGATAGAGAAATAAACTTCCAAGTTGAATAAGCAGCAACCATGCGGAAGGAAGTAATTTTAAGTCTTGCCAAAAGTGTGTGATTATTTTCATCTTTAATCAGTTTTTGTTTTATTTCAATCACTGCAAATTAGCACATTTAAATTTAGGATGAATAGATAAACAATGTACTGCTTCGTCTATTCAAATTTTGCAATTTTTCGACATAAAAAAACACCTCAAGCGAGGTGTTTTTTTTATGTGAATCAGATTAGTGATCTGAAGCACCTGAGATACCAATACCTGTTTGTGAACGTACAAACTGTGCATCAAATGCTTTACGCTCAGCTTGTGCGCGTGCAGATTTGTCTGTTACAGAGAAGAACCAACAGCAGAAGAATGCCAGTGGCATTGCAAAAATTGCAGGACCATTGAATGGATTCACTGGTGTATCAGAGATTTTTAAAGTATCGACCCAAACTGCTTTCGATAAAATAATCAGTGTTACTGCAAGTCCTAGTCCTACAACACCACCAACAACAGCGCCACGAGTGGTTAAACCTTTCCAGAACATTGAGAGTACAAGTACTGGGAAGTTTGCACAGGCTGCTACAGAGAATGCTAAACCAACCATGAATGCAACGTTTTGTTTTTCAAACACGATACCCAAAATCATCGCAAAAATTGCTAGACCTAGTGTCGCAATTTTAGACATACGTAATTCAGATTCAGGTGTTGTTTGACCTTTCTTAAATACATTTGCATACAAGTCATGTGAAATTGCAGATGCGCCAGACAGTGTCAGACCTGCTACAACCGCAAGGATTGTTGCAAATGCTACAGCTGAAATGAAGCCCATGAACAAGTCACCACCAACCGCATCAGACAAGTGAACCGCAGCCATGTTATTACCACCAACAAGCTCTAGCTTGCCAGTCACAGCCATTTTTGCGACATCTAAAAATTGTGGGTTGTTTGATACAAAAAGAATCGCACCGAAACCAATAATGAAAGTTAAAAGGTAGAAGTAACCAATGAAACCTGTTGCTACAACCACAGATTTACGTGCTTCTTTGGCATCTTTAACCGTAAAGAAACGCATTAAGATGTGTGGAAGACCCGCTGTACCAAACATGAGTGCTAAACCTAAAGACAATGCATCTAGTGGATTAGCCGCAAGTTTACCTGGTCCCATAATATTAGATGCTTCAGCAACCGTCATTTCATGTACTTTTGCAAAAACATCAATAGATTGGCTAAACATATTTGAGAAGCTGAAACCAACACCTTTCATGACCATAAATGCCATAAACGTTGCACCAGACAGCAACATCACCGCTTTAATGATTTGTACCCACGTTGTTGCCAACATGCCACCAAACATTACATAAGCCATCATCAGAAGACCAACGATCACAACAGCAATATTATAGTTCAAACCAAATAACAGTTTGATCAACTGACCTGCGCCAACCATCTGAGCAATTAAGTAAAACGCAACAACAACCAGTGAGCTTACTGCAGCCAAAGTACGCACTGGTTTTTCTGCTAAACGGAATGAAACAACATCAGATAAGTTAAATTTACCTAAATTACGTAAACGTTCAGCGACCAAGAACAATACAATTGGCCAACCGACCATGAAGCCTAATGAATACAGTAGACCATCAAAACCAGAACTAAATACCAGTGCAGAAATACCCAAGAACGATGCTGCTGACATATAGTCACCTGCAATCGCTAAACCATTTTGGAAACCTGAAATACCACCACCTGCAGTATAGAAATCTGCTGTACTGGTTGTTTGCTTGGCAGCCCATTTCGTAATGAGTAGCGTAAAACCAACAAAAATGGCAAACATGATAATCGCATGCCAGTTGGTTGCTTGCTGTTGTGCCTCACCTAAATCAGGACCTGCCTGAGCAACGGTAGACAGCAATGCAGTTGATGCAAGCGTTGCTTTAGTCTTTAACGAATTCCATTTCATCATCTTAGTGTTGTCCTTTTGCATGTGCGATTGCTTGCACTTCTTTCATCGCTTCTTCATTCAATTTATCCAATTTGTTATTGGCAATATATGAATAAACGCCACAAAGTACGAATGACAAAACAATAATACTTAGACCAAGAGGCATGCCTAATGTAGTCACACCATCAGATGAAATTTTAGTCAATAATAATTCTTTGTTGTAGCCAACTAAAAGCATAAATCCAACATAAACAAACAACATAATTGCCGTTAGTGTCCAACTTAATTTACTTTTTTTAGCGACCATTTCCTTAAATTTTGGATTTTGAAGAATCGCTTCTACTTGTTTCTCATCCATCACGCTACTCCTTGATAAGCTATCAGTCCGCTGATTGCTTTTTATTCATTTTTTTACTGCGTTCAAATTAACAATATTAGGGGGGTCACGTAACTTAGACTTTGGTCTTTAAATTTGGCTTAAAATCAATATCAAAGTTGTTCAATGCGGTATCATTACAACAGTCCTTTACACTGTAAACCTTATGAACAGTTGGTTGATTATTGGGGTTCTCGCCCTTTACATCCTCGTTTTATTTGTCTGTGCTTTCTTCGGAGAGAAGCATGCAAGCCGATTAAGCACGCGCGGACGAATGATTCTCTTTAGTCTAACACTAGGGGTGTATTGCTCATCTTGGACCTTTTATGGTGCAACAGGAGCGGCTGTTCGTGAGGGAATTATTTTTTTACCTATTTATCTTGGACCTCTCATTTTTGTCGGTTTAGGCTATGATATTTGGCGTAGATTGGGTCGTGTAAGACAGCATCATGCGATTTCATCCATTGCCGATTTTGTTGCAGCACGTTATGGCAAAAGTGGGACGCTAGCATCTTTAGTGACCATTTTGGCTGTGGTTGCAATTATTCCGTATTTGGCTCTACAGCTACGTGCGATTGCACTGAGTGCATCGGTCATGCTCGATCACAATACCCAAGTCGTTTCGACCACCACCAATGGTGTACTTGGACTGACTGCGGTGCTTGCGATCCTTGCCATGATGTTCGGTACACGGCAAATTGCCAATACAGAACAGCATGGTGGTTTAATGTTAGCCGTGGCATTTGAATCCTTCGTTAAACTATTTGCCCTACTCTGTGTTGCCCTGTTTTTTATTTTTGAAGCACCTGAAAATATTGTTCAAATTTCAAAAGATGTTACGCAAACCTTCCACCAAGTTCAGCTCTTTGGTGTACCTGAAACATTTTGGGTACAAACGCTACTCGCCTCGCTCGCAATCATTTGTTTACCACGCCAGTTTCATGTCGCTGTGGTTGAATTACGTGATGAAAAACATATTCGTGGCGCACGCCGTTGGTTTGCCGCTTATCTGATTTTAACCATTGTTGCGATTATTCCCATTGCAAGTTGGGCATTGCACGCAGCACCAGAATATCTATCAATTCCTGATATTGCAGTTTTATCTTTGCCTTTAAGTTATAACCAAGATTGGCTCACCTTATTGGCATTTTTAGGTGGCTTCTCAGCATCTACAGGCATGCTGTTGGTTTCGTCTGTGGCATTGTCCATTATGCTCAGTAATGACTTAATCATGCCTGCACTGTGGCGCTTCAATATCATTTCGCGGCATGATAAACGACTGCCTCAAGTACTTAAATTTACCCGTAGAGTCTGTATTCTTGCGGTGATGTTTCTTGGCTTCTTATTCTTCCATTTCTTTAATGATATTGATCAACTCTCCATCTTTGGCTTATTGGCATTCAGTGCTGTAGCGCAGTTTTCACCTGCGCTGATTGGTGGATTGTATTGGCGTGGTGGTAGTCGTCAAGGGGTATATGCAGGCTTAGTGACAGGGTTTATCTTATGGAGTTATACCCTTTTACTCCCCACCGTTTTACGTAGTTTCCCTTCTGAATATAGCGTCATCGGGCAACAGTTTTTAGCCATGGGGCCATTTGGAATTAATTGGCTACGACCTGAAGCTTTACTGGGTTTTGAATCGTTTGCTCCGCTCACACACGGCGTTATTTGGGCACTTGGGCTCAATATTACGCTTTATATTTGGATTTCACGTATTTATCGCCCAAGTATTGCAGAACAAATTCAGGCGGAAAGTTTCTTTTATTATGAAACCAAACCGCTTCCAGCTCAAAGTACATCAACGGAAATTAGCTATTTACATCATGATGTTGCTCGCCTAAAAGTTGGTGATTTAATTGCACTTGCCAAACGTATTACAGGTGAAGGGCCAACCGTTCATGCCTTTCAGCAATTTTGTAGCATGAACAATGTAGTACTCAATGAAAATAGCAGTGCAAATGGTATGTGGTGGCGTTTTACAGAGCAGTATTTAGCAGGAACGATTGGTGCTGCTTCAGCCCGTACCCTGCTGACCACAGCCATGGTCAATAATGGTTTAGCTTTGGGTCAAGTTGCCAATATTCTCGATCAGGCTTCACAATGGCAACGTTTTAACCAAAATCTGATCATGACCATGATTGACCACATGACTCAAGGCGTGAGTGTGGTTGATGGAAATATGTGTTTGGTCGCTTGGAATAATCAATACTTAAAACTTTTTGATTATCCAAAAGATTTGGTCTATGTCGGCTGTCCAATTTCAGACCTGATTCGCTATAATGCAGAACGTGGTGAATGTGGACCGGGTTCAATTGAGGAACATGTGCGTAAGCGGATTCATTGGATGAAAGTCGGCAGTGCACATGAATTTGAACGTATTCGTAAAGATGGGCTCGTGATTCAAATGCGAGGTAATCCGATTGAAGGTGGTGGCTTTGTAACAACATTTGCCGATATTACCGCATTCCGTGAAAATGAAGCTTTGCTCGAAGGTCGTGTACACGACCGTACCCAACAATTGGCAAATGCCTTAACTGAACAACAACTTGCACGTGAACAAGCTGACCGTGCCAATATGTCAAAAAGTCGCTTCATTGCCGCAGCAAGCCATGATTTATTACAGCCGATGCATGCAGCACGCTTATTTAGTACCGCACTTGAGCAAAGTATTCAGTCTGATGATGACCGTAAGACATTACAACAATTAGATCGTGCCTTACATGGTGCAGAAAGCATGCTCTCTGCCCTGCTTGATATTGCTCGCCTTGAAGGTGGGACGATTCAACCGAAACGTCAGCCTTATCCGTTACATGACTTGCTCAACGACCTTGAATTACAATTCAAATCGATTGCAGCACAACGTCAAATTCGCTTTCACGTGCATGATGCTCAATTTTGGATAGATACCGACCCACAATGGATTCGTCGTATTATTCAAAATTTTGTCAGCAATGCACTACGTTATACCGCTCGTGGTCGTGTCATCGTTGGCGTATTAAGAGCATCAGATCGTTTCGGCTATATCCGTATCGGTGTTTGGGATACAGGTCCAGGCATTGCAGAGGAACAACGGATTAAACTATTTCAAGAGTTTGAACGCTGTGGGCATACCTCACCATGGGGTGAACAAGGTTTAGGGCTTGGACTTGCCATTGTGCAACGTATGACAGGACTGCTTGATCATCCTGTACATGTTTATTCAGAAATTGGGCGAGGTTCATGCTTCATGATTGAAGTGCCTGAGGTTGCTGCACCTAAAATTATTGCTGCACCTGTACAAGCCGTACCACTGAAAACCAAAGCCTATAAAATTTTATGCTTGGACAATGATGAAACCATTTTAGAAGGTATGAGCACTTTACTGACTAAGTGGGGCTATCAGGTGTTTAAAGCCACCGAACCTGAACAAGCTTTGGAAATTATTCAGCAGGAAAATATTCAAGTTTGGTTAGTCGATCAGCATCTAAATAACCAAAAAATCGGACTCGATTTTATTACTGGAAACCGTCAAGAAAATGTGCCTGTGGCACTCATTACCGCAGATTCTGATCCTGAATTACCACAGCTTTTAAAAGAGCTGAACATCGTTTTATTAAGAAAACCACTCAAGCCTGCATCTTTACGTTCATGGTTATCAGGCCTGAAAATTTCTAAATAACATCTGAAAAAATGTCCAAATACTTGGACATTTCATTCTGTGTTAAAAATATATTTTGATACATTTAAAGCCTCCATAAAATTTCTTTCGGAGGCTTTTTCTGTTCGATCACTCAGAAAAATAGCAATTCATTTTTTTAATTATGCAAAAGTTTTCAAAAATACCCCTAAAATTCACTCTGTAATTGGCGAAAAATTTCATTGTTTATTTTGATATGGCATTTTTGCTCAAATTATAAATATACAGTTGTATACTTAGTTACAATTTTTATAATTATTTGATTTATATATCAAATAATTATAACTTTAGCTGTATTTAGACTTTAGTCGCATATCTCTTGAAATTCGTATAATTCATAAATCAATTAACATCATTGAATCTTTCTTTTCGCGCAAGGACGTTGCGATCAAATTGATTCCATAAATTTGCAGTAGGAGTAGACGCATGAATATTACAGAATCAGTTTTACACGGTCAGAATCAAACACAACAATTCCATCGTCAGTATGGTGCAAATGCAATTCTTCCTGAGATTAATTGGAATGAACTGTTTAAATTTAGTAAGTTCAATGATGCACAACGACAAGCATTAGATGTGTTATATCGCAGTTCTGTACCACTTGCCCTCAAAGTATTTGAAGAACTTAACTTTGATGTTTTTAGCCCGATTGCCTACCAGCCACAAGGTCTTGGCTTATTCGACAAGCTAGCCCAACAAGAACAATTACTGATTCAAAGCCTACAAAATGAGTGTGACTGTTTAAATGAAGAAACTCGCCATCAAATTTGGAGTATGTTACTTCGTGGCGGTGCAGTACTGGTCTTTAAAGCATGGCTAGGTAAAGTTAAAACAGGTGAAGCTGTGCTTGATATGACTCAATTCGATGAGCTTTCTGATTTACTTTTTATTAAAACACCTCCAAACACTCTTGCAGAACGTTTGGCAGTAGATATGCATGCTGAACTTGATCATATTTTCTTAATGTATGGCAACGATATTTTCCTCGACCGTTTCAACAGCCTACAAACAGCCGCATTATTTGTCGATTTAGGCGTTTATGACGCGGCATTCCTAAGTCTACGTGATGATAGCGTGGCAGAATATCTTAAATCTCAAGGTCAAGTCACCCAAGAACAAATTGAAGATCTAAAGTGTGCCTTAAATCCGCTAGGTTGCCCTGACCTCATTGGCAAGCAAGACTGCATTGCTTAATCTATAAAAACTTAAGCACAAAAAAGACCTCTTATGAGGTCTTTTTAAATCTAAATAAAAGTGCTATGCATAAAATAGCACGATGTTTATTCTCTTAGATTTTTCGCTCTTCAATATTTAAAGCGCCAATAGCAAGTACTGCTTGCGTACGATTTTGCACACCAAGTTTACGGAAAATGGCCGTGACATGCGCTTTAATAGTTGCTTCTGATACTTCCAGTTCATAGGCAATTTGTTTATTTAACAGCCCTTCAGCCACCATCATCAATACACGGAACTGCTGCGGTGTTAAAGACTGAATACGTTCTGCCAATGCAGTTTCATCAGCTGCACGTGGGTCAAAATTCATATTCGCAGGCAAGTTCGGTGGTAACCAAATATCACCTTCGAGTACTTGACGAATCGCTTCCCCAATATGACTTGGATGTGCCGATTTTGGAATATAACCCATCGCACCATGTGCAATTGAGCGCTGAATAATAGACACTTCTTCATGCGCCGATACAACAATAATCGGCAAAGATGGATATTGTGCACGAACGTGAACCAATGCAGAAAAGCCTGAAGCGCCTGGTAAATTTAAATCTAACAGCACTAAATCAGGTTCTGGACCATTCTCTAAACGCTCATAGAACTCATTTACTGCAGCAGTCTCACTAATTTGAGCCTGCGGTAAACTGTATCGTACCGCTTGAATTAAAGCGTGGCGAAACAATGGGTGATCATCAACGATTAAAATATTCATAAGCGAAACGAAAAATTTCCAGCACAGAGTATCATTCTAACCCCACTTTTACTGTTAAGGATATGCAAATATTCATGAATTTCAGGATATTTTCTAAACTTATCCTAAAATATCCTCAATTTCGGCATAATTTACACATTATCTGAATAATTTACACATTATCTGAAATAGATATCAGCTTTTTATATAACTCAAACCACTGAAAATGAAATACTTATTCTCTATAAATATAATATATTTTATCAATAACTTAATTCGCTTAAATCATTCAAATTCTATACTTTTCACGTATATCTTAAATTCTGATAACCAATCTGTTTTTGCTTATTTTACAGCATAATCCTGAATATTGATTAATAAACCTATTCCGAGATTATCAAGTTTTAGGTTCTATTATGTCTTTTCCAAATCTTCAAAAGCCCCTTAATATTGTTGCTGTTTCAGGTGGATTAAATCACCCATCAAAAACCGAAGCTTTAGTTCAAGCCATTTTAGATGAGCTTGGTGAAGCAACCCCTATTCAAGTGCATTTCATCAAATTCAGCGAAATTGGCTCGTTATTAGGTGGTGCAATTTACCGTAACCAACTGCCACAACGTGTACAAGATGACTTAGCTGCAGTAGAAGTTGCCGATGCTTTAATTGTAGGTACCCCTGTTTACCGTGCATCATTTACAGGTTTATTTAAACATTTTTTTGATTTTGTTGAACAAACTGCATTGGTTGACGTACCTGTATTACTTGCAGCTTCAGGTGGTTCAGATCGCCATGCTCTTGTTTTAGAGCATCAACTTCGTCCATTGTTTAGTTTTTTTCAAGCACAAACTTTACCAATTGGCGTATATGCCACAGATCGTGATTTCACCCCTGAATATACCATTCATAGCGAATTCCTTCGTGACCGTATCACTTTAGCTATTGCACGTGCACTGCCAATTTTAGAATGGGCACCTGCCAAAGGTCAGCGTGCAGAATCCATCAAAACAAAATCTCAACAAGCGAGCCAAAATCTCGGTATTAACAAGCAAATTGAACAAGAAGAAGTCCTACCCTCTGCTGCTGTGCCTAGTTTAGATGCTGCTGAAGCACGTTTACACTCCAAAAAACCAAAATCGAAAGTCGCGTAAAGACACAAAACAAATGAGGGTCGTAAAATGGCACAAGCACAAAATCATATTACTTTTGCTTATTGGGTTCCCAATGTCAGCGGTGGTTTAGTCGTCAGCAATGTTGAACAACGTACCGATTGGAGCTACGAATATAATGTCCGTTTAGCACAAGCAGCGGAGAAAAGTGGCTTTGAATATGCACTGACGCAAATCCGTTTTACTGCAGGTTATAACGCAGATAATCAGCATGAATCGGTGAGTTTTAGCCATGGGATTTTAGCGAAAACTGAAAAGCTTAAAGTGATTGCTGCTATTTTACCGGGCCCTTGGAAGCCTGCGCTTGCGGCGAAACAACTAGCAACCATCGACCATCTCACCCATGGGCGTATTGCCATTAATGTGGTCAGTGGGTGGTTTCGTGGTGAGTTTGATGCCATTGGTGAACCGTGGCCTG